>DDST01000024.1 GCA_002343485.1 Proteobacteria bacterium UBA2383
GCGTAGTACATATGATGGGCCATCTGAAAAATTTCAGCGCCTGCCCCAGGCGCATGGCTGAAAGACTTGAATAGCAGTATCTATCGGCCATACCCCCCGCCTCCTGGAGTTTCGATGACGAAAATATCGCCTGCCTGCATGGTGACTTGTGCGGTACCCGGTAACGCCTCAATCGTGCCATCGATCCGTTCCACGGCATTGCACCCAACCTGCCCCGGTTCACCACCATGCAATCCATAGGGCGCATTCCGCCGGTGGTTAGAGAGAATGGCAGCGGTCATTGGCTCCAGGAAACGAATCCACCGGATCACCCCATCGCCGCCACGCCACCGGCCCGCGCCGCCACTGTTCTCCCGGATGCGGAATGCCTCCAAACGCACCGGAAACCGCCATTCCAGCACTTCAGGATCGGTGAGCCGGGAGTTGGTCATGTGCGTCTGCACGGCTGAGGCGCCATCGAAGCCCGGCCCCGCGCCCGCCCCGCCGCAGATCGTTTCATAGTACTGATAGCGATCGTTGCCGAAGGTGAAATTATTCATTGTTCCTTGGGAAGCCGCCATGACCCCCAACGCCCCGTACAGCGTGTCCACGATGCATTGCGAGGTTTCGACATTGCCGGCGGCGACCGCCGCGGGCAGCTGAGGATCGAGCAACGAGCCTTCCGGGATAATCAATTCCAGCGGGCGCAGGCAGCCGGCATTCAGCGGAATCTCGTCGTCCACCAACGTGCGGAACACATACAGTACCGCCGCCACGCATACGGCGCGAGGGGCATTGAAATTACTGCTCTGTTGTGGCGAGGTACCGGTGAAATCAATCCGGGCCGAGCGCTGTTCCCGGTTCAGGGTGATAACGGCCTGAATGATTGCGCCGTTATCCATTTCGCAGGCGAATGCACCGTCCTGCAGCCGATCCAGCGCCCGGCGCACCTGCTCAGCGGCATTGTCCTGGACATGGCCCATGTAGGCCCACACCGTGTCCAATCCAAAATGCGCGGCCATGCGCCGCAGTTCCTGAGCGCCTTTCTCGTTGGCAGCGATCTGCGCCTGCAAATCGGCCAGATTTTGCTGCGGGTTCCGTGCCGGCCACGGTTCAGCGGTCAAGTGTTCCAAGAGTTCCTGCTCACGGAACCGGCCACTGCTGACCAAAAGAAAGTGATCCAGCAATACGCCTTCCTGGCCGATGGTCATGCTATTGGGCGGCATCGAACCCGGCGTGATGCCGCCAATGTCGGCGTGATGACCGCGCGAGGCGACATAGAACAATAGCGCCTGCCCGGCTTCGTCGAACACTGGAGTAATCACCGTGATGTCCGGCAGATGCGTTCCACCGTGGTAAGGCGCGTTGCTGGCGTATACATCACCGGGCCGAAACCGGCCCTTGCTGGCTTGAATGACCGCCCGCACCGCTTCGCCCATTGAACCGAGATGCACCGGAATATGCGGGGCGTTGGCAATCAATTGCCCATCCCGGTCGAACAGCGCGCAAGAGAAATCCAGCCGCTCCTTGATGTTCACCGAATGAGCGGTATTCGCCAGCGTCACGCCCATCTGTTCCGCAATCGCCATGAACAGATTGTTGAACACTTCCAACAGGATCGGATCGGCTTCGGTGCCAACGGCCACCCGTTGCGGGCGTGGCTGGCACCGGGTCAGCACCACATCGCGGCGCGCCGTCACTTCGGCCTGCCAACCCGGTTCGATCAACGTGGTGGCGCCGGATTCGCTGAGGATCGCTGGGCCGGAGATGCGGTCGCCAGGCTGTAGATCGATACGCGGGTAAAGTGGCGCTGGCGTGGCGATGCCGGCGATATGCAGCGGAACCGTGGCGGTAGGTTGCAGCGCAGGTTCCTGGATTTCCTCCTGCCTTTCAAACGGAGACTGCGCCTCGGCACCGGGGTGATTGGCATCGAAACCACCACCGATCACCTCGACCGCCACCGCTTCGACGATCAGCCCCTTGCCGGGCATGACGAAACCATAGCGCTGCCGATGGGCGGCCTCGAAACGGGTTTGCAGCTCGTCAATATCACCTGCCGTAACACTTAAGACTGTATCGCTGCCAACATAGCGCAGGCGAACGCTGCGGATCGTGCGTATCTGTTCGACGGGGATATCCTGTGCCTGCATCTCAGCGCGCCCGCCCTGCTCCAGTTCCGCGAAGACCGGTTCGAGCAACCGCGCTAAATTCGCTGTCAGCGGTGCTTCAATCGCCCGCTCCTTCAGCAGCCGGACATCGGCCAGACCCATGCCGTAGGCCGACAAGACACCCGCGAAGGGATGAATGAAAATCGCCGGCATCCCCAGCGCATCGGCCACTGCGCAAGCGTGTTGCCCGCCCGCGCCACCGAAACAGCAGAGGGTGTATTCGGTCACATCGTAGCCGCGTTGGGTGGAAATCTGCTTGATGGCATTCGCCATATTTTCAACGGCGATCTGCAGAAAACCTTCCGCTAATTCTGCCGGGGTATAGATTTTTCCGGTCGCGTTTTGCACGTCGGCAGCGAGCGTGGCGAACTGGCGGATGACGGCCTCTCGATCCAGAGGCTGGTTCTGACCGGGGCCGAAGACGTGAGGGAAAAACGCGGGTTGAATCCGCCCTAGCAGGACGTTGCAATCGGTCACAGTCAGCGGCCCGCCACGCCGGTAGCAGGCCGGTCCCGGATCAGCACCGGCAGACTCAGGGCCGACCCGCAGTCGACTACCGTCGAAGCGGCAGATCGAACCACCGCCCGCGGCGACTGTATGAATATGCAACATCGGCGCTCGCAGGCGCACACCGGCGGCCTGCGTTTCAAAAGCACGTTCGTATTCGCCGGCATAATGGGCCACATCGGTGGAGGTGCCGCCCATATCGAACGTGATGATGCGTTTAAAGCCAGCCTGAGCAGCGGTGCGAGCTGCGCCGACAATACCGCCCGCCGGACCCGATAGAATGCTGTCCTTGCCGTGGAAATGGTGCGCATCAGCCAACCCGCCGTGGGACTGCATGAACAGCAGCCGCACATCTCCCGCCTCGCGGGCCACCCGGTCGACGTAGCGGCGCAGGACCGGCGACAGGTAGGCATCGGCAACGGTGGTGTCACCACGCCCGACCAGTTTCATCAAGGGACTCACTTGGTGAGAAATTGAAATTTGAGTAAAGCCGATTTCCTCAGCGAGCGCCGCCGCCTGCTCCTCATGCGCGGGATAGCGGTAGCCGTGCAAAAAAACGATGGCGACCGCACGGATACCCGCTTGATAAGCCTCAGCCAACGGTTCTTGGGCGCTGGCGGGATCAAAAGGGACGATGATGCTGCCCTGGGCTGAAACGCGTTCCTTGACCTCCGCCACTCGCTCGTACAGCAGTTCTGGCAACACGATATGGCGAGCGAACAGCTTAGGCCGATTCTGATAGCCGATGCGCAGTGCATCGCGGAATCCTGCCGTGATCAAGAGCAAGGTACGGTCGCCTTTGCGCTCCAGCAGCGCATTGGTGGCAACCGTGGTACCCATTTTTACCACCGCGATGCGCTCAGCAGGAATGGGCTGATCTGCCGCAACATTGAGCAGATCGCGGATACCTTGCAGAGCGGCGTCCGGGTAATGTTCCGGGTTGTCCGACAGCAGCTTGTGAGTGACCAACTGGCCATCCGGGCGACAAGCGACCACGTCGGTGAAAGTGCCACCCCGGTCGATCCAGAAATGCCATTGGGATGCGGAGACAGCGTCGGACATAGCGGAATTTACTCCCAATGTAGATTTATAAGGATAGAATTTAACCAATCCCCTGCAAAAGTGAACAGAATTCACTCACTCAAGAGGCGCGACCATGAAAACACTGACCGGTTTGTTGTTGGGCTTTCTGTTTGCTACGGGCGCGCTCGCTGGCGACTATTCCTACCACGGCCCTCGCGGGGGCTACCGGGATGGTTATCGTGATGGTTACAAAGATGGCGCACGAAGTCGCCACACCCGGCGCGAGAGAGGCTCTCGCTCCTACTCGTCACCACGTCGGATAGAACCCGCCGGTGTCGATCTCAACAGCGTTTACGGTGGTTCCCGGTTTGCGCCGATGAACAGTAGCCGCTCTATTAAATCCGACCGTTAAGTGAGACTGCTGATGAGTATTTTGCTGCTAATCATCCTGTTTGCACTCAGTGCCGTCTTCGCACCGCGTTTTATTCCCGCAAAACTCGGCTGGCTCCAAACCGGCACTCGCGTCGCTCTGTCGCTAGCGGCTCTATTCATGGCGTTGGCGACCTCGTTCGTGATCATCGATCAGGACAAAGTCGGGCATCTAAAATTGATCTACGGAGCCAGTAAGTTACCGCCTGGCCACATCATCGCCATGAACGGCGAAGCCGGACCACAAGCGGAAATCCTCGGTCCCGGTTTCAATTTCAAGCCGCTGCTGAACATTCTGTACGATGTCGAGCAACTGCCGGTGACAGAAATTCCTGAAGGATACTATGGCTTCATCGTCGCTCGCGACGGGCTGCCGCTGCGTTCGGATCAGTTCCTGGCCAATGCCTGGTCTGACGAGCAGCGGATGCTCGATGCTGGCTATTTTCTCACCGAAGGCAAGGGCCAGAAGGGACCGCAACTGACCGTATTGAAACCGGGCCGCTACCGGCTGAACCAATATTTATTCGAGACCTATGTAAAAGGCGATGCCCTGCGGGCCACTTCAGTACCAGCCGGCTTCGTAGCCGTGATCAAATCCAACGTGCAGGAAAAGCCTGCTGATATTTGTCAACCTATCCGCGAAGGGCAAACAGCCAAACTGTCAATTCCTCTGGTACCCAAAGAATGCCGCGGGGTGTGGAACGAGCCACTGTTGCCAGGCACCTATTATCTGAACCGGCGCGCTTATGAAGTTGCGCTGGTCGATACCCGCATCCAAACCTGGCAATACCAGGGTGGCTATGTCCGGCGGCGCATCAACCTGACCCTCAACCAGAACGGCCAGATTGAGCAGACCGCCGAGCGGGAAGAGGTGGTGACGCCCCAGAATGCGGCGGACAACGCGGTGTTATTGCGGGTCGAAGGCTGGGAAATTCCCCAAGACTTGCGCATCCTGGCTCAGGTCACGCCGGAAGACGCGCCGTTTGTCGTCGCGTCGGTCGGCGATTTGCAAGCGGTGGAAGACAAAATCATCACACCCACCGTGAGAAGCATCGTCCGCAACGTCACCGGTTCTACCGCACCGGTGGCCACCGATCAGGAAGGCGGCAATCTGCAAAGCGTGCGACGGGTGCTGGATTTACAGGATAAGCGGCCCCAACTGGAACAGGCGGTGCTCGACGCGCTGATTCCCGAGGCGCGCAATGCTGGCGTCTCGATCCGCGAAGTGCGCTTCGGCGACCCGGTCATTCCTCCGGAACTGCTGCTGGCCCGTAAGCGCGAGCAACTGGCTCAGCAAATGATTACCACCTTCCGCAAGGAACAGCAGGCTCAGGAAGAGCGGATCAAAACTGAAAAGGCCCGCGCCACTGCGGAGCAACAACCGGAACTGGTGCGGGCGGAAATCCAGGTGGAAGTCGCCAAACAGGATCGCACTGCGGCCCAATTGCGCGGCGAAGGCGAAAAGCTGCGCTTGCAGGAAATCACTGCGGGCCAGCAGGCTCAAGCCGGGGTGCTGGGACGGGAGTTGACTTATCAGCTGGCCGTGGTCAAGGAAGTGCTGGCATTCATCGCCGCCAATCCCGATGCAGTGAAAGTACCCAATGTGCTGGTGGAGGGAGGAGATGCGGGTTCGCTACCGGCCGCCGCCGCTGTCTTCGGCTTTCTCGGTAACAGTACGGTAGCACGGGGGCTGGGTCAGGCAGCAAGCGCACCGCCCGCACCCGCCGCGCCGACTAAAACACCCTGAACCCTCGCTGGATCAGGCCACCTTGGTGGCCGATATTGCCCATTCGTTCAGCAGCAGCTCCGCCGCTTTCTCCTCGATCACCATGATCGGGGCATTGGTATTACCATCGAGCAGGGTGGGCATGATCGAAGCGTCCGTAATCCTTGTCAGAAATCTGTGCTAAAAACCAAGCAAGATGATGAGACATAAAAATTGAGTACGTTGGAGATAATATAGTAATCAAAAATTGGTTGTAGAATCAGGCCATCGGCTGTGGGCTTTCGCCACGACACATCCCACAACTCATCCAGGTGTGCTGTAAATAGTTGCCAACTATAACATGGAAATAAATAGCATGGAGAAACTGACTTTCTTTGGCCAAATGATTGAAAACCTTTTGTGGAATGCTCAAGCGAAGACTGTTACCGAAATCTTTTTATTGCTACTGCTGATTGGCTTCAGTGTCGCAGTATGGCTGACCCGCAAAGATCGCGCTCCCCGCTTTGTAAGCTATGCACCGACACTGCTAACATCGTTAGGTATCCTTGGCACCTTCGTTGGTATCGTCATCGGGCTCATGCACTTCAAGCCAGATGATATTGACGCCAGCATTCCCGCACTATTGGAAGGTCTCAAAACTGCTTTTATCACCAGCTTGGCGGGCATGGGAAGCGCGATTCTGTTCAAGGTGCTGACAACGACATTGCTCATTGCCCCGCCACGTAAGCACGATGTTGTCTCTGGAGCTGGCCCTGAAGAAATTCTTGGCGCTCTTTTGGAGCAAAATCAAATGTTCCAGGAATTAAAAACCGCGATTTCTGGTACTGAGGAAACCAGCCTGGTCGGTCAATTGAAGCTCTTGCGAACTGACCAAAACGACCAACACAAAGAGATGATAAATGCAGTCGTAGAATTGCGTGTGGTTGTTTCCGGTACAGAAGAAACCAGCCTGGTTGGTCAGTTGAAGTTGCTTCGTAGCGATGAAAATGACCGGCATAAAGAAATTATGCGCGCCATCACCGAGGATCGGGACACGCGCAACCAGTTTGCCAACAAGCTCTGGCAGGAGCTGGATGAGTTCGCGGAGATGCTTTCTAAATCTGCCACGGAACAGATGATGAATGCCTTGCGCGAGGTGATTGCCGACTTCAACAAAAACCTGACGGAACAGTTCGGCGATAACTTCAAGGCCCTGGATGCCTCCGTCCAAAAGCTGGTCGAGTGGCAGAACAATTATCGACAGCAACTCGAACAGATGTCCGCCCAGTATGAACAAGCAGTGCGTGCGATTACCCAGATTGAAGCCTCTGTGGTTCACATCGCCAAGGAAGCACAACAAATCCCCACCACCATGGCGCAGCTCAAGACGGTGCTGGAAGTGAATCAGCATCAACTCCAGGAATTGAGCCGTCACTTGGAAATATTCCGCGATATGCGCGACAAAGCTGTCGAAGCGGTTCCGCAAATCCGCGAGCAGATTGAGCAGACCGTCAATGCAATAGCCGCTTCGGTGCAAACCGCCAGCGAGCATTACACCAAACTGCTGGATCTGTCCGATGCCTACATTGAGGCCCACGACGAAAAGACCCATAAACAGCTTGATACCTTTATCAAAACTACCGATCAGGGTATCAATCGCGTTCGTGAAGGGTTGGAAAGTGGTGCTACCGCCGTCGAGAATGCCCTTAAGCAAGGCGCGCAGAAACTAGACGACAGTGTTCAAGATCTTCAAAGTCACCTGACGAAGACCGCCGATCGCTTGGTTGCCCAGAACGAAACCCTGCACAAACAGTTGGAAGGCGCATTCATCCAGATACATGAGCATACCAAAGACATGGCCAACAACCTGTTTGAACATGCCAAGGGGTTATCAACAACTCTTAAAACGGCAGGTGAACAAGCGCAACGCGACACACGAGCCACTCAAGAGCAGGTGGCCGAGAGTATCATCCAGATGCAGAAACGCCTGGAGAGCACCTTGGAGGAAGTGTCCACTGCGCAAATGCGCGCGGTCAACCGGACTGTCGATGGTGTACTGGAAGAAATGGGTAAAGCAGTATCGAGGACTGGGGAGGGGGTCAACAAGCAGCTTTCCGCTATTGATCAGACGATGCAGCAAGAAATCAACCGAGTGATGAATGAGATGGGTCAAGCCTTGGCCCAAATTACTGGCCAATTCACCAGTGATTACATAAAGCTGGTGCATGCCATGCAGCAAGTGGTCACTGAACAGGGGCAATCCGCTCGCCAACAGGCAGTGGCTAAACCGGGTCGGACTGCCCGATGAATCCCGGTTCAGAGCGGATCTTCGGTAGCGGAGTCCGTCATTTAGCCGATGAGGACAGTGGTGAACATTGGTTGTCGGTGTCCGATCTCATGGCCGGCCTGATGATGGTGTTTTTGTTCGTGTCGATTGCCTTGATGCGGGATGCCTTGATCGAACGCGATAAAATTAAAGAGGTGGCCATTACTTACCAGGAAAACCAGGTCGCGCTCTATGACGCACTCATGACGGAGTTCAAGGACGATTTACAACGTTGGGATGCCGACATTGAACAGGCGACCTTATCGTTCCAGTTTAAATCACCCGATGTCCTGTTTGATACTGGAAAGATCACGCTGAAACCGGCTTTTCAGACGATTTTGAGCGACTTTTTTCCGCGTTACCTGAGTGTGTTGATGCAATTTCGTGATTCGATTGACGAGGTGCGTATTGAAGGTCATACCAGTAGCGTCTGGAACCAGCGATCCACGGAAGAGGAGGCCTATTTCAATAACATGGAGCTATCGCAGGGCCGGACACGATCCGTATTGGAGTACGTCTATACGCTGCCGGGCGTCGCACCAGAACGTCGTTGGGTCAAGAAGCACGTTGCAGCGGTGGGATTCTCTTCTTCGCGGCTTATCGAGAACCATGACGGCTCCGAAAATTTCGAGCGTTCCCGCCGGGTCTCGTTTCGCGTTATCACCAATGCCGAAACCCAGATCCGGAAGATTCTCGAAAGGTGAGGCGTAGAGATGCGCCTGACCGTTGATTTTTCCGCACTGCATGCCACAGTCCGGCAAATGGGAGCGCAAGCGACCGATCCAGAGTTCCATCTTGGACAGAAAGCAACAGCATTGGACCCCATCGATATCGCCCTGAGTGAAACAGGTATCGATGTCAGCCTGAAAGATGTTAATACCAACACTGGACTACTGGCCTACAAGGGACGACAAGTCTTATTGTACATTCAGGATCATGGGTTAAACGTACAGAAAGCTCTCGATAATCGCAGCGCCGGACGCAAGTATCACGTCGCCTTTTGCAAAACACTTACCGAAATGCAGTCAAAAGGAAAATTTGAGCGTTATGTGGCTACCAATGATACCAGTGGTGAATTTTTCATTTCCGGACTATCCATTCACACTCGAAGTCCAGTCGAAGGCAAAACACAATTGAATGTTTGCAAGAATTGTTTGGAGTATTTGAATTATCAGGGCTATAAGCAGGGTAGTCGATCAACTATTTTTTCTCGCTTTTCTCTTACAGCATTCTTTGCGACATACAGCTCCTTTTTTCCACATATGCCTAGTCGATTGGCAGGTGAAAACGATAGCCTCTACACACCGGATTGGCCGATGATCTCTGGAAGATATCGAGCTGACCGAGATTTTCGTTGCGAATCATGTAGTGTCAATCTTTCCAATCATAAAAATCTGCTGCATACCCATCACAAGAACGGCGTCAAAACGGATAACCGGAAATCCAATTTGCAGGCCCTATGCGTGGATTGTCATCGTAAGCAACCCTCTCATGATCACATGTCTGTGCGCCATGCAGATATGCAACTGATTACCCGACTGCGCCGTGAGCAATCTATTGTCAAGAAGGATATGGGTTGGAGTGAGGTCTTCAAACTGGCTGATCCGGGAGTCCACGGCATTCTCTATCATTATCGCTCAAAAGGATGGAATCCTCCGGATGTGGGCTACGAAATCCATGAACCGGGCAAGTGTATTGTGGGACAGCTGGAACTCGCTTGGCCTTTTGAGAGATTCGGGATTGCCATTTCTGAGGAGGATATCTACATCGCCCGAAGGCAAGGCTGGCAGGTGTTGTCCATGCGCGAAGCGGCAGATCAATAGGATGGCAAGGCTTTGATATGACCAACCAAGCTTTTTTTTGGAAAAAGATGCTATGCACATTGAAGCAATTCATTTAAAAAACTTTAAAGTATTCAGAGATGTGCATATCCGTGAAATTCCTAAGCTTTCAGTGATTGTAGGTGCGAACGGCAGCGGCAAGAGCACGTTCTTCGAAGTATTTGGATTTTTACGGGACTGCCTGTCAGGCAACGTGCGGCAAGCGCTGGATGGACGGGGACGTTTCAGGGAAGTTGTCAGCCGGGGCTATGAAGCAGAAAGTATTCTCATCGAAATTCAATACCGGATGCTCATTGCAAAAGCCAGCCGTCTCGTCACGTATTCCGTAGAAATTGGTGAGGAGCAAGGGCGGCCCATCGTACGGCGCGAACGGCTCCGTTACAAAAGAAGCGCCTACGGAGCGCCCTTTCATTTTCTCGATTTCCAGAACGGTAGCGGCTATGCCATTACCAATGAAGAAGACTTCAATAAGCCCGATGAAGAGCTGAAACGGGAATCCCAAACGCTCGATTCACCCGATATTCTCGCTATCAAGGGACTCGGCCAGTTTCAACGTTTCAAAGCCGCCAATGCCTTTCGACAACTGATTGAATCCTGGCATGTCTCTGACTTTCACATCGATGCTGCGCGAGGTCGCAAGGAAGTCACCGGTTATGTAGAGCATCTCTCGGTATCGGGCGATAACCTGCCTCGGGTTGCCCAATACTTGTATGAAAATCATCGAGACGCCTTCCAGGAAATTCTGGCGCGAATGCAAGCGCGTGTGCCAGGTGTCAACACAGTTCTACCGGAACTCACCCCGGACGGTTATCTGTTACTGCGCTTTCAGGATGGCTCCTTCAAAACACCGTTTCTAGATCGATATGTCTCTGATGGAACCATAAAAATGTTCGCCTATCTGGTACTGCTCCATGATCCGAAGCCTCATCCTCTGTTATGCATCGAGGAACCGGAAAATCAACTCTATCCTCAGTTGATGGCGGAGTTGGCCGAAGAGTTTCGCCTGTATGCCCAGCGAGGAGGACAGGTCATGATTTCGACCCACTCGCCCGATTTTCTCAATGCGGCAGAGCTGGATGAAGTCTTCTGGCTCGTCAAGCGGGAGGGCTTTACCCAAGTACGTCGTGCCAAGGATGATCCACAGATCGCCGCCTACATGGCGGATGGCGACAAAATGGGGCTTTTGTGGAAACAAGGCTTTTTCGCGGGCGCCGATCCTCAACAATGAGTGAATGGGTCTTTTTCCTGGAGGAAGCATCAGCGCGTGCGATGCTGGAAGGGCTGTTGCCCAGGATAGCGCCCCAGTGCGTGGATGTTCGCTACATCGTGTTTGACGGGAAGCAGGACATGGAGAAACAGTTGGTCCGGCGAATGCGCGACTATCGCAACAGAGGCGCTCGCTTTTTCGTCATTCGCGACCAGGATTCTGGCGACTGCCTGGCTATCAAAGAGCGACTTCAGCAGTTTTGCGCCGATGCAGGACGCCCCAACACCATCGTGCGCATCGTCTGCCGCGAACTGGAAAGTTTTTACCTGGCTGATCTTGCGGCTGTCGAGTACGGGCTTGGAATAGCAGGGATTGCCAAGCGTCAGAAAAACCAGAAATTTCGGACTCCAGATCGGCTGGGTTCTCCCTCACAGGAATTAATTGCCTTGACCAAGGGGCGTTATCAAAAGATCGGCGGCTCGCGCGCTATTGCACCTCATCTTGACATCAATAATACCCGTTCCCATAGCTTCAAAATGCTGGTTGAAGCCATACAAAGCATGGCTTTTGAAGAGCAATCAATCACTAGCAACTAGGAGAAATACATGGTTCTTCTTTTTCGCCCCGATAACTATCGAAAGCACGTGCTGCCAGGATGTTCCGTCAGGTTTTCATGCCTATCAGCAGGGTTTTCAAATCATTCTGGTGATAGTGAAGATAGCGGGGTTACGGCGAAGGATAGGTCAGGCAGCAAGCGCACCGCCCGCACCCGCCGCGCCGGTCAAGTAAACCCTCACCGCTTCATCGGGCGGGAGAACCAGGAAATTTTACAGGACTCACCCAAAACCACCTGCTTTGCAGGTGGTTTTTTGCTTCTCATTGGCAGTTTCAGCCTGGCAGGCCAATCCACGGCTACTCCAGCCAAGTTTTTGCATTGATATCAAAAGGATTTTTCTGGCGAAATGTACCAACGCTCATCGCGACCGATAGCAGGATGATCGCATTAATAAAAACGGGGACCACAACGAATGCGAATCCTAGTTCGTGGACAGCCTCGCCACCAATGATCGCCGTGATTGCCGTGGCGCCGCCCGGCGGATGCATGCAACGAAGCAGGTGCATGAGGATCATGGCTGCCGGTATAGCAATGGCAGATGCCAGTAGCGCATTCGGTATTAACTTAAAACAACCGACTCCAATGATGGCGGAGACGATATGACCGCCAACCAGGTTCCATGGTTGCGATACCGGACTATGTGGAAAACCAAACAGCAACATAGCCGATGCCCCAGTGGATGCCAGAATAACCGGCAATTGCTCCGTCTCTAAAATCATAAAGGAGAAGAATGAGGCCAAAAGCGTGCCGGCAAACGCACCTATTATCGAGGCAGTAAATTCAATAGGGTTCATTTTTTCCATATGGCACACCCGCTAATGATCATAATCCAAGCAGGCTCCTATTTGACAGCACGCCCTAGAATTCCACAAAACTCTCGCGAACCTTTCCATTCGCATCGCGCACCAAGCAATCTATCATCACTCCACTGTCTTCCTCCACCAACTCTACGATCAGCGGCATTTGTCCTAGAGCATGCGTAGCGCAGGACAGGCAAGGATCGTAGGCTCGCACTGCAACTTCGATCTGGTTCAACAGCGGTTCGGTCAGTTCCTTGCCATCCAGATAGTTCTCTGCCACTTGGCGAATCGACTCGTTCATCGCCTGGTTGTTATTCGTGGTGGACACAATCAGGTTGGCCTTCTCGATCAGTCCATCCTCATCGATCCGGTAATGGTGAAACAACGTACCACGCGGCGCCTCAATGACACCGATACCTTCGCGGGTCATCTCGCCGCGTGTCACCAATTCATCGCCGAAAATGTCCGGGTCAAGCAACAATTCCCGAATCGCCTCAGTGGCATATAGCAACTCGATCATCCGCGCCCAGTGGTACGCCAGCGTCGCATGAATCGGCTGGCCGTTGTTCAGCGCCATGAATTCGCGGCGCTCCTCTTCAGCCACCGGTGTTGGAATAAAATCACAATTGTTGATGCGCGCCAGGGGTCCTACTCGATACCAGCCTTTCTCCGGCCCCAGAGAGTTAATAAAGGGAAACTTCATATAACTCCATGACTTGACCTGCTCACGAATGACCTGCGAATAGCGCCGGTAATCGAGATGGTCGAACAACAGATCGCCTTGATCATTTTTAGTACGCAACCCGCCATGATAGAGGTCTAGCGCCCCGTCAGCACGCACCAGGCTAAGATAATTGGATGGGATCGCGGCAAAGCGAGTGAAATAACCAGGGTTTGCCTCATAGGCTTTCTTCATCAACTTGAGGATGTGACGTCCCCATTGCGTCATTAATTCAAGATCGGTGAGCAGGTAGTTGCGCTCCTGCAAGGTCAGCGCCTTGTTGACTCCGCCGGGGACCGTGCCGGTGCCATGCACCCGCTTGCCGGCAGTGATGCGAATGACTTCCTGGCCGTATTTGCGCAGCCGCACCCCTTGACGGGCAATATCAGGATAATCCGCCATCACCCCGCCGATATTGCGCTGGGCGATAGGATTGTCGAAGTCAAATAGGAAATCCGGCGAGGCTAGATGGAAGAAATGCACGGCGTGTGATTGCAGGGTCTGGCCATAGTGCATCAACCGGCGGATTTTCTCGGCAGCGGGCGGAAGCTGCTCCACCCCAATCAGTTGATCAACGGCTTTAGCTGCCGCTAGATTGTGGCTAACTGGGCAGATGCCGCACAATCGCTGTACAGCAACCGGCACCTCCCAGTAGGGCCGACCCTGGATAAATTTTTCAAAGCCACGAAATTCAACGATATGCAACCGTGCTTGGCGGATGTGATGGTTCCGGTCCACCAATAATGTGACCTTACCGTGTCCTTCAACCCGGCTTAACGGATCAATGGCGACTCGACAGAGCTGTTCGGGATGGGCCGCCGTTTCCAATTCGCTCATGACACGCCCTCGCTTAATCGTAGTGAATCTGTCTATAAGACAGCACAATCGCCTGTCCGGACAGCAATTCGTTGATGAAGGTCCAGATCGTATCCGCTGACGGCGGGCACCCGGGCAGAGAGTAGTCGATTTTCACCACCTCGTGGATCGGGTGCACTTTGTTAAGCAGCAGCGGAATTTCCGGATCGCTGGGAATCTGCGCGTTGACCAGGCCCATCCCGCGCACATAGGATTCTTCCAGGCATTCCTTGAGGTCGTATTGATTCCGCATTGCCGGAACACCCCCGTTTAGCGCACAGGCGCCGATTGCCACCAGAATCTTACAGCGCGCCCGGAACTCCATAAGTACATGGACATTTTCAGCGTTGCACACCCCGCCTTCGATCAGGCCGACATCGCACTCACCGAGTTCCTTGATATCGGTCAGCGGGCTGCGATCCAGTTCCACGCGCTCGGCCAGATCGAACAACCGCTCGTCGAGATCGAGTAACGACATGTGGCAGCCGAAACAACCGGCCAGCGAACAGGTGGCGATTTTCAGTCTGGGTTCAATCATGGCGGCGTCCTCCCTGACGGTCCGGCAACTGCGCCACGTCGCCGACCACATTGATCGGTTTGCGGTCGTACAGTCGCTGTCCAATTGGGATGTCGTAGCCCCGGTGCTTGGTCAGAATCGAACCGGTTGGGCAAACCTGCGCTGCCTTGTCGTGAAGGCTGAAACCGGTCGCGCCCAGTTGACCGGATGGCGTGTTGACCACCAGATGCGCTTGGATACCGCGCCCCTCCACCGCAAAGATATTTTTGCCGTCCACGTCGCGGCTGGCCCGCACACAGAGCTCACACAGAATGCAACGGTTGAAGTCGATCACTGCCTCAGGATGGGAGGCATCCACCGGCCGGCGCGGGTAGAAGTGCTTGAAGTGCGGCGCCAGCATCCCGGTGTAGTAGGCCACCGCTTGCAACTGACAAGCCCCGCTTTTCTCACAGGCCGGGCAGACATGGTTGCCCTCGACAAACAACATTTGCAGAATGCCCCGGCGGATTTCCCGCAGCTCCTCGGTTTCACTCTGAACGGTTTGCCCGTCGGCGGCCGGCGTCGTACAGGCCGCTTGCATTCGATTGTTGACCTTGACCAGACAGACCCGGCAACTACCGTGCGGGGTAAATTCCGGGTTAAAGCACAGATGCGGAATGTAGACACCGGCTTCCAGCGCTGCTTGCATGACGGTCTGACCATTCTGGAATGGAATCCGCCGCCCGTCCAGGGTAAAACTTTGTTCGTCGCTCATGGCATTGCTCCTACCAGCAGATCCTCCTCGTTTAGATACGCGCCTGGATCGCTGCGTCCGGTCAACTGCCGGGCTTCTTCGAGCGCCGCGTTCAGATCGAAAGCAGGCTCATAAGCGGTGGAGCGCAACCGCCGCTCGTAGGCTTCCGGGAACTGATCAAGACTATCCAGCACCGGATTGGGCGCGGTCTGGCCCAGCCCGCAATGACAACCCGCCTGCATGATCCGCCCCAGTTTGCGCATCTCTTCCAGATCGTAGCGCGTGCCATGTCCGGTATGCACCTTGTCCATCAGATCACGCATCAGCGAGGTGCCAACCCGGCAAGGTGTGCAGAATCCGCAGCTCTCGTGGACGAAGAAATGGGCGAAATTGCGCACCCCGTCCAAAATGTCGCGTTTCTGGTCGAACACCATGAACGATCCGCCGGTTGCCAGATCTTCGAAACAAATGCGCCGGTCGAACTGTTTGGCGGAAATCATGTGCCCGGCAGGACCTGCCATCTGAATGCCCTGGGCATCGTGCGCGCCACAATCCTCCAGTACCCGGTTGACGGTAATGCCGAACGGATATTCGTAGATACCGGGCCGCTCGCAGTCACCGCTGACGCTCAGCAGTTTGGTACCCTTGGATTGAGCGGTGCCGCGGCTGGCGAACCAGTCACCGCCTTCCACAGCAATTTTCGCCGCCGCGGCAAACGTTTCGACGTTGTTGACCACCGTTGGCTTGTTTAGGTAACCGTGGGTTGTCGGGAAAGGCGGGCGAATGCGCGGCACTCCGTGCTTACCTTCCAGCGACTCGATCAGCGCCGATTCCTCACCGCAGACATAGGCGCCGGCGCCGAGATGGATTTCAATGTCAAAATTGAACGAGATATCGCCGAGAATCGCCTCACCGAGCAACCCGGCCTCGCGGCGGCGTTGCAAAGTCGCTTTGAGCGGGTTCAACATGTAGCGATACTCGCCACGCAGATAGACGAACCCGTGTTGAGCACCGATAACCCGGCCGCACAAGGTCATGCCTTCGAACACCAGATCAGCGAAATCCTGCATCAGCACCCGGTCCTTGAAAGTGCCTGGTTCGCCTTCATCGGCATTGCAAACTACATATTTTACGTTGCCAGGGGCGTTGCGGCAGGAAATCCACTTGGCGGCTGACCCGAAACCGGCCCCGCCTTGGCCACGTAAACCGGATTTGACCATTTCTTCCATTATCGCCTCTGGGCCACGCTTCAACACTGCCCGTAAGGCAGAACCGTCGGCGAAATGCCGGCCCAGCAAAATATCGGCCCGGCGCAGGTTGCTGTACACCTCGAACAACTCACGTGGCCATTCCGCCAGCGGAATGCGGCTTTCGATCAGATTGGCGATGCCATCCAGGCGCGATGGATTCAAACGGGTCAGCGTATAACCATTGACCAGCGCTGCTGGGCCTTGATCGCACATTCCGGTGCAAGATGTCGTGCCAATCGTGACTAATCCATCGCTCCGGGTTTCGCCGATGCTGACCTTCAGCCGGCCGCAGAGATAATGCAATAACTCGCGGTTACCCAACATCCGGTCCGTGATATTGTCACTGAACAGAATGTCATAGCGACCGCGTGGTGTGGTATAGAGAAAGGAATAGAATTCGGCGACGCTGCGTACCTTATTGGGTGAAATGCTGAGTTCCTCAGCAACTCGCTCCAGGGTTTCAGGTGACAACCAAGTCAAACGGTCTTGCACGTCGCGCAGAATTTGCAGCAACCGGGTCGGCATGCCGCTGTGGTGCTGGACGATGTCGCGGATCGTTTCGGTCAGCATACTGGATTCCACCATGACCACCTCCATCGCTTGTCCGCCGATCCGCCGGCGTTCGTGTGCGGATGGCGTGTGATTTTACCGGGCCGGTTGGTGCAGCCTTAGTACTGCTAAGGATAACGCAGCCGCTGCTCAAAAGCCCTTTTTTATCAGTGTCAAAGTAAAAATTATCCCATCTTTATGGCGAGCGCTTTAATCAAAGATCTTTCCTGGATTCAGAATCCCATTCGGGTCAAATGCCTGTTTGATAGCGCGTAGGTAGCTGATTTCAGTTTCATCACGGGTGTAATGCAGGTAAGGTTTTTTGAGCAGGCCAACCCCGTGTTCAGCAGAAATACTGCCGCCATACTGTTGCAGCGCCGTAAATAGATGCTCGCTGACACCCCCGCATTTTTTGGCGAATGCTATCGAATCCAAATCTGCTGGCTTGAGAATATTAATATGCAGGTTGCCATCGCCAATGTGGCCATACCAGAGCACCTCGAAATCCGGGTATTCCCGGGTCAACAAGGTGTCGGCTTCATTGAGAAAAGCCGGTATGCGGGAAATGCGCAGAGCGATATCGTTTTTGTAGGGCTGATAACCTGAAATCGATTCGCTGATATCTTCACGCAGCCGCCATAATTCCTGGGCTTGGGCCTCACTTTGGCTTATCACGCCATCAGCCAGCCAGCCTTGCTCGGCACAGTGCTCAAACAGGTTTAACGCAGTATCAGTGTGCAGTCCGCCGGGATTCTCAAACTCGATCAGTACGTAATAAGGTGTTTCTGTTTCGAAGGGCCGGTGAAGACCTTTGGCCAGCACATGACGCAACGCTCGTTCCGAGAAGAATTCGAAAGCGCTCAATTCCAATTTGTTGCGAAAGACGTGATACAGCGACATGATACTGTCCAGGCTGGGTATGCCTAACACCATGACATTCGGTTCACGCAGGGGGCGGGTCAGTTTCAGCGTCGCCTCGACAATAATGCCCAGCGTGCCTTCACTGCCGATAAACAGATGCCGCAGATCATAACCGCTGGCGTTCTTGATCAGCCCCCGGTTGAGATACAGCAGGTCGCCACGTCCAGTCACCACTTTTAGTCCGGTCACCCAGTCACGAGTCAGGCCATAGCGGATGACCTTGATGCCGCCAGCGTTGGTAGCGATATTGCCGCCGATCTGGCTGGAGCCGCGCGAGGCGAAATCGACCGGGTAGTACAGCCCATGATCGCGGGCAAAGTTTTGTAGAACTTCAGTGATCACCCCGGCTTCGCAAGTGACGCTGCGGTCGGTAGGGTCGAAGTCGAGAATCCGGTTCATGCGTTCCATCGAGACCACGATTTCCCCTTGACAAGCGACCGCTGCGCCACTGAGTCCAGTGCGTCCGCCCGATGGAACCAGCGCCAGTTGATGGGTGTTGGCGTAACCGGCCAAGGCTTGCACCTCTTTGATCGTCCCCGGTAGCACTACGGCGAGCGGGTTGGGCGTGTGCAGGCGTGTCCAGTCACGACCGTAATTCAGGCAGCTCTCGGGATCGGTGCGTATATAAGCAGGTTCGATAAAAGTGTGAAGGCCGCCGAGCAGGGCGGCGGCAGCATTCGAAGCGTGCAAGGTCATCAGTGGTTAGCGCTCCAAGGTGAAAGGCGTCAAGTTGCCCATCGCGGCCAGAGGGCCTCTAGGGATTCTATTGCATGATTCTATCACCGGCGGAATTCTTCGCCGCCATCAACTGGATGCCGCGCCCCAGATTGCCACACTAACTGCGATGCGTGTACCGCCACCCTAGCCGATACCCCAGCAATCCAGCGAGAATCCCAGCATACAGCAGCGGTTCCCGGATATCTGCCTTGACCAGCCACAGGTAATGCAGCACCCCGAATATTCCAATCACATAGACCAGCCGATGCAAACGCTGCCAGTTCCGGCCCAGCCGTTTGATCATCCGATTCGTGGACGTCGCTGCCAGCGGCACCAGCAACAAAAAAGCGGCGAAACCGACAGTAATGTAGGGCCGTTTGGCGATATCGGCGATGATGGCGGACCCATCGAAAAAATGGTCGAAAACCAAATAGACGCTGAAGTGCAAACAGACATAAAAGAAGGCGAACAGCCCCAACATCCGTCGAAAGCGCTGTAAACCATTCCAGCCGGTCAGCCGCCGCACCGGCGTCACGGCCAACGTCAGCAGCAGAAAGCGCAGGCTCCAGCTGCCGGTGCGATGCGTCAGCGTCTCCACCGGATTTGCGCCCAATTGATCGTTCCATCCAAGCCAGAACAGCCAAGCCAGCGGCAGCAGGCTGGCGCTGAAAACCAGCGGCTTACCGGCACGTTGCAACAAGCGGGTTTGTTTCGAGGTCATGGTGCGGAAAGCAGTGTGAGCAGTGATATGGATTGCGACGAAACGCAACTCGTGAATATTGAGCGGGTCACAACCAGGGAGTCTATCACCCGGAGTCCTATCATGCTGATTCAGAAACCCGCCGATATTCATCCATCGGAAATTACGCCACCGGAATTGTATGCCCGCCGCCGCGAGTTCATAAAAACCGCTGCCATATTGGGTGCTGCCGCATGGTTACCGCCCACTCTGCGGGGCCGTATCGCCCAGGCCGCAGACGAGGATCTCAAGCCGACCCCCTATAAGGACATCACTTCCTATAACAACTTCTACGAATTCGGTACGGGTAAGACCGATCCGGCAGAAAACGCGGGCAGTCTGAAAACCAAGCCTTGGACCGTTGTGGTCGAGGGGCATTGTGAGAAACCGGGCCAGTATGCGCTGGAGGATTTTTTAGCCTCGCAACAGCCGGAAGAACGCATCTACCGGCTGCGTTGCGTCGAAGCCTGGTCGATGGTAGTGCCATGGCGGGGTATTCCGCTTAATCAAATCCTGCCTCGTTTCCAGCCGGCCTCTAACGCCAAATATGTTGAATTCACGACCCTGCTCGATCCCAAACAGATGCCGGGCCAGCGCACCCGTATTCTGGACTGGCCGTATGTCGAAGGGCTGCGGATGGACGAGGCCATGCATCCATTGACGCTGCTAGCGACGGGCCTGTATGGCAAGGAATTGCCCAATCAAAATGGTGCGCCGCTACGATTGGTCGTACCGTGGAAATATGGTTTCAAGAGCATTAAATCGATTGTGAAAATCCGCTTCACCGAGCAGCAGCCAAGCACCACCTGGAACCGGGAGATTCCCAGCGAATACGGTTTCTACGCCAACGTCAATCCTGAAGTGAGTCATCCACGCTGGAGCCAGAACAAGGAACGGCGCATCGGCGATTTCTTCCGCCGTGACACACAGATGTTCAATGGCTATGCCGAGCAAGTCGCTGGGCTGTATACGGGGATGGATTTGCACAAAAATTTCTAAAAATTCCCACCCTCCTTGCGAGGGGAGCGCTCTGGATGCCTGGATAGGGGCAGGGGGATCGAAGCACCTTGGAGCAGGGAAAGCTGATGAAGGTCATCGGGCCGTTTTCCGGCCACAGGCAAGCCATCTTGCTGCGTTATTTCGCGGCTACCACGGCATAACGCAGTGCAGCCATTCCAGTTT
>DDST01000149.1 GCA_002343485.1 Proteobacteria bacterium UBA2383
GTGCGTACCCTACGCTTCTTGAGTGCCCTCACCCTAACATAAGGCCAAAGGTGAAAGGCCAAAGGTGATAGTCCGGCAACCTGTTTAGCCTGCATTCCAAGGTGCGCGGTGCATACCCTACGTTTCAATAATCGGTATCAACCTCTTCACTGTAGGGTACGCACTGCGTACCGCTGCGGTAAATCGCCATGCCCTGGAATATTGGGATAACAGCAAACAAAACGATACCACTATGGATTGTGCTCAACGGAACCTTTTGTCTAATCGGTACCGGATAAAGCATTCTCCTCCAACTTCTATCTCTCCATCCCTCTTGAAACCTATCCGAAATAGGCCTTTGGCCCGTTTCCTCGTGGGTGGCAGGAGCACTGTAACCGTTTCAAAACCCATCTCCCCAAAAGCAAGATCTATAATTTCCTTATATACCGCTTTGCCTATTCCCCAGTAGTTGGGGTGCAACACCAACCCCAGGTCGGCTTCACCATTTTCTGGTTGTAATCCACCCCATCCTGCAAAGTGCCCATCAACGACAAATGCCCAAGGCCCGTAACCATGGTCAGTCCATAATTTTTCCTTGGCAGCAATAAACTCGTTGCAGTCCCGGTCACCAAAATCGCCCTTAAACAGGGGCATTTGCCGTCGCACCGACGGGTTATTCATTAATGCAATGACTTCAGACTGGTCAATTTCGGCGAGTCGCTTAAATTCGATATTCATCACTTGACTCTAATGCAACGGAACCAATAGGACTGGATCGAGGCGGGACTGCCTACCGAAAATGATCGGCAAGCGACCTAAACGCAACCCAAACCAGGCACCCGGCAATACGCGGGGGGTGTTTCGGGTAATAATGGGATGTCGTACCATTTATTGGTCATTTTGCTTCAAGCGCTCAGTTCCCTGAGCGCCTGCTGCAAAGCCTCATACTCCTCGCGGCATTCCGCGCAGACCGATAAATGCTGTTCAACAGCCTGCAATCCCGCAGGGAGGGTTTTACCCGCCAATTCCCGTTCAGCGAATTCCGCGATTAGGTACAGACATTGCTCGCAGTTGAGTTCGACATCCTGCGTGAGGCCGATCAGTTTCATTAGGCTGTCAATTTCTTTTCGAGAGAGTAGCATGACGGCATCCTCATTCGGCAAAGGCAACATGGATATCGGCGGCTTGGTAGCCGGCCGCTTCTAACGCCTGCTTCAAGCGCTTGCGCGCATCGTGTGTTAGTTTGTATACGGCGTTGCGATTGCTGCCAAGATGGCGGGCTATTTCTTCCTGGGGCATGCCCTTCAACTCGGCGAGCAGGGCTGTCCGTTGTTTTTGGGACAATTGCTGGTGAATTATGTCGCGCAAGGTGGCGAGCATTGTTTGGCGCTCCCAACCGGCGGTTGGCTCCGCGTCCTTGGCGGCGGTCCATAGCGGGCTGAAATCAGCATCGGCGATCACCTCATCCAGGGATACATCTTGCCAGCGGCGTCGCCGCAGTTCGCTCATGGCAACGCGGATGGCGATGGCGGTGGCCCAGGTCAGAAAGCGGCTGCGGCCCGCGAATTGCCCAAGGTGGTCAAGGATGCGCAGCAGCGCGTCCTGCACAGCGTCTTCGAGAAAGTCGTCATCCACCCCCTTCCAACTCCAAAAAGCTCGATGTAGGCCACGCAGCAACTCGGCCCGCAGGTCTGCCAAGGCCGCCTGTTGGTCAGAACCTGCGCCGCCGAGATGGCTCAACCAGATTTCATTGTTCCGGTTCAGAGTGTCCATGATCGATTAAGCATCGTTTCACCTGTTGGATCCGTCTTGCGATGTCCGGCCGGCGGCCGCCGGCCGGCTATACTGGAGAATAGTGTTAGGCCGCCGCGAGGCTGGGCACAACAGGGAAATCTATGGCTGTGCCGGCGACATGATTAAAGTAATTCGTGAAGATGTTCAAAGCCACGTTGGCCACGATCTCGGTGATCTCGCCATCCGTATAGCCTACTTGGCGGACCCGTTCCAGATCACTATCGGTGATGACACCCCGATCCTGGACGAGTTGGCGCGCGAAGCTGAGCGCTACGCGCTCTTTTTCAACCCGCGCCTGCGCGCTTCGCGCTTCCCGCGTTTCCTGCTCGGTAAGTCCTGCCGCCTTGCCAAGTGCGGTGTGAGCGGCTACGCAATAGTCGCAGCTATTCGTTTCGCCGACCACCAGGGCGATTTTTTCCCGTAGGCGGGACGACAGGGCGCCGTCGGCCAGCGTCTGGCTGAAGCCAAGATAGGCTTTCGCCACCGCCGGCGAATGGGCCAGGGTAGCGATCAGATTTGGCACAACACCCATTTTCTTCTTGACGGTGCTGAGCAATTCAGCCGCACTGGCGTGGGCGGTGTTTGGGTCAAGCGGTGGAATGCGAGTCATGGCAGTGCTCCTCAAGGTTTGCGATGGATACCCGGGATGGGCACTGCTTGGACGCAGCGGGATCGCAGAATCTTACCGTGATCGCTCGAAAAAAATCACTCAGGAAGGCCTGTCCGCAGGGCAATCGGGATTTGACGAGCAGCCGGACAGAAAGTGTACATAAGCGCGTTACGTGATTAAGTAATTGTTTTATCTGGATCTCTCGGTGGACGCAAATTACCTTTGGCGATAGGCTCGGATAGGTTGAACGAGTAACGTCCCAGGAAATTGAAGTGCCCGAAGCCGAGCGGCGACAACCGCGCCACGTCTTCCGGTTTTACTTCGTATCCCTCGGTACGGAGCTGATCCAGCGCCGCTTGCATGTAGACCGTATTCCACAGCACCAGCAGGTTGACGACCAGACCGAGCGCACCGAGCTGATCTTCCTGTTCTTCGCGGTAACGCTGACGCAGCTCACCCCGGCGGCCGTGAAAGACTTCTCGGGCCAGAGCATGGCGTCCTTCGCTGCGGTTCAGTTGGGTAAGGATCCCGCGGCGGTAGCTCTCATCGTCGATCAAGCGCAGCAGGTGGAGAGTCTTGGGGATGCGGCCCAAGTCCGCAATGGCCTTGGCCAACGTCGATGGCCGCTCCGTATTCAACAGCGAGCGCATCAGCTCCGAGGCGCTGACGGTGCCCATTTTCAGAGAACCAGCCACCCGCAGCAGGTCGTCCCAGCTGCTGCGGATGCGCTCGAGGTTGACGCGGTGGCGGGCGAGGTGATTCAGGACACCGTAATCCGCCTGAGGATCGATGCGCCAGAGTCGGGTGCCGCCGATATCCGCCAAGCGCGGACTGAACTGAAAAAGCCCAGCAACCAAAACAATCCAAACATGATTTCGCTGCTGCTCGCCGTATCGGACATGAGCTGAGTGGGCTGTAGGCTGGTCTGCTGTTCCAGCAACCCTTCCAGGATGAACAGCGAATCGCGCAGCGTGCCGGGGATCACGATCCCATGAAACCCTGTGAACTGATCCGAGGTGAAATTGTAGTAGGCCCTAAACCAACGTTGACACCGTTGGCGAATTCATCAATCCCATTTTCAGGCAGCCAGAGCGGATGGTTTGAGGGCGGCGAATCGTGAACAGCGGGTGGGTGCCAAGGGGATTCCATTCCACCCGTCGCCGAGCCGGAGTAGGTTCAAGGCGACGGCATGTGATGACATGCTGAAAGTGGGTTTTAGACAGGCCGATATAACGCGCGCAGCGGAGTCCACAGCGCCGGATCGCCTGCGCATGAGTGGCTTCAATGCCGGCCCGCGCTGCGTATTGCTCCCGGAAGTGTTCGCGGTTTGCTGCCCTTCAAGGAGCGGCGTGAACGGCCCAGGAGAATTCGCCACCAGTGTCAACAGTCGTGTCACCAGCCGCCACGTCGATCAGAGCAACGCCAGTCGGGTGTTCATGTCGAGGTCGAACCGGCCATACGGGTTGACGTGCTCCCATATCAAGGGGGTCAGGGCCGCGTAGTCGCTTTAAAGGAAGAAGTCTTCATTTTAAGGCCATTTTTCTATCCATGATGACCTAGATAGTGTAGTCACGAGATATTGAGCCAGAGAACGAGACATCGGATGTAGACGGCGGCGAGGAAGGACGCGGAGTTTTTGGCGTATCAGGTCGCAATGCCCCTCCATTGTTTGAGCGCAAGAAAAGCATTCTCGATATACCATTGAGAATACCGCCATAAGATTGACCGGTTCGGCGATTGCGCCGACAGTGGATTGTGCTGCCCTGTTAGGGTTAGCGAACTGGCTAGCGAGGCAAACGATCCATGAAAACGCGAACCGAACCGGTGGTGTGGGCGAGCCTGTCTTGCGACCGTCAACGCCGCTTGATCAACCACCTGAGTCAACTGGCCTCCCGGTACTGGAGATGGACCACGGACTCGGAGGGACCGACGGATGAACGAGACGACGCAGCAGGGATTACGGGTCAGCGAGAAGGTACAGGGGCATCACCGCGATCGGTTGGCGGTCGTGTACGTGCGGCAATCGACGCTGCAACAGTTGACTCGACACCAGGAATCGACCCGGTTGCAATACGGGTTGGTGGACCGGGCGCTGGGGTTGGGTTGGCCCCGCACCCAGGTGCTGGTCATCGATGACGATCTGGGTAAATCAGGGACGACGGCCACCGGGCGACTGGGATTCCAGCGCCTGGTGGCGGAAGTGGGTCTCAACCACGTCGGGCTGGTGTTGGGGATCGAGATGTCGCGGTTGGCCCGTTCTTGTCGCGACTGGCATCAGCTATTGGAGATTTGCGGACTGTTTGCGACGTTGATTGGCGATCTGGACGGCATTTATGATCCGACGGATTACAATGATCGTTTGTTGCTGGGCTTGAAGGGGACTTTGTCGGAGGCGGAACTGCACGTGCTCAAACAGCGGATGATGGCCGGTAAGCGGGCGAAGGCCGAACGCGGTGAACTGGGGATGGCGGTACCGATGGGGTATGTCCGGCGGCCATCGGGAGAGGTCATTCTTGATCCCGATGAGCAGGCGCGGGCGACGATTGCATTGATTTTCAATCAGTTTGAACGCTGCGGGACGATCAATGGCGTGTTGCATTACCTGGTTCGCCATCAGATTCAGCTCCCCCATCGGATTCGCCACGGGCTGCGCCAAGGCGACTTGGATTGGCGCCGGCCCAATCGGACCACCCTGAGTAATTTATTGCATCATCCCCTCTATGCCGGAGCCTATGTTTATGGGCGCCGACCCACCGATCCGCGCCGACAACAACCGGGGCGTCCCGCGACCGGCCGCCGGGTCGCCACGCCGGAGACCTGTGCGGTCTTGCTGAAAGACCGATGGCCCGCCTATATCAGTTGGGCGCAATTCGAACGTAACCAGATGCAGCTGGCTGCAAATCAAACCACCGATCGGGGGGCGATCCGCTCGGGTGCGGCGCTCCTGTCCGGGTTAATCTTCTGCGGACGGTGCGGATTGCGCATGGCGTCGGTGTATAACAGCAGCGGGAGTCGATTACGCTATGCCTGTAACCAGATGGCGATCAACTATGGGGAAGCGCTCTGCCAATCGTTGGTGGGTCAGCTCGTGGACGACTGGGTGAGCACCCAAGTCCTGCGCGCGTTGGAACCCGCGGCCCTGGAGATCAGTCTCCAGGTAGCGGCCGATCTGGAGGGCGAACGACAACATCTGCACCAACATTGGCGGCAACGATTGGAACGGGCGCAGTACCAAGTCGAACGGAGCGCGCGTCAATACCAGACGGTCGAACCTGAGCACCGGTTAGTGGCGCGCACCTTGGAACGCCAGTGGGAGGAGGCTCTGACCGCCGAGGCGGCCCTGCAGGCCGACTATGCCCGCTTCCAGGCCGAACAACCTCCGGTCCTGACCGCTGAGGAACGCGCCGCGATTCGGCAGCTGGCGACCGCGATTCCCGCCCTCTGGCAAGCGCCGACGACGACCCCCGCCGATCGCCAAGCCATCATCCGGCAGGTGGTGGAACGGGTCGTGATTACTGTTCACGGCGAGAGCGAGCAGGTCGACGCGCAGATTCACTGGTGGGGTGGCCACGGCACCCAAGCCACTCTGATCCGCCCCGTGGCCCGGCTTGACCGGCTGAGTTACTACCCTCAGCTCATCGCCCGGGTGATGGCATTGCACGCGGTCGGCAAGGGTCCGACCGCCATCGCCCAGCAGCTGAATGCCGAAGGCTGGCGTCCGGCCAAACGCTGTGAAACCTTCAACGGTCCAATGATCAGCGCCTTGCAGGTTCGTCTCGGGTTGCGGACGCCACCGCCGCCGGTGATTCCCCAGCGCCAGGCTAACGAATGGACTTTGGCGGAACTGGCCCATCGGTTGGACATTCCGCCGCCAACCTTGTTTGCCTGGCTGCGGCGTGGCCGATTGCGGGGTCGTCAGGTCGCTCATGGCGCCCATGTACTCTGGCTGATTCACGCTGACCCTCAGGACCTGGAGCAGATCCAGGTATGGCGCACCACCGCGCCCGCTGAGCAACGGCTCACTCATCAACAATAAATCACCATTATGGAGGTTGTATGGCTGGTCGATTTCGACCAGATGGCGCAGTTTGTAGAGGTCTTGATCATACGTTCTTTGAACCGTTCGGTTTTTCTTGGGCGGAATGACCGCGTGCATGCCTTGCGCGGCCGCTTGCTGGAGAATCGCGTCGGTGTCATCACCTCTATCAGCGATCAGATAATCGGCATCGATCCCTTCGATCAATTTTGAAGCCTGTGTACAATCCGTTGTGGTACCTGGTGTAATAAGCACTCTGATCGGCAGACCATGCGCATCCACGGCCATGTGTATTTTGGTGTTGAGCCCCCTTTTGTACGGCTCATCGCCTGATTTCCGTCTTGTGCACCCGCGGTATGGGGGTGAACCTTGCAGTGGCTGGCATCGATCATCAACCATTCGTAGTCCGGTTCGTCGATCAAAATCTCCAGCAACTTTTCCCAGATCCCTTGATTGCGCCAGCGAATGAAGCGACGGTGCGTATTACTCCATCCGCCATAGTCCGGTGGCAGATCCCGCCACGGCACCCCCGTGCGCAAAATCCAGAACACCGCATTGATAAATAATCGGTTATCTTCGGCTATCCCGCCCCACACGCCCCGGCGTCCCGGCAGATGCGGCTCCAGTAAAGCCCAGGTTTCATCCGATATATCGTGGCGACGGTATGCAGGAACTGTCGCTTTCATGGAGCCTCCCTTTCCTTGGCCTCATGATTCTCTCATATCTTCAATCTCGTGACTACAGTGTCTAGCAATATCCAATGATATCCAATTAGGCAAGTGGTATATCCAATTTGCCCTAAGAAGGAGGAGGTCCTTTCTGCAAGTACCGCATCCCGACCCCAAACCTTTCTTTTTCCTATGGCCCCAATCAACAATAAGACTCAATCACCACGCCGATTTTCATGCAGCATGTTACAGAACAGCGCGCCCTGCTCAATGGCATCGTCTAAGGCAATGTGCGTATGAGGCAAAGGATCGAACCAGCGCGCGGGCATGTGGCGCTTCGTACTTTTGCAATAATCGGTTTTCAAGAGCGCCATCGCAAAGGATTTCATATCCAATGCCGAGTGACTAAAGGGACTTTCACCTACAAATCGCATGAGATACCAGTAAACAAAGAGGAAATCGAAGCCGGCTGGGCAGCCTACAAACACCGGTCGTCCTGGCAAGGCGCGCAGCCACTGGGCATAGCGCTGCAAAACTACCTCTGGCGGTTCGAGATTCTGACGACAGGCGTCCCAGGCCGCAGGCTGAGTAGCCCACCAAGCGGCTGTTTTCGGATGCGCCGTGGCCCCAGGAAGGGTTTCCAGATTAGCGCTAAACGTAGCAATAAGCTGCTTATCAGCGGTATAGGCGGCTGAACCCAAGCTCAACAGGGAATGCGGCCCAGGAATCGGACCATCGGTTTCAACATCCGTGCTGATATAGAGTTCAGTCATCAATCCATCTCCCTATAGATTCAAGAACACACACGATTCAGCACCAAGCCTACGCCGACTCACGCACAAGCTGCACCGCATCGCCAACAGCAATCTCACCGCCCTCAATGACAAAGCAATCAAGCGCGAGCTGGCCTTCAAAGCGCCGATAGATACTCCGCGTGATTTCCTTATCCTGAACCAGAGTATCAGGATCATAAGAGGTCATAATGCAGCGGAGTCGCCGCTTCTGAACGCCAATAACAACTGGGCCAATATGCAGACGCGCGCCCGGCCACTCGCTTTCAGCCATCCCGTCAACACCACCAATGATCAAGTTAGGCCGGAGACGACGCGCGTCATAGCTAAAGGCGGCAATCGCGCCATCCGTCGCAATGAGCAAAGGCAAGACATCAAACCGCTCAGGACCTTCATCACGCACCAGCCTTGCACCAGGCCCCGCAATATCCACGACCATTGCAGCGATCTCTGGACTCTCCCACAGTTGCCCTCCCACGCGAATAACACCTTGCGAATCATACGTTCCTTGATGACCCAGAAAGCGCGGATGCGAACGAGAAGTCATCACCCGCCCACTGGCATCTTCAACATGCACAAGACGGTCACCTTCAAGACCCAGCGGCCCAAGACACACCCGAGACAACTTCTCACCAGCCAAGGTCTTTACCGGATACCGCCAGATTTCCAGGATATTCAAGGCAATCTCCCACTGCATCAGATACCACGAGCAAGAATTCCAAAGCAACATCAATTCCCGACAAGATTAGCCCAAAGAAGGAAGCACACCAGAGCACCACATCCCTGTCAGCGTGGCCAAGCCGCCATCCTGGCGGAGACGCCACGGTTCCCGCTCATCCATGAGCGAGAACCGATCGCCATCCCTGGCTTGGCGTCAGCATTTACCAATGACGATGGTATAAAATAAATACGAGCAAAAAGACCAAAGCCTACGACACCAGCTCACAAACACTGAACCACCCCGAGTTTATCGGAGTTTTATTTGAGTCATGCCGCAGCAGACTCAGTTTAGCAATCGCCCGCTTTTCGCCGCCACTCTGGATACAGGGCGGCCCGGTGCTAAGCCAGATCAGGTAAAACTCTCGCACTGGATGCGCGCCGGACCGATGCCCAAGGCATCGGCGGCGTGCAACGCGCCTTCGATCAGGCGGGGCGGACCGCAGACGTAAAACACCGCCGGCGATGGCGCGCACCGCAGCACGGCGTTCAGGTCGAGCCGCTTCGCCGCCAGCCCGTCGCTGAAATAGAAATGACTTTCGCTAGCGAAGCGGTCGGCGAGGTGGTGGCGAAAGGCCATGTCCGCTGGCGTGCGCGCGGCGTAGTGCAGACTGAAGGACGCGCCACGCGCCTTGAGGGCGTGCGCCATGGCTTTGATCGGCGTGACGCCAATGCCGCCGGCGATGAGCACCGCCGGTCGGTCGTCGCCATGCAGCGGAAAATGGTTGACCGGCGCATCCACCGCCAGTCGGAGGCCCAGTCGCCAACCATTGTGGATAGCGCGCGAGCCGCCCCGCCCCGCATCGTCGCGTTGCACAGCGATTTCGTATACGTCACGCCGGGCCGGGTGCTGAGTCAGTGAATACTGGCGCATGACCACGCGGCTATCGTCCAGCCGTACCGGGAGCGTCAGATGCGCGCCGGCCTCGACCGGCGGCAGTTCAGCGCCCTCGGCGGCGCGCAGTTCGTAGGCGCGCACCCGTGCAGTCAACTGGCGCATACCGGTAATGGTCAGCAGCAGCGCGCCCTGGCCGAGCACTTCGTCTTCCAGCGCCGGCGCTGAAGCGGTTTCAGCCGCGTCGGTCTTGGCCCACAGCGTCTGAATCTCGGCTTCGGTATAGCGCGGCGTGATGTATTTGGGGCAATTCCAGTCAAACGCTTCCACGGTGATCACCACGCCGCGTTCGATCCGAGCGCGGTAATGCGGCGATTCGAGCCGCGCCAGCAGTTTCGGCTCGGCCTCCTCTTCCACAACACGGGCGCGACCCCAGATTTTCAGGCGTTGTTGCTGCGGATAATCCATCAGAAACAGGCTGACGCGCTCGTCGCCGGCGAGGTTGCCGACCGAAATATACTGGCGGTTGCCGCTGAAATCGGCATAGCCCAGGGTATGCGCGTCGAGCACCTTGAGAAAGCCGGCGGGTCCGCCACGGTGCTGCACATAAGGCCAGCCGTTGCTGCCGACGGTGGCCTGGTAAAAGCTGTCGCGGGCGGCGATGAAAGCGATCTCCACCGGCCCCAGCGCCGAGTCTTCCACGGCGCCGATTTCCATCGGGTGGTAAGCCCGGCGGCTGCCCATGCGGGCCTGGACGGCTTGAACATCAGGGGTGAAGGCAATTTGAGCAAAGGAACGGGCCATGGAGTTCTCCCGGCGAAAACGGGGCATGGCCCCGCTTCCGCGCGTAGTGTAGCGGGATCAGGCGGCAAGCTTCAGCTCGACTCTGGGGAAGTCGATATCCACGCGCCCGGCCTTGCCCAGGATATTGGTCAGAAGATTCATGCCCACATGGGTAATCACTTCGACGATGTCCGACTCGCTGTAGCCGGCGTTGCGCATTTCAAGCAACTCGGCGGTGGTGATTTCCCCCTGATGCTCGACCAGGGCGCGGGCGAACTGGACCGCGACGGCGGCCCTGGCGTCCTGGCTGGCGCCGGCGCGGTTGGCCTTGATCTCGGCGCTGTCCAGGCCCGCTTTGCGACCGATCGCGGTATGGGCGGAAAGACAGTATTCGCAACTATTCTGCTGCGCCAGCGCCAAGGCGATGCGCTCGCGAGTCTGCGGGTCGAGCGATCCGGCGTTGGCGATGTGGTGCAGGCCAAGAAACGCCTTGAGGGCGGCAGGCGAGTGGGCGAAGACCTTGAGAAAGTTCGGCACCATGCCTAACTGGGACTGGATGGCGTCGAACAGCGCCTTTTGTTCGGCGTTGGCGGTTTCGTAGTTCACAGTGTTGATACGAGCCATGTTGATTGCTCCGGTTTGTTACGTTGGGAAAGGTCGTTATCGACGCGGAGCACTGTGCCAGAGTCGACAGGAAACAAGAATAGCCGTAGGATGTAATTCATTATTCCACTTCAAGCAATAATATGGACCGCTTCCAGTTACTCAGCGTTTTTGTCGCCGTTGCTGAAGAAGCCAGCTTCGCGGCGGCGGCCCGCCGCTTGCGCCAGTCGCCGCCGGCAGTGACGCGCGCCGTCTTGGCGCTGGAGGAAAGGTTGGGCGTGCGCCTGCTGACCCGCACCACCCGCCGCGTGCGGGTCACCGAAACCGGCGCGTGTTATCTCGAAGACGCCCGGCGCATCCTCAACGACCTGGAAGAGGCGGATCAGGCCGCCGTCGGTAACAACGCCACACCACGCGGCCTGCTGGCTGTGACCGCGCCGGTGCTGTTTGGCAAGCTCTACGTTATGCCGCTCCTCGTCGAATACCAGACGACCTACGCGCAAACGACCGTCTCGGCGCTGTTCGTTGATCGGGTGGTGAATCTGGTGGAGGAAGGACTCGATGTCGGCGTGCGCATCGGCCCGCTGCCTGATTCAACGCTGCGCGCCATTCGAGTTGGGCAGGTGCGGCGGGTGATCTGTGCGGCCCCAGCCTATCTCGAACAGCATGGCGTTCCACAGGTTCCGGACGACCTGCGCGAACACTGCCTGATTGCCGCCACCGGGCTGTCGCCGACCCCGGAATGGAGTTTTCAGCAGAACGGCGCGAAGCGGACAGTGAAGGTAGCGCCGCGCCTCCTGGTGAATACCAACGACGGCGCGCAGGAAGCAGCGCGAGCCGGATTCGGCCTGACCCGTCTGCTGTCCTACCAGGTGGCGCCGCAACTGGCCTCCGGGGAATTGCAAAGGGTGCTCGGCGCTTTCGAGGAAGCGGCGCTGCCGGTGCAGGTCATTCACCGCGAAGGTCGGCACAGCTCGGCCAAGGTGCGCCGCTTTGTCGATCTGGCGGTGGAGCGTCTGCGTGCTAACCAGGCACTGACCTAGCCACGCCAGAATTCCTATATAGATTTCTGCGTCGATATCTGGACAGGCAATCCGCCTTACAAGGCTAATCAAATGCCCCGACATGTCCGGTTCACCGTCGGCAAGACGGTATTACGCAAGCGGGCCATCAGTCAAACCTTCTCTGATCCGATCAAGAGCATTCAGCCGATCGAGCCTACCTGTCACCGCTTGTTCGTTTTGAGCGCGTGAGATACGATGTATCTCTTTTCGCAACCCGGAGGATGACATGACGGCGAGCACCATGGTTCATGTGCGCGTGGACCCTCACCTCAAAGCGCAGGCGGCGGAAACCCTGGCGGCCATGGGCTTGTCCGTGTCCGACGCCGTGCGGGTTTTCCTCACGCAGGTCGTGGCGGAACAACAATTACCGTTCACACTCAAGGCGCCAAACGCTGAAACCCGGACCGCGATGGTGGAAGCCGACGCGATCGCCCGCACCCGTCAGGCGCGCTTTGTGACGGCCGAAGCCCTGTTCGATGACCTCGAAAAGAACCGCGGCGAGTAAACGCGCCACGCTGCCCCGGGCCACGGATTACACCAAAGCGTTTCTCAAGGATTGGGAGCGGTTGGGGCGATCCGGCCGGTATGACCTCCACCGGCTCAAGAAAGTCATGCTTCTGCTTATCGCCAACGAGGCTCCGCTGGGACCGGAATGGCGAGATCATCCCTTGGTAGGGGACTGGGATGGACATCGCGAATGCCACATCGGTGGCGATTTTTTACTCCTGTACAAGCTAGATAATCATACGAAGCCAGGTTTACTGGTGTTTGTCCGTGCGGGTACGCATGCCGATCTGTTTGAGTAGCGGCGTTTAGTCGTTGATTGGACAGGTATTTGTACTTTTTTGTTAAATTTAAAAGATTTTTTAATTCAATCATCCTGGCTGTTATGATGACCTTGGCCTTCGGGGAATTTGCGATTCCTTGCGCCGTTGCCGATAGGCAGTCTGTTGACAGGCGCGCGAGCAATAGATCCGGGTACGGCGTTGGGCGATGATCCGTTGACCGCATTGTGCGCACGCGATGGTTGCAGGTAGCGGTGCTTCGGTGGCATGGCGGGCGTATCTTTCAGATTTCACTTGTGCCCGGCACACTGCACAGGTCTTCATCCGTCCATCGTGCGCGATGAAGGCGGATCCGCACCCGCAGGTCACTATTCGGTATTTCGTGAGCTTCTGGGTGCGTCGGGTCCGACCCCCGGCATCGATAAAGGTGTGGGCGGTATAAAGCCGTCCTTGGTACCCAACCATCAAGGTTTGTCCCTGGTGTTCCACACGGCTGCCGATCGATGGTGTCATTGCTGGAACCTCAGGTCTGTTGTGATGCTAATGGTTTATTAAAAGCCCCCTTATCAGGACTCAAATCGGGAACGGTTATCCGCCCTTTTTCATAAAAATCGACCTTGATTACATGTTACGTTTTTTTATTTAATCATGAAAATGATGATATAAAAACAAACTTAGGCGCATGTCAGCTCCGGCTTAACCGCTACCGAGAAAGAAAAATACGGTTAAACGACTACCGTCGGCCCGCATGATTCTGGTTTAACCGCTTCCCGATTTCGATTAAACTGTTTCCTCCAATAAAAATATTGTGTGGTGACTCTTCTCCGCGAAGCCTTTCATTCACGGGCAAGCGCTTGCGATGCCCTGCGGATTCAATACCGATTCCCACAAGGGCCACGCGATAGCGCAGGCATGTTCTCGCAGCGCGGCCAGATTCAGCGCACACCAAACCGGGTAGGACGGCCAAGGCGTCAGGGGCGGTGTGAGAAGCTCGGGATGAAACAGTAATCGCCCAAAGTGATCAGGCCACGCTGACAATAACCAACCGAGGCTGGCCATCACGCTATGATGCTGTGTGGCAGTCAGTCCCTGACGGCAACGCCAAACCCACGATTCACGCGCGGTCTGGCTCATCGATGGATCAGCCAACGCCTGCGCCGCACGAGCGGCTATGTCGATCAGTCGTACCGGAAGTGTGCAGTGTGCGCAATGGGCCAGGCTTGAGTCCGGTTCGTCGATGGATTCATACCCGACCGCCTTGGCCTCATCGCAGAGATATTCAGCGAGCGTCGCAAGCGTTATCAAGAGCAGAGATACCGGTAACACGAGGGATCGCTGATCCACCGGCCAAGGCAATTGAACCCAGCCGTTACCGTGAAGGATCGCCTCGTGCAGCACACCCTCAAGCTGAACCGCATAGCGCGAAGGCGCCTGATTTTGGGTGTTGAGCACGACGCCGTGATCAAAACAAATGCTGGTCCAACCGGCCCGCCACATACGTCGCTCATGGTCTTCGCCACAGGCGGAGAGACAGTGCCTACAGCGGCGCGCGCCCTCGGCGCCCAATACGTTCCATAAGACGTTGGAGGGTATCCAGCGCGCATAATCATCCTGCCGCAGGGCATGAATGCGCCAGCGGGGTAGCCGCGCCGCATCCGCCAGCCGATCGATTACCCAACGCGGGGTGACCCCCTCGTGTTCGCAAGCTTCCAGCGAAGAAAAACCGTGGGCTTCGAATCCGTTTCCATGCGGACGCAGGGCGTTGACTAGATCGGTACCACGCATACCGTACCAAGCGCCCACTCGATCCGCCCAAGAGCGCAGTGTTTCATCTGGATAAGGCCGGGGCGCGACCGGCAACGGCGCCAGCGTCATGGCAGCGGCAACCATTGAAAGCGCGGGCGGCCTGTGGAGCGTACTTCGCGTTCGGTCAAGAGCACCCAGGGTCGCTGGGTTTGGCGTTCCACCGCAGCGCGTAACTGGTTCAATCGATCAACCCGCTGCGCGGCCTCACGCGCGTACTTGACCTCGATATAGGTTTCGGTGCCGAACCCGCATGCGCGCAATGCGCTGGGCAGTGGGTCGAAGACCACGAAAAGATCCGGGGTGTAATGCGCGAGGCAGCCGTCGGCATGCCGATATTCAAGGGTCACCGGCTGCGTCGCCAGCCAGCAAAACCCTGGCCATTGACTCACCCAAGTGATGGTATCGCGTTCCAAGGCGCTTTCGAAAGGCACCGCCCCATGGCCGGGACGCACGGGATGCCAGCCGGTAAGATGCGCGCCATGCGAGAGCGGTATGCGACGGGTCATCGAGGGGGGGTCTGTTAGAGCATCGAGTGCTTCCGCTCTATGGACGGCGGCTGTAACCCGCGCTCCAAAGCAGTCGCTTCAATACGCTCTTGCCCATTGAGAATCGCCTCGACGGCAGCACGGGTCAGGAGGCGCACGACGTTGCCGGTAATGCCACGGCTGTGGCCGAGAATACACTCAACCATGGATTTTTGCTCCAGATTGGAGGGCTTGCGCAGAGGTAGCACGGTTTCCAGCGTGGCCAGAAGGCTGCGAAAAGCGACATCCGCGCGCCAGCGAGGTAAGTGGAAAGGTTCAAAGCGCGAGGCGATTTGCGGGTCGCTTTGCATCGCGCGTAACGCGTCGTCAGTACCCAAGCATACCAGTGGAATACGCAGCTGATTAGCAAGAAACTTCAAGAGGTTCAGAGTGCGACGTTGTTCCCGAGGCGTGCCCGCCACAAGATTATGCACTTCGTCGATGATCAACATCCGCGGATTGATCGCGTGTAGCAACCGCAGGGCGATTTGCTCCAACACATCCAGGCGTTCGTAGCCGTGTTGGGGGGCATTGAGTACGGCAAGCATTTGCCGGTAGAAGCGTTGCTCGCTCGGCCCAGGCGGCATTTCCATGATCAACACCGGCCGCTGCGCACGGCCCGCCTGGATATCGAAATCATCAGGGAAATCGCGCCGGAACCGTTCGACGATTTTGGTCTTGCCCATACCGCTATCGCCATGAATCAGCAAGCAAGGCATCCGCGCGCAGGACGGATGGTCGATCAGACCGCGCAAGAGGTTCACACCCAACTCGGCTCGTGGGAACCCGATCCAGCGATCGGCGCGGATAAAGCGAATCCGCTCGGCGGCCGGCTGTGCCGCGAGGCCCCCGACTTCAGAGTCGAGGTGGGCGAAAGCCGGTGTGGCGTTCACCAGACCTCGACCTCGAACAGGGGCGCGGGCCGATCGTCATCGACCGCCGTCGGGGCGGTCGGCCTCTGCGAGCCTCCCGTGGGGGCGACTCCGCCTACCGTGCGGCGAATTTCCGCTTGCTCAGCCGCAAACCGACGCGCTTGACGGGTGGCGGCGCGGGCCTCGTGGAGGAGGGCGCGCTGACTTTCGACCACGCGAAAGACCGCATCGGGGTCGGCGGCAGCGAGTCCTTGGGCGCGGAGCACCCGCTGGGCGGCGCGGAGTTCCCACAAGGTAATCCGCGGCCAGCGCAGGTCCGCATAGTGCGTCGCGAGCGTACTCCCATCCGGCAAGCTTACCCAGACAGTGGTTAGATCACGTGGATCGAAGCGCACCGGACACGGCGCGGTCAGACGTCCGAGCCACAGGCCAAACGTGTCGTCCCAGTAGCGCAGGCCATGGAGATGCAGGCCATCGCGGCGGAGCCGACGGTGCGCGAAGGGCAAGAAATCCAGCATAAATCGCCCAGGATCAGCCACGGCGCGGGGTACGCCCTGCTGTGCAACGCCCGCACGCCATGCCGCCCTGGGCGTGGTGCCGAGGCTGCGGTGGAGGGTGTCGTGGTAGCGGGCAATCTCCAGGGCGAGCCACCGTTCCAACTCGGGCAGCGTGAGGGTGGCCTGTTGCGCCGAGTCGTACTGCCCTTTCGCGCTGACATTGGCAAAGGTGGTGCCGGGCAACAGATGCACCTCACCCATGACCGTACCGATGAGGCGTTCGATGTGGCCACCGTAATGGGGGGTCGCTACTGGACGGTAGTTGATGAGGATGCCCTGTTCCTCGCAGCCTCTGATCAGCGCGTGTGAGTGGAACTCGCGAGCGTTGTCAAGATGCAAGGCATCGGGCATGCCCGCTCCGGGCCAGTCAATCTCGAGGTTCCGTTCCTTGAGCCAACCGCTTTTATCCAGACAGGCTTGGGCGAGGCAGAGGGCGACACTGGTCACCGATGGCGCCTCAAAAGCCAGGTAAAAACCCAACACGACCCGTGAACAAACATCCAGCGCCAGCGTCAGCCAAGGTCGGCCGAGCGGCTCGCGGTGCAACCGATCAATCGCAATAAGATCGACGCGCGTATGATCGATTTGCACCAGTTCCAGCGGACGCTGCGCTTCAAAGTGTTCGCACACCGGCCCGCATTGATTATGGGCGCGTTGCGCGCCCTCGCGGGCCTTGATCAGCCGTAAGGGATCGTAGGTATGCAATCGGCTGATGAAGGTTTCGTAATGCGGGGGACGCAGTTCGCGTTGACGGCAGCGATGACACAGTTCTCGGTAGCTGGCGGTCTTACGCGGTTTCTGACCGGTGGCATGATAGGTTTCGATGACTTCGGCAATGAGTCCTTCCCGTACTTCATCAAGGCATAACCGGCCAACGGGCCGACCGCCTGGCCGCCTCAGGAGCGCCGATGTATGGGGATCGGCGCGAAACCGCGCCAACAAGCTTCTGACCTGCCGTGGCGATAAGCCAAGCTGGTCAGCGGCCTCGGTAAGCCTCGTGCGGGGTATGACACGTAAACTGAGGAGTGGCTCTAAGACTCGCCGCCGGTGCAGCGCTTCTTGCCAACGTCGATGGTCTTCTTCCATCATCCCGGCCCCCATCCCATTTGGCCTTGCAGGTGCGGAACAGGTTAAACCGGATTTTTTCGATAGGGAAGAGGTTAAACCGGAATCGGAAGAAATTTAACCAGAAAATTACTTTTTGTATTCGTTAGAAATCCTGGAAAAGCCGATGCAGTAATTAAACCAGAGCTGACATTTATTTAGTGGGCTCATAGTATGATGATATAAAAATGATCGTATAGAAGCTGTCGCCAAAACGGCGCTTCTCATCCCCTAACGAAAAGCGGCTTCCCGTTAGGGGGGGTGAACTTCTGAACCCTCGGTAGACGCTGACATGATCAACTTCAACTCCGCGCTCCGCCATCTTCTCTTCCCGGTTCCGATCGCTCAAGGGGTACGCGAGGGACCCACGGACACTGGCCAGAATGATATTTCTTTCGAAACAAGGACCTTTGCAGTCCATCATGCGAGCTCTCCAGTGAGGGATGTGGGCCGTGCCGCTTACCGAAACTGGAATTCCTTTTGCTAATGCAACGGGGCCCGTTTTTAGGCTGGTCATCCGTCAGGGTATCCGCCACCCACGCACTAAAAGCGTTAACCCCCGGCGGGGTTAGGTTCGCCAGGCGTCCAGCGGAACGCCGCCCGCAGATTATGCGTCTGGCATCTCGGATGCCAGAATTAGGACACTCTCCTTGCACAACGTTGATCCAGAGCCTGATGATGCGCTGCGCCACCGGCACCTCCGCCGCCGGATACATCAAGGCCAATGGCGCTCACACTCTATGATCGATGCCCCGGTCTGGATCGTACTGGGGGTCTCTGCAAAGCCCAAACCCTGCCTTACCAATGTCAGTCACCGGTCGCTGCCCGTCACCTGTGGACTTTGTCTGGAAAAAAACTCAGTCTGCTTATTAGAGCGATGTATTATTTGGTGACAACTCACAAAGTGAGAGTCACTATGTGGACTTTTCTGAATAACGCTTTCCTCAGCATCGTCGCTGACCCCACGAACAAAACTACACTTCTCGTCCGCACCCGTATTAGTAGCGTGAACGATACGAATCGCCACGACGCTTATTCCGACGTGTGGGATACAATACTGGCTTACTAACACCGAGTGAATGTCTGTTAGCTATTCGTTCTCATCTTTGCAGGGTGGAATGATTAGGTGCGATTCTCACTTGCGTTCAGTATCGCAGGACTGCTCGCTTCCCACGCAGGGCAATTCTTAAGTCAAGACAACAACTCTAAAAAATAACCATGGCCGAGCCAATTCACGACCAGATAAAACGATCCCTCCAGGCCGCCGAAGGTCTGTATCACCGCTTGGTGCTTCTGGTAGGTGAGAGTGGCTCTGGCAAGACCGGCGTTCTTTGGGGTGTTGCCAAAGAGTTCGGGGCATCCGTCATCAACGTCAATCTGGTGCTTTCAAGCGAACTGCTTGCGCTGACGGCAAAGCAGCGGTCACTGCGGTTGCCGGTCATCCTCGATCAGATTGCGGACCAAGCTCAGTCACCCGTGGTGCTGGATAATCTCGAGATCCTTTTTGACAAGAACCTCAAGCAGGATCCTTTGCGCCTGCTACAGGGCATTTCGAGAAATCGGGCTGTCGTGGCTTCGTGGAACGGAATCATGAATGCTGGGAGGCTTTTGTACGCTGAAACCGGCCATCCCGAGTACCGCCGCTATGAGTCGGTCGATGCGCTGATCGTGAACATGGAGGCAAAATGAAATACGGAGACCTGATCCAGTTCGATCCGATTGAGTCGGTCGTTCAGTTGCGCGACGCGGACCAATCGAACGCTGCGCATCACCTGGTAAACACCTATGTCATTTCCAATGAAATGGCGGAACGGCTCACCCAGCTTGTCATCCCGCAAATGCAGTTCGATCAGCCGGTCGATAACAAAGGACTGCTGGTGGTGGGTAACTACGGTACCGGTAAATCACACTTAATGTCGATGCTCTCCAGTCTTGCCGCAGACGCCTCCCTGCTGGAAGGGCTGAAGAACGAAGATGTCCGTGACGCCACCTCCCGGATTGCCGGTCGGTTTAAAGTTATCCGTACCGAAATTGGAGCCACCACCATGTCCCTGCGTGACATCCTGGTGGCCGAACTGGAAGAGCACCTCGAAAAACTCGGCGTGGAGTATGTGTTCCCGGAAGCCGGGACCATCACCAGCCACAAGCGGGCCTTCGAAGATATGATGGCCAAGTTCGGCGAGGTGTTCCCCGAGCATGGCCTACTGCTGGTGGTCGATGAGCTGCTTGACTACCTGCGCACCCGCAAAGACCAGGAGCTGATTCTCGACCTCAACTTCCTCCGCGAGGTCGGCGAGGTCTGCAAGGATCTGCGCTTCCGCTTCATGGCCGGTGTCCAGGAAGCGATTTTCGACAGCCCGCGTTTCGCCTTTGTCGCCGACAGCATCCGCCGGGTCAAGGACCGCTTCGAGCAGATTCTCATCGCCCGCAACGATGTGAAATTTGTTGTAGCCGAGCGCCTGCTCAAGAAAACAGCCGAACAGCAGGCCAAGATCCGCGACTACCTGATGCCCTTTGCCAAATACTATGGCAGCCTCAACGAACGCATGGATGAGTTCGTCCGACTTTTTCCGGTACATCCCGATTACATCGACACCTTCGAGCGGGTCACCGTGGTGGAAAAACGCGAGGTGCTCAAGACCTTATCCCTGGGTATGAAGAGCATTCTCGGCAAGGCTGTGCCGCAGGACGGACCCGGTCTGATTGCCTTTGACAGCTACTGGAACACACTCAAGCAGAACGCGGCGTTCCGCGCCATTCCCGAGATCCGGGCGGTCATCGATTGCAGCCAGGTGCTGGAATCCCGCATCGAGAATGCCATCACCCGCAAGCACTACAAGCCGATGGCGCTGCGCCTGATTCATGCGCTGTCCGTCCACCGCCTCACCACCGGCGACCTCTATGCCCCTATCGGCGCCTCCGCTGAGGAGCTGCGCGACCGTCTCTGCCTGTTCGATCCGCTGATCGCCGAACTGGGCAGCGACGAGCCCGACAAGGATCTCCAGACCCATGTGGAAACGGTCCTGCGCGAGATCCATAAAACGGTCAGTGGCCAGTTCATCTCCTTCAATGCCGACAATTGCCAGTTCTATCTCGACCTGAAAAAAACCGACGACTTCGACGCTCTGATCGACAAACGGGCCGAAAGTCTGGGCCAGACTCAGCTTGACCGCTTTTATTACGAGGCGCTCAAGCGGGTTATGGAATGTCAGGACGCCACCTACGTGACCGGCTACAAGATCTGGCAGCATGAACTGATTTGGCAGGCGCACAAGGCCGCTCGCACCGGCTACCTCTTTTTCGGCGCTCCCAATGAGCGCTCGACCGCTGTGCCGCAGCGGGACTTTTACCTCTACTTCATCCAGCCCAACGATCCACCGCGCTTCAAGGACGACAAGGTCAACGACGAGGTCTTCTTCCGCCTGAAGGGCAGCGACGAGGAATTTCAGACGGCGCTGAAGCGCTACGCAGCGGCGCTGGACCTTGCGGCCACCTCCTCGGGCCACGCCAAGGCCACTTATGAATCGAAGGCCAACGGCTTCCTGAAGAAGCTAGTTCAGTGGCTGCAGAAACACATGACCGAGGCCTTCGAGGTCACCTATCAGGGCCGTGCCAAGTCCATGACTGAATGGGCCAAGGGTAAATCGATTCGCGATCTGTCCGGTCTGTCGCCCCACGAGACCATCAACTTCCGCGACCTGGTCAACACCATTGCCGGTCTTTGTCTGGCTCCCAGCTTCGAGAACCAGGCCCCGGACTATCCCTTCTTCTCGGTCCTGATCACCAGCAACAATCGCGCCCAGGCCGCGCAGGATGCCCTGCGAGCCATCGCCGGACAGAACCGCACCAAGCAGGCCACCGCCGTGCTGGACGCCCTGGAGCTGCTCGACGGCGAGAAGATCGACCCCTACAAGTCAAAGCACACCAAGTTCATCCTCGATGTCGTCAAGGCCAAGGGGCACGGCCAAGTGGTCAACCGCAGCGAGATCATCCAGGACGACCACGGGCTTGAATACATGAACCCGGGCGGTTCACGGCTGGAACCCGAATGGATCACCGTCCTGGTGGCAGCGTTGGTCTACTCCGGCGACATCGTACTCGCCATTCCAGGCAAGAAATTCGACGCCACCGGCCTCCAGCCGCTTGCCGCGACCGGCATGGACGAGCTGGTCCGTTTCAAGCACCTGGAGCAACCCAAGGAATGGAACCTGCCCGCGCTCAAGGCGCTGTTCGAACTGCTCGGCATGACGCCGGGCATGGCCCAGCTTGTCACCCAGGGCAAGGACGAACCGGTGCAGAACCTGCAGCAGGCGGTGGGCAAGATCGTCAAGCGCATCGTCATGACCCAACAGACCTTGCGCGAAGGGCTTTCCTTCTGGGGTCTGGACTTGCTCGCGGGTACCGGTCTGGCTGGCCCGGCCAACGGGCTGGGTGAGGCCAAGGGCTTCTTTGAATCGCTGCAAGCCTATTCCTCGCCGGGCAAGCTGAAAAACTTCCGTTACAGCGCTCCAGAAGTGCTGGCCCATGAAAAGGCCGTGAGGGCTCTGGATGAGCTGGACGCCCTGCGCGAGTTCATCATGGACCACAGCCCGACGGCGTCCTGGCTCTCCACCGCCGAGGCGGTGTTGCCCGCTGAGCATGATTGGGTGGATCGCATGAAGGCCACCCGGCAGGATGTACTGGATGCCCTCAAGCAGGCCGACCTGACCGAGCTGGCCAGCCAGTCCCAGAGCATCGGGGCCAAACTGCAAAAGCTGAAGAAGGATTACACCGTCACCTACATCGGCCTGCACACTAAGGCTCGGCTGGGGGTGAACGACGACCAGCGCAAGGCCGGACTGCTTAACGATCAGCGTTTGCAAACCCTGCTCAAGCTGGCCGGTATCGATCTGATGCCCCGGCAGCAGCTCACCGATTACCAGAACCGTTTGGCCGGACTGAAGAGCTGCTTCGCCCTGACCGAGCAAAATCTCGACGCCTCGCCCATCTGCCCGCATTGTAGGTTCCGGCCGTCGATGGAAACCGATGCGCCGACCGGCCCGCAAATGATCGACTCCATGGACGCCCAGCTCGACGCCATGACGGCGGCCTGGACCTCCACCCTCCTCAGCAACCTGGAGGACCCGATCACTCAGGCCAACATGGACCTACTGAAGATCGACGATCGCGAGCCGCTGGAGGCCTTCATCCAATCGAAGGAACTGCCTGTACCGCTGGACAGCAATTTTGTCCACGCACTGAAGGAGGTACTTTCCGGTCTGGTCAAGGTCACCGTCAAAGCGCAGGAGCTACAACACGCCCTGCAAGTCACCGACGGACCGGCGACCCCGGCGGAGATGAAGAAACGCTTTGAGGAGTACATCGATCAGCTCACCAAGGGCAAGGACCCGGCCAAGGTACGGATCGTGCTGGAGTAAGCCCGTGACCAAGGATGAATTGATTGCCCGCCTGAAAGGCTATGAATGGACGGATTTCGAGTGCAAGAAAGCGCGCGCAAATGTGCCCAAAGATGCCTACTTAACCGTGAGCGCCTTTGCCAATACAACTGGTGGCTGGTTACTGTTTGGGGTGTCTGAAAGCGATGGTCAACTTGAAGTGACAGGGGTCGATCCCAAAGCTTTCGATCGCGTGCAGAATGATTTTCTTTCGGCATTGAGGGGTGGCCAAAAGCTAAACCACATCATTAGTGTTGAGCCTAAAGTATTTGATCTCGACGGCCACCGAATACTGGCTTTTTACGTGCCCGAAGCGCCGCGCCAACACAAACCGATTTATCTGAACGGTAATCTGCGCGACACCTATGTTCGGCGCGCTGCCAGTGACGAACGAGTAACCGATGCCGAGTTGCAACGATTTTTACGTGACAATTCTCTACGCCCCTGGGATTCTGAAGTTGTCACAGATTTCGACGTCACCCGATGTTTTGATGAAGAAACTGTTCGCTGGTATCGCGAACAATTTTATCGCAGGGAGCCTGAACAAAGGCACATCGATAATATTGTCGACTTTCTCAGGGAATGGAATTTCATTGTTGAGCATGATGGCCCGTTGCGGCCAACAAGAGCCGCGATTCTGCTGTTTGGTACAGACCACGCTGTGCGCCAGTTGTTGCCTCGCCCCGTACTCGATTACCAGCGGATCGATACCCGGTTTGAGAACTGGTCGAGTGATGATCGATGGCATGATCGGCTGGTCTTTGAAGAGAACATATTCAAGGCTTGGCGCGGCCTCGTTGCGAAATACATGCGTCTTGCCGAGCATCCGTTTTCACTAGACCCGGCAACCTTACGTAGAAACGATGATCCTCCCGACTATATTTCCTTTCGCGAGGCGGCTATCAACCTCTTGATCCACCAGGATTACGGTGATCATTTCCGCAAGGCCGCCATTAAATTTTTTACCGATAGAACCCTTTTCTGGAACCCAGGTGATGCCTTCTATACCGAGTCAGAACTCCTCGATCCGAGTGAAAAGGAAGTTCGCAATCCTTCTATTGTGAAAGCATTTCGCCGTATAGGCATGAGCGATCAGGCCGGCTCAGGCATTCGGGCTATATTCCGAAACTGGCGCGATTTGGGTCATGTGCCGCCCGAGATCACCAATGACCGATCCAGAAAATCCTTTGAAATCGCGCTGATAAAACAGACGCTGATTACTGAAAAGCAAAAAAAGTTTCTACAAACGGTAGGAGTGAAGCTGAGTGCGGAAGAAGCTGACGCTTTTGCCTTTGCGGCTGAACACGGAGAGGTAGACATTACGGACATCCGTGGTTTGGTGAATGTGACAGCATCCAAGGCCAAGTCGCTGGCTGATGGCTTGGTCAGGCAACAACTGCTGGAGGTCGTCTCTGACACGCGCTTCCAACTGGCCCCGGCCATGAGGGCTCGATATAACCACGATCAATCGATCAGAACTGCAGCGGACGTCACCCCCGAAGTCACCCCCGAAGTTACCCCCGAAGTTCGGCGCATGCTGTCTGCTCTCACCGGCGAGATGAGCAGAGCTGAAATCATGGCTGCTATGGGCTTGAAAGACGAAAAGCACTTTAGGGAACATTACCAGCAGAGCGCAATCCACGCCGGGCTCATCGAGATGACCATCCCTGATAAACCCCGCAGCAAAAGCCAAAAATACCGTCTGACCGCTCTGGGCAAAACCCTTATGGAGAATCAACAATGACCGAGACAGGCATGTTTAGTGAGGCGCCAGAACAAACAGCGGAGCCCTTCGGCCCGGTGACCTGTCTCGGCATGACCTTCGAGAATGACGAAGCTCGCCGCGCCCATTTCACCGAGGAGCTGCGCAAGAAGCTGCAGGCCCCGGAGTTCCGCAAGATTGAAGGCTTTCCCATCGGTAGCGACGAGGACATCCTGAACCTGAGCGATCCACCGTACTACACCGCCTGCCCGAACCCGTGGATCGCCGACTTCATCGCCGAGTGGGAGGCGCAGAAGCCGGAACAGCCCGAAGGCTATCACTACCACCGCGAACCCTTTGCGGCCGATGTGAGCGAGGGGAAAAACGACCCGATCTACAACGCGCACTCCTACCATACCAAGGTGCCGCACAAGGCCATCATGCGTTACATCCTCCATTACACGCAGCCGGGGGATATTGTTTTTGACGGCTTCTGTGGAACAGGGATGACCGGTGTGGCCGCGCAGATATGTGGCGACCGCAAAGTAGTCATGTCTCTTGGCTACCAGGTGAAACCGGACGGGACCATTTTGCAGGAAGAGACTGATGAAGATGGCAAAAAGGTTTGGCGGCCATTTTCGAAGCTGGGCGTGCGCAGAGCAGTATTGAACGACCTTTCGCCAGCGGCAACCTTCATTGCGTACAACTACAACACACCGATGGATGTGGCGGCGTTCGAGAAAGAGGCCAAGCGCATTCTCAAAGAGGTCGAGAAGGAATGCGGGTGGATGTATGAGACGCTCCATACGGATGGAAAGACGAAAGGGCGCGTTGACTATGTCGTATGGAGCGAAATTTTTTCCTGTCCGGAATGCGCTGGAGAGGTAGTTTTTCTCGAAGAAGCCATGGACATGGAAACAAAAAAGGTAATGAAGGAGTATCCATGTCCTCACTGTAACGCGGTCATTACGAAGCAAAAAATGAGCCGCACTTTTGAGTCATATTATGATTCGCTTTTGAATGAGACGAAGGAGAGGCCTAAACGCAAACCGATACAAATTGTTTACCGTATTGGTAAAACCAAACACAGCAAGACGCCAGACGCGAACGATGCCGAGATACTATCAAGAGTCTCCGAATTAGCCTTGCCAGCGCCTATTCCAGCAAACAGTTATCCCTATGATGACATGTGGGAAGCACCTCGAATGCTCTCACGCGGAATTACGCATGTGCACCATTTGTTTTTACCAAGGCAACTGCAGGCAGTATCGGCACTGTGGGGAAAGGTCAGTAAGGTGCGGGATTTTGGGACTAGATCAATGCTCTATTTTTGGCTTGATCAATCCATCGCTGGTCTTTCCTTGCTAAACCGTTTCGGCCCAACGCACTTTTCACAAGTTAACAGGCAAATGTCTGGTGTTTACTATGTGCCTTCACAGATTTCCGAGTGTAGTCCATGGTACAACCTTTCCGGAAAGCTTTCTCGCTTAATAAAGGCATTCAATAATTCATCGTCATTACTCGGTGGTTGCCACATCGGCACAGGTTCAAGTGCTCGTCTCAACATAGAGCCAGACTCTCTTGACTATGTCTTTATTGACCCACCTTTTGGTGACAACTTTGCTTACGCAGAACTGAACTTCTTGGTTGAGTCCTGGCTGGGTGTAATAACTGATATGAAGCCGGAGGCTATTGTCGACCGTTCAAAAAAGAATCGAGAGTCTCAGAAAGGACTGAGCGAATACCGCCAACTCATGACGGCTTGTTTTCAGGAAGCTTACAGAATCCTCAAACCAGGTCGCTGGATGACAGTTGAGTTTTCTAATACCAAGGCTTCGGTGTGGAACAGCATTCAGGTCGCTCTTACTGAAGCCGGTTTCATAGTGGCCAATGTATCCGCCCTCGATAAAAAGCAGGGGAGCTTCAAGGCTGTAACCACCCCTACAGCCGTTAAACAAGACCTCGTCATCTCGGCATACAAACCCAACGGCGGTTTTGAAGCTCGATTCCAAAAGGAAGCGCAAACCGAAGAGGGGGTTTGGGATTTTGTGCGCACGCATTTGAAATATCTGAATCCATTCAAGCCGCAAGGAATACCAGAGCGTGACCCGCGCATCCTGTTCGACCAGATGGTTGCCTACTACGTTCGTAAAGGTTTCCCCGTGCCGATCTCCAGCCAGGAATTCCAGCTCGGGCTATCGCAACGATTCAGCGAGCGTGATGGCATGTATTTCCTGCCGGATCAGGTGGCCGAATACGGCCGCAAAAAGATGACATCAGGTGGTCTGACGCAGATGACCCTATTCGTCTCCGACGAGGCATCCGCCATCCAATGGCTGCGCCAGCTCATCAAGGAAAAGCCGCAGACCTTTTCCGACATCAACCCGCAGTTCATGCAGCAGCTCGGCGGCTGGAGCAAGAACGAGGCCCAGCTCGACCTGCGCGAACTGCTGAACCAGAACTTCCTCTGCTACGACGGCAAAGGCCCGGTGCCCGAGCAGATCCACGCCTACCTCTCCACCAACTGGAAAGAGCTGCGCAACCTGCCCAAGGACGACCCGACCCTGGTCGCCAAGGCCCGTGACCGCTGGTACGTGCCCGATCCCAACAAGGCGGGCGACCTGGAGAAACTGCGCGAGAAGGCGCTGCTCAAGGAGTTCGAGGAGTACAAAGAGGGCAGAAAGAAACTCAAGGTCTTCCGCCTGGAAGCAGTCCGCGCTGGGTTCAAGAAAGCCTGGCAAGAGCGCGACTACGCCGTCATCGTCGCCGTGGCCGACAAGATCCCCAACAACGCCCTGGAAGAAGACCCCAAGCTGCTCATGTGGTACGACCAGGCAGTGACACGGATGGGAGGGGAATAAGATGCTCAAAAACCTGCGAATACAAAACTTCAAGGGTTGGAAGGATACCGGCCATATTCGCATGGCTCCCATCTCCCTGTTCTTTGGCGCCAACAGCTCGGGTAAGTCCAGCATCGGCCAGTTCCTGATGATGCTGAAACAGACCGTTGAGTCACCGGATCGGAAAGCCGTATTTTACCCGGGCGGAAAAAATTCCGCTGTTCAGCTTGGCTCCTATCAAGAAATGGTCTTTCACCGCAATCCGGAAAACAAAATTGCCTTCGACTACCGGTGGTCGTTGCCAGAAATGCTGAAGTTCAAAGATCCGCTGTCCAGCCAAACATTTACCGGCGACAACATCTCTTTTCATGCCGAGATCGGCTTGGGGGACAAGGATCAGCACACTCTGGTTCTCGATCACCTAAAATATGAATTGCTGGAGAAAGATGAATCCAGGCTGTCCGTTGGCATGGAACGTAAATCTGACACTAAATCGGAGTACAAAGTCAATGCGACTGATTATCCGTTGAAGCGGAAGCAGGGGCGCGCCTGGTCCCCCGGCGCTCCGGTTCGCTTCTATGGCTTTCCTGATGAGGTGGTTGCCTATCACCAGAACGCGGATTTCGTTCAGGCGCTGAACCTGCGGCATGAAAAGCTGTTCCGATCACTCTGTTATCTTGGACCGCTGCGCACCAAGGCAGAGCGTTTGTATTCCTGGACCGGCATCGAGCCTGAGAGTGTTGGCTATGCGGGTGAAAATACCGTCGCCGCAATTCTTGCGGCGCGAAGCCGGAAAATCAGTTTGGGCTACAAACGGCCAGCCAAACCTTTTGAGGAGATCATTGCCCTCAAGCTCAAGGAAATGGGACTGATCGAAGATTTCAGGGTCAACCCCATCTCCGAACAGCGGCAGGAATACGAGGTCAAGGTTCGAACCAAAGGGTCAAAGGATTGGGTGGATCTCCCGGACGTCGGCTTCGGCATTTCGCAGGTGCTGCCGGTTCTGGTGCAGTGTTTCTACGCCCCGGCAGGGTCGATCATTCTCATGGAGCAACCGGAGATTCACCTGCATCCGAACGCGCAGTCGGCGCTGGCTGATGTCATGATCGATGTCATCAACTCTCGGGAAAACGGGATAGACAGGGACATCCAATTGGTTATCGAAACCCATTCGGAACATTTCCTGCGCCGCCTGCAGCGCCGTATCGCCGAAGATGCGGTTTCTCAAGAAAAAGTGTCGGCCTATTTTGCGAACATTGCCAAAACCCCCGCAACCCTGGAGCCGTTGCAAATCGATATGTTCGGCAACATCCAGAACTGGCCGGAGAACTTCTTCGGCGATGAAATGGGCGACATTACTGAGCAGGCGAAGGCCGCCATGAAGAAGCGGATGCAGAAAACCGAAAAGCCGGAGGCGTCCGCATGAGCCTGCCGAAAAAATGCCTGGTGGATACCAATGTGCCGAAGACGGCCAATCTCGCCACCCAGCCAGACCTGGACTCTGATATAGCCGATGCCTGCGTGCTGGCATGCATCGAGGCGGTTGAGCATGTCATCAAAAAGCGCGGCCTGATCATCGACGCGGGAGACGAAATTTTTGATGAATACCGGCAGCAGCTCTCCATGAAGGGACAGCCCGGCATGGGCGATGCTTTCATGAAGTGGGTGAACGACCACCGGTATAACCCAGAATATTGCGACAGAGTGACCATCACTAGAAATGGCGATTCATACGACGAATTTCCTACGCATGACGGGCTGAATGATTTCGACAAATCAGACCGTAAGTTTGTCGCCGTAGCCAATACCCACGCGGACAAGCCGCCGATATTGCAGGCTACCGACAGCAAGTGGTGGGGATGGAAGGATGCCCTGGCTGACGTTGGGATTACCGTTCAGTTTCTTTGTCCGGAGTATGTCGAAGTCAAATATGCTGAGAAGATGGGGACGTGAAAGCGGATTTCTTCAAATTTCCCTCAACGTCTCATCTATCGACCATGCCGGGTGTAGACATCAGGGGTGATAAGGTTCTGACAGAATCCGAACGTGATGCATTCCTGCGGCATGAGCTGACTGTAGAAGAAAAAGTGGACGGAGCAAACCTGGGTCTCTCATTTGATGCAGACGGGAATATCCGCGCCCAGAACAGAGGCGCTTATTTGCATTTGCCTGGCTCGGGGCCATGGAAAAAACTCGGCGAGTGGTTGGCGCTCCACACCGATGCGCTTTTCCAGCATCTCTCTGACCAGTACATCCTTTTTGGCGAATGGTGCTACGCCCAGCACTCGATTTTCTATGACCGTCTGCCCGACTGGTTTCTTGCCTTTGATATTTATGACCGAGAGTCACGACGCTTTCTGGCATCGGAGCGCCGGGACCGGCTGATAGAAAAAATGCGAATTTCCAAGGTGCCAGGCCTTGCACGCGGGCGGTTTTCTTACCCAGAGATTGAAAAGCTCTTGCTGCAATCAAAGCTGGCTGATCAACCTGCCGAAGGCATTTACCTTCGAATCGATCACGGTGACTGGCTTAAGCAACGGGCCAAACTGGTTCGTCCAGCGTTCATTCAGGCAGTGGAAAAGCATTGGTCACGCTCCGCCATCAAGCCAAATCGGTTAGGCGCGGAGGTTCATGGATGAGAGCTTGCAGCATCAGCGAGGAGTGGCAATACAGCACCATTATAGAGGAACGTGGAATCGTTTCCTTTGCCTCGCGCCGCAAGGCCATCGAACGGGTTGGGCTGCCGGAGGTGCGGCAATTCAGGCTCTCCCGTTGCGATGCGGACGAATCCGAATGGCGGCATGAACGACAATCGGCAAGGCAGATCGTGCCGGAAATCCGGCCGCTGCCGATGCTGCGGATTATCAAAGAAGGCGCTCGATGATTAGTTGGCGAGACGTCATCCTGAACGACTTTGTACCTAACGTCAGCAAGCTGACCTTGGTCGCGGACCCGGATTGCTTATTGACTGAAGAAAAACTGGCGCTTGAATTACGTGGGCGCGGCTTTGACCTGATCGAGTTCAGTGACCCGGTCGAATTCAGATATGCCTACGAGTCCAAGTACCGTTCGATCTGGGATCGGGGTGAGCACACCGATCTGGTGGTGGTCCTCCGCTTGCAGGATGCGGAGCTGGAATCGCTGCCTTACGACCTGCTCCAGGCGGGCCGGAAACTGTCGTTCAACCTGGGGGATCTCTTTCCCAATCTGAGCTACCCGGTCATCGAGAAGCTCGACCGGAGCCTGCTGGACGCGCTTTTTGAGGCTCAGCGCAAGTCGCCGCCGGATCGCATGGGTGATAACGCCACCCAGGATTTCATTCTCCGCCATGTGTTCGGCATTGCGGCAGAACTGATTGACAGCGAGGTGGAGCTGCTTCGCGCTTTGCTTCGTCTGCACTACGGCCCGCTCCCGCTCCCGCTCATGCTGGCCGAACGGCTTATCCAGGTTCTCAAAGGCTATGCTGAGTTCAAATCTTGGCCGCTCTCAGAAATCGTTCCGGACGACAAGACCTTCTTCGCCTTTTTGCAGGAACGCTGGCCGGTGTTCCTTTCCAAACTTAGTAGCGCCAATCAGCTACAAGAAGACTCGATGGAATATGGCCTCCAGTATCCTGGCCCAAATCACCTGCCGTTCGACCATCAGGACATCAAGATCTACCTCGACAACCTGTTCCTGGAGGGGAAACTCATCCCTGTCGAGGCCAAAGGCATTGAAGTAGAGGCCGGATCCTGGGTGCGAAGCGGCATCGCTACATCCGGGGTGGACGATGAGGAACAACGGATCACTCGTCTGTTTAGTCTTGTTGAAAAAGAGTGGCCTACTGCGGAAGCGCGTTACTCGGACTGGACCGCCTTTGCATTGAAATGGGCCGAGCTGTCTTCGCGGGTTCATTGCGGCAACAGCACCGAGCATCAGACCCGGCTCAGAGCCATCGGCGATGCACTGAACACGACCTTTGCCGGTTGGCTGGCCGATCATTATTCCAGCCTGATCAACCTGCCGCCGACCCATCCGGCCCTGCTGCACCATGTGCCGCGCCGTCTGGCTCGGGATATCGAGGATTCCGGCAATAGCCGTGCGGCGTTGATTGTGGTCGATGGTCTAGCCCTGGATCAATGGGTGACCATCCGCCCGCTTCTGCAAAAGCAGGATGCCCATCTGATCATGCGCGAATCCGCGACCTTCGCCTGGATTCCGACGCTGACCTCGGTATCGCGGCAATCGATTTTCTCGGGCAAGCCGCCGCTCTATTTCCCGTCGTCCATCCACTCGACCCACAGCGAAGAGAAACTCTGGAAGCAGTTTTGGGAAGGCCATGGCCTGTCCCGGCTGGATGTCGCTTACCAGCGCGGCCTCGGCGACGGCGATGCATCTCGTGTCCTCGACGCCGCAATCCACCCCGGCAAGACCCAGGTGGTGGGACTGGTCGTGGACAAGGTCGACAAGATCATGCACGGCATGCAACTCGGCTCGGCTGGGATGCACAACCAGATTAAGCAATGGTGCCAGGGAGGGTTCCTGGCCGCGCTGGTCGGCCAACTACTGGAATACGGCTATGCGGTCTGGCTGACGTCGGATCACGGCAATATCCAATGCAGCGGCCAAGGTCGCCCATCTGAAGGCGTGATTGCCGAAACTCGCGGCGAACGGGTCCGTGTGTACCCTACATCGGAGCTTCGCGCTCAGGTGGCTGGGTCCTTTCCGTTTGCCCACGAGTGGCCGCCGGTCGGATTGCCCGCCGACTATTTCCCTCTGGTGGCCAGTGGCCACGACGCATTCATAAAGATGGGAGAGACCATCGTTGGTCATGGCGGCATCGCCATTGAAGAAGTCATCGTGCCCCTGGTGAAGTTTGCAAGGAGGACACGGTGATGGGCAAAAGACATGAAAAATTAGGCATAAAACAAACCATCCAAAAGGTTTGGATGGACAAAACCGTACAAATGCTGCTGGCGGGTTTTTCCGAAAAAGAGATCAGGGCTGAGCTCGACGCGTATTTATCCACACAAAAGCAGAGTGGTGGGATAGGTGAAAGAGGAAAGAAAACGTATGGAATGGCGGTTGCTCTTTTAGCAGCCTGGTTTGCGCCAGAAGAAGAACTGATTTCATTTCGTGATGATGCCCTGGGTTTAGCAAGAACCCTTCGACCTGAAGACTGGGTTCCTCTGCACTGGGCGTTAATTTCTGCATCCTATCCTTTTTGGTTTCATGTCGCTCGACAGACGGGGCGGCTACTCAACCTTCAAGATCAAATAAATCAGGCACAGATATTCGGGCGGCTCAAGGAACAGTACGGTGATCGTGAATCCGTATCGCGTAATGCCCGCTACACGGTGAGATCATTTATCGCATGGGGTGCGTTGAAAGATTCCGAGGCCAAGGGTTGCTACGAGAGAGCCGCTCCGGTAAGCATTGCCGACGCCAACCTGGCCATCCTGCTGTTCGAGTCCGCACTCCTGGCCACCCCGGAGGCCACCGGTGCATTGGGGCTACTCCAGAACAATCCGGCATTTTTCCCATTTCAGCTTCCTGTGATGACCGGTGACTTTGTATCCCAACACAGCGAACGGATCGACGTGGTTCGCTATGGGCTGGACGATGAGTTGTTAAAGTTGAATGCGATAACCGTTGGTTGAAAATGGTGGTTGCTGTGCTTAAACAAAGTTATTGCCATCGTCGCCTCATCACCCGCAACACGTTATAGCAACCCCCATTCTAGTGAGGACTACTGATTGAAGGCGTCACAGACGGCCATAAAAAAGGAAGGAGCATGGGGAATGTTTTTGCGGATGCGATTTTTGAGCGAGGCCCAGTGGTGTTCGATGGGATTGAAGTCTGGGGAGTCAGGCGGCCGATAGCGTACGGAGCCGCCCACGCGAGCCAAGAGAGGGGTCATCGTGGGCGCTTGATGGAAACGGGCGTTATCGAGAAAGACGATCTGGCCGGGTTGAAGGGCAGGGCGTAGAAAGCGCTCCAGCCAGGCGGTGAAAACAGCGCTATCGCAAGGGCCGGTGAAGATCATCGGCGCCAACAACTGGCCTTGACGGAGCGCAGCCACGAAACGGATCCGCGCTCGGCGATGGCCCGGTTTCAGGGCAAAACACCGTCGACCTTTCGGGCGCCAACCCCAGGGATCATCTTCGCAATCGTCGATCCCGGCTTCATCAACATCAATCAGCGGGGTGGGATCGCGTATTGCTAGGTCCTCATGAAACGTTTGCCGTTGCCCCTCGTCGTGTTCGCGATCGCCGTAGGTCTTTTTTTACGCGTGAAACCGATCTTCTTCAGACCGCGTTCAAGGGTTGTCCGGCCGGCCCCGCGCAAGACGGCCATCGCCGCCACTGTCTTGCCGCAATGAAGTGCCGCAAACCGCCGGAATTCGTCCCCGTCGGTGATCTTGGCGCCGTGCCCCTTTTGATAACCGCGCTTCGCGCTACAGCTACCCGTCGTCGCCTGCCGTCGTCGCCACGGGTGTGGAGTGTATTACGGCTGATCCGCAACAGCCGCGCCACCTCACCCGGCTTCTCTCCACACGCAAGAGCTTCTAACGCCTTCCGCCGGAGATCGTCGCGGTATTTGGCTAACGCAACAAAACCTTTTTGAGTCAGGTCGGATCATCAGAGCGAGTGACGGGTTGCGCTGAGCCGGGACTGACCAGGCCGATCAAGCCGCTAGCTAGAAACGCCTTCTGTGAAAAGTCGCAATGCCTTCTGGAGATGACAGCCGCCGCTTGTGGTAAAGTCCCCGACCGTGTCACATCCCACGGAAAACCCTTCCATGCGCAATGTTCCCCTCGATCTCCTACAGATCAGCCCGCTGCGGCCTGCTGCCCCGTTACCTTGGCCTCCGGCTGCTGCGGTGGCGCTGGCCCGAAGCGTGGGCTTTGTCGATTCAGTTACGGTGCGCCCGATCGCGGCGACCGGACCGCAACGCTATGAGATTCTCACCGGCCTCAAACACTGGTTGCTCGCCCAGCGCGCGCAATTGCCGACCATCGCCATTCAGGTGCGGGAACCGCTCAGCGATGCGCAAGCCCATCAACTCATCCTCCTGGATGCTGGCGATGCGGTGGCCAATCCGATGGACGAAGCCCGGATGATTCAGACCGAGGTCGCCCAAGGGAAAAGTATTACAGCCGCTGGCCGGGCACTCGGTCTATCGCGCACGGAGGCTTCCCATCGCCTGCGGTTGTTGCAGTTGGCGCCGAGTGTCCAGGCGCGGATCACCGCTGGCCAACTGGAGATGGGGAAAGCCCGCCCCTTGGTCGGATTGCCGGCGTCGGTGCAATGGGAATTGGTGCAACGCCTGGTGTGGGAAAAATTCAGGGCTGTTCAATGCTTCTCAA
>DDST01000058.1 GCA_002343485.1 Proteobacteria bacterium UBA2383
GTGTTGCCAGTGGCGGATTGGGAGGCAACAGGAGTAAAGTCGATTGTTGAGGCGTTGCTTGACGCACCTTAGCCTGGGCCGAGGTTATCCGGCGGAACGGGCGGCAAGTGCGGGACGGATTCGAGCGCGCTGAAATGTGGAGACAGGCGTATGTGGCCAGGAAGCGCCAAGCCGGAAACCTCTGCTCGGCTGATTGCCGGGGGAGCCAATACCTATGCTGAATCACGAGGAGAGAACGCGATGAGTAAAGGCACTGACATCAAGAAAGAAACCAAGAAAAAACCGGCGAAGACCTTGAAAGAGAAGAAGGCGGAAAAGAAAATCAAAAAGGAGACCAAAGGTTCCCTCATCTAAAGGGGATTGACCCGATGAGGCGAGGACAGCGGGGCGGATGATAGCGGTTTTGGCCGCAAACCAACCGGCCTCGGTGCGGTAGCAATGCCACTCCAACCGCTGTCCGCCAACGTCTTATCGATCACAATCGGCAAAAAAGCTTTATTCCGGGATGCTGGCATCAGGCATCATCTCCCGCCGGTACCATTCCGCGTGTTCGGCGCTGTATAAATACGATGCGGGAAACCCTTCTGGCTGAATCACCCGCCCGACCAAAATCAACGCGGTGCGGGTGAATCCCTTGGCTTTCACCTTGCCTGCTATGTCGGCCAGCGTGCCGACGACGCCATCCTGATCCGGCCAGGACACCCGGTGCAGCACTGCGGCCGGACAATCCGCGCCATAATGCGGCGTTAGCTCTTCGACGATTTCTGGTAGCTTGTCCACACTCAGATAAATCGCCATTGTGGCCCGGTGCCGCGCCAGTTCCGGTAGACTTTCTCCCTCCGGCATCGGTGTCTTGCCTGCATGACGGGTCAAGATGATGGTCTGGCTGATACCTGGCAGGGTCAATTCCCGGCGCAGCATCGCCGCCCCAGCAAAAGCTGCCGTAACCCCTGGCACCACCTGGTAGGGAATGCCCCGCTTCTCCAGTTCGCGCATCTGCTCGCCAATCGCTCCATACAGCGCCGGATCGCCGGTATGCACCCGCGCCACATCCAATCCTTGCCGGTGCGCTGCATGGATGCGGGTAATAATGTCATCCAAGCTCAAGTCAGCGGTGTTGACAATTTCAGCATTGGGATTAGCGGTCAGTATCACCTCTTTCGGCACCAGCGAACCGGCGTACAGCACCAACGGGCATTCATGGATGAGCCGTTGACCCTTGACGGTGATCAATTCCGGATCGCCAGGACCCGCGCCGATGAAATAAACGGTCATTCAAATTTCCCCTGATCCAGATTTTGCAATAGTTCTAAGGTGATTTCATCGAAGCGGATAATGCGCTTGCCTTGATGGTCCTTGAGAAACTCCTCGGCCTCGGCCTGGGTTGCTAAGGGCACCAATTCATGGCCCATCGGCCCGAGCATATCGGAACCAATGACATACCAGGCCGTGCGGGCATCGATGCGCGTCACGCCATAATACTCGGTCACGCCAACTGCAATCATGTCAGCCAATTGATGGTCAGGCGCATATTTCGGTAGATTTAGCAGGTACTTGAACAAATCTTTAGCGCCGTCGAAGTGATGGGCGTGGCCATCTTTATATTGCACGGTTGCGACCCAATCTGGATAGAGGGCAACAAACATCCCACATACCGGGCAAGTGTCTTTAGGGCCTGGGGCGGGCAATTGCAGATTTTCACCCCAAGCTGAGGATAGCAGACTGAATATCAGCAGAAAGGCCACTCGCCAGCGAGTGGCCTCCCATCTCCGCTTTCTTCCGCCAGGGGGGAGAGAGTTCGATAGCCGCTGCGTGTTACTGCGCATGTCCAGCACGATCCGCCGCGCGGGCTTTCTTCTCCATCCGTTTCTTACGAATCATGGCGGTATCGCTGGCCATGCTTTGATAAGCTGCTTGCAGTGCTGCATCGAAATCGCCCAGTTCGCCGCCCTGTTCCGCCTTCGCCGTTTCGGCGGCTGTACTGACGGCAAATGCTACCTTGCTTTGTTTGGTCATGACTCCTGGCAATTTTGAACCGATCAGATATGTTGCGGTATCGGCCTCGACCAGCGGCTTTGGCTCAATGGCTGCTCCAAAATCAGCGGCGTAGATCGCCTTTGGTCCCCGGTCAAGATTTAGCGCCAGACTGAGCGCGGCGCAGTGCAAAGAGCAGGTAGCATCGGCTAAATCATCTTGGTAGTGCACCAGATGACGGCTGTAGTGGTATTGCTTGCGATCCATACCGCAGTAGGGACATTTTGGATATTTGATGAGTTCATTATCCAGCGGCCACGGGTCGGGCGCGGTCTTTGGCGTGAATTGCAAAGGCGTCCCGTCTTGCTCACAGGACGCAGCACGGGTTGGGGAACTCAGTCCCGTGATGCCGGCAGTAACGCCAGCGGCAGCGAGAAAACGAAGAACCTGCCGGCGTTCAGTTTGCATAGGATCGCTCATGGTTCGATGGCCTTGGAATTATGAAAAGAAAGAGCCGTCATTGTAAGGCAAAGCCAGGTAGCGGGAATTGAGAATACTCATAACAAGCCGGCAACCGCTTGCTCAAATACCTCCGGTGTGGATTCACCGATGATCCGGCTACGGACGATGCCTTGCCGGTCAATGATGAATGTGACCGGTAATCCCATGACCTGATAACGGCGCATAACCTCCCCCTGGCGATCCAGCGCGATTTCATAGGAAAGTCCGAGTTCTTCGGCAAACCGCTGAACGGTTTCCGGTGATTGCATGACATTGACGGCGAGAATGACCAGACCTTCCTCGTGACGCCGGTGATAGATCGGCTCCAGTGCCTGCATCTCGGCGTGACAGTATGGACACCAGTCCGCCCAGAAGCGCAGGGCAACCACTTGTCCTCGATACTGCTCAGGAAAGTGAACCGGAGCGCCATTCAGCCGCTCCAGGGTAAAAGCCGGTGCGGAAGCACCCGTTTTTATGGCGGGCAAGTCTGGTTCACAAGCGGCCAGGCTGATGAGCAGCACAAGGCAGAGGGAAAGCCGAAGTAAATTCATCCGCAGAAACAAGCATCAATAAAGAATCAGATTGGAGCGCCCTATTAGCCAGGTTGCTAATCCGTAAAATAGGCCGAATCCCCCTAATGCTAGCCAGGTTAAGCGCCGGACTTCGCCGGGAATCACCGGTTGCAAGCTGGCAATGCGCCGGTACCAAGCGATCATCCCGGCACCCATTCCAGCGGTGGTAGCAAGGAATAGCGGTAGATAGAGCGCGTAGCCGGCATAATCATAACCTGCTTTCAATAGACAAAATGGACAATGATGATGGGGGTTTTCGTAGATATAAGGCGACAGGAAGGTAATGATGGCAATGATGGCAGTCACGAAGCTGATTAGGCAACCGACGGCAAACAGCATGGCGGCGATTCCCCGCTGTCTCTTGGAAGAGGGGTGGGGGGTGAAGGTGTGTAGCAACCAACTGCCACTCATGAGTATCAGTATCGCCATTATGTAAAACATTGCCAACGTTGGTTGTACGGACAATCCAGCGAGTTCCGCTACGACGCTCTGACGGCCGGTGCTGAACAGCGAACCGCAGCAGGAGGTAATCACTTCTGGTTCCAGGCCGAGGAAAAAGCGGGTTTGCACGATGCCTTCCACGACGGTGAGCGGTGCAATCGCCAATAGCAGTCCATATTTCACCCGGATTAGGGGATAGTCATAACCCTGGTTATCCACCCGGTCGAGCAGCAGCCACAGCGCCGCCAGAAAAAATAAAGTGATTTTCAGCAGCAACGCTGGAAAGCCGAACGGATTGATGTTCAGCACCCCGGTTGCGCACATGGCGCCGGTGAACTGCGTGGACAAGCTTTCAGCCGTGTGGACGAACAGCAACAGGGATAATAACTCCGCGCCCAGCGCGAAGCCGAGCAAGGTGGAAATCAGATAGGTCTGCCGTTCTAAGCGGATCTGCAATTCACTGCCGCTGGACATGTTCCAGTAGCGCAAAATCTTCCAGGCAAAGCCGCTGGCCAGTAACACTGTGCTGGTCACGCTCAGGGCGATAAGTTGCAAGGCGACGATAGCAGGGGTGATCAACACTTGAAGTAAGGAGTCAGGTAGGACGAATTAGGCGCCGGCCGCAGCCCGTCTTCTCATGAACGGAGGTCACTGATTTCGTAGGTTGCACGACGCTTAACTCCTGCGTTAATAGTCATTATCCAGAGAAACATCCAGTTCTGCCAGAATTTCTCTGGATAATGATTAGAATGTCTTGCATATTTCTGAGAGATATTATTTATATTAATTAAGGCTCAATATGGATT
>DDST01000183.1:0-451 GCA_002343485.1 Proteobacteria bacterium UBA2383
CGCCGGCCGGTCATCAGGCTGACCGCCTCGCTCAGCAGCATGCTGGCATCGCAAGTAGCGCATCCGGGGGTCATGATATCTTTAGCCAGCAGCCCGCGCGCCTCCTCGGAGGTCCGCCCCTGGCGCGCCAGCACCATATCGGTTTGCGATACGACACCGATAGCTCTACCGCTGGCGTCCATCACCACCACGGCATGCACCTCCTTGTTGACCATAATCTTGGCCACGATGCCCAAGGTATCGTCTGGCGTGCAGGAAATGATGCCATGATGCATCAGATCCTTAACCCGGGTGCCGTCGTCGGTGATGGTAATCGCCTCAGCCTCAGCCACGCTGGGCAGCGGCTCGGACATCGGATAGGGATGCGGGGTGGTGTGGACATCGCCTTGGGGCAAGACTGGATGCGGGATCGTCACCGGCGGCTTGCCACTGGCCCCCAGGCCAAATTCAG
>DDST01000183.1:487-1297 GCA_002343485.1 Proteobacteria bacterium UBA2383
CCGCGCAGCGCCAATGCGTTCATCTGGTTGGATTGTTCGGTGTTGGCGAAATGCGAGCCTTGCAGGCGCTTTTGCCGCATCCACAGGTAGCGTAAATCGACGGTGGCGTTGTAGCCGGTGGTGCCGGCGCAGACCACCACCATGCCGCCTGTGTCGCAGACGAAGATCGAGGTTGGGATCGTCGTTTCGCCCGGATGCTCAAAGACAATATTCGGGGCGCGCTTTTCGCCGAGGACTTCCCAAATCTTGGCACCGAAGGCGCGCACCCCTTTCATCCATTTGGCATAACCGACGTTGTCCTTCCAGTGCNNCGTTGCGGTTGATGCAGCCCTTGGCGCCCAGCTTCATGCAGTAATCGAATTTGTCTTCACCCGACACCATGGCAATCGGCGTCGCGCCAGCGGCCTTGACGATCTGAATCGCCATGGAACCCAGTCCGCCCGCGCCGCCCCAGACCAGCACCACATCGCCTTTCTTGACCGCGTGGGTATCCCAGCCATGCAGCATCNNGGCATGCACTGCTGGCCCTGTACCCGCGCAAACTGAGCGAAGCTGCCCCAATTGGTTTCATACCCCCAGATGCGGTAGGTCGGTGAATACATCGGGTCGCCCCCGCTCTTGACCCACTCACAGTGGCGACTGTACTTGCCGCAATGGAGCACCACTTCATCGCCCACTTTGACATTGGTGACGTCCTTGCCAATCTTATAGACGATCCCCGAGGCGTCACTGCCGCCAATGTGGAAGTCTTCCGGTTCGCCACTCTTATTGCGCGCGGCGATGACATTGACCGGAATCCCCAGCCCGGCC
>DDST01000183.1:1363-6235 GCA_002343485.1 Proteobacteria bacterium UBA2383
TGTAAAGTTCTTTGGCCATGGTTATCTCCTCTTGATTTCAGGGTTAGGTATTCGTAATATTTTCGTACAGTACAATCAATGAAACACAGGGAATCTTGTCGAGACGGATCTCAATCCGCCATGTAGCGTGACCGCACACCTGCTGCTGCCAGATCGATGGCCGGCTGGACCTCAGCGCTTTCCTTCATGGACGCCTGAAGATCCTGCAGGTGACCGTCCGCCAGACCGTAGATCCAGCCATGCAACATCAACGGTTGCCCCCGCTGCCAGGCATCGCCCACGAGGGTGGTGCGGGCGACATTACGCACCTGTTCGATCACGTTCAATTCACACAAGGCGCGCCAGCGGGTTTCCTTGTCCGGTAGAGCGGCAAGAAAATCCGCATGCCGGTCGCGTACGTCCTGGATATGACGCAGCCAATTGTCGATCAATCCCAGGGGGGGCCCTTCCAGAGCGGCCTTGACACCGCCACAGCCGTAGTGACCGCAGACAATAATGTGCTGGACCTTGAGTGCTTCAATGGCGTATTGCATCACCGACAAGCAATTGAGATCGGTGTGCACCACCACATTGGCCACGTTGCGATGAACGAATACTTCACCCGGCTTCAGGCCAGTGATCTGATTGGCAGGGACGCGGCTATCTGAACAGCCGATCCATAGGTAGGCAGGGCTTTGCAGGGTAGCCAGTTCAGTGAAAAAATGAGGGTCAGCAGCCCGCATCTCTTCGGCCCAGCGGGCGTTAGCGGAAAAAAGTTCTGGCAGGTATTTCATTAAGTTACTCCAAAATCGCGTGGAGCGGCCGGTATTGGATTCAGTGTAGAGATGGGGTGCTTGTGTTACCCAAACCCGCTGCGGGTGACGGACCATGATGATGGTTGTGCAGCCTCTCCAACTGGTGTGCGACCAAGCGGCTGGCCCGGTCAGCCGCCCGGTCGATGGCGACATAAATATTGGTTTCTATATCCTCGATGATTACGTCCTGTGCTTGTGTGCTCGAGAAACTGATTTGAATCAGGCAGCGTTTGTTCTTACTTAGAATGTGGGGACTGCTCTGATTTGAAAGACGAACCAAGATCTGATCTAGGTGATCATCCGCCCAACCCAGTGCGAATCGTAAATGCCGTTTAGTGTGCTCGCGTAAGCTATCGGCTCGTTCAAAACCCCGGGCCTGGATGTTGATCTTCATGAAGCCACTCCTTGAAATTTGGGCCTTAATCGAATTGAAAACAATATGAAGTGTACGGGTTAATAAAATATCCAGCAATCCGAATAATATTGAATTAATATTCGATTTATTCGATGTATTGGATGTATTAGAATCTTATGGTTAGCCTTAACTTCAAGCACTTACGGTATTTCTGGATGGTCGCCAAGGCAGGCAGCATTGCTGGCGCCAGCAAGCACCTGAACCTGACGCCGCAGTCTATTAGCGGTCAATTGAGCGAATTGGAGAACAGGCTCGGTATTAAGCTGTTTCGCCGCGCCGGACGGGGTCTGGAACTAACCGAGGTAGGGCGGCGCATTTTTAGCTACGCGGATGAAATCTTTGCGCTTGGTAACGAACTCTTAGAAATTGCTCTCGATCAGACAATGCGCAAGAGTCTGCCATTTCGGGTTGGTATTACTGATTCAGTGCCGAAATCAGTAGCTTATCGTGTGGTTGAACCGGCATTACATATCGATGAGCCAGTGCGGCTTATTTGCCGGGAAGGCCGGCTCGCGCCGCTATTGGCGGAGATGGCGGTCCATCGTCTTGATCTGGTGATCGCCGACCGGCCTATGCCTACGAATCTGAACGTTCGAGGCTACAGTCATTTCCTCGGGGAAAGTGATTTGACAGTGTTCGCCACACCCGGTCTGGCGCAGTCTTTGGCGGGCGTATTTCCTGCCCTGCTCGATCGGGCGCCGTTCCTTTTGCCGGGGGAAGATGTCGCAGTGAGACCTAAACTGATTCAATGGTTTGAGGCGCAACACTTTTACCCGCACATTGTAGGCGAATTCGATGACAGTGCCTTACTGAAAGCTTTTGGTCAGGCTGGCGCTGGTTTGTTTATAGCGCCTACAGCGACAGCCGATTACGTATGCCAGCAATATGCTGTTCAAAAGGTTGGGCGTATTGACTCGGTGACTGAGCAACTCTATGCAATTACCACTGAACGCCGGTTGCTGCATCCTGCCATTATCGCAGTTGTGCAGGCTACGCAGCGCGAGTTTTTCGGGAGATTGGAGTAAGTTGAGATTAGTACATTGTGAATTCCTTAGATGATGATATAAGAAGGGTATTTAGTAATACATCACGTGTCCGTGTAACCTTGACAGCAGCCGGTTTGTAACCCTAAATCTGGAGATTGATAACACAAGCCAATCACATCTTAGGGGGCCGTACGTATGGACTACCGGTTTTTAGGTGCTTCCGGCTTCAAAATCCCTGTCTTAACCTTGGGTACCGGCACTTTTGGTGGCCGAGGCGAATTCTTCAAGGCCTGGGGCAATACCGATGTCACCGAAGCCAAACGTCTGGTCGACATCTGCCTTGACGCCGGATTGAACATGTTTGACTCGGCGGACATCTATTCCGATGGTGCGGCTGAAGAAATTCTAGGCAAAGCCATCCAAGGCCGCCGCGACCAAATACTCATCTCCACCAAGGCCACTTTCCGCAGCGGTCCCGGCGCTAATGACGTCGGTTCTTCGCGACACTATCTTATTCGCGCCGTCGAAGGTGCATTGCGCCGCCTGAGCACTGACTTCATCGATCTGTTTCAGCTTCACGGTTTTGATGCGGCGACGCCCGTGGAAGAGACGCTGCGTACCCTCGATGACTTGGTCACCGCTGGCAAAATTCGCTATGTGGGTTGTTCGAATTTCTCAGGCTGGCACCTGATGAAATCATTGGCGGTCTCGGAACGGTACGGCTGGGCACGCTACATCGCCCATCAAGCCTACTACTCTCTCGTGGGCCGGGATTATGAATGGGAACTCATGCCACTCGCCCTCGATCAGAAGGTTGGTTGCGTTGTCTGGAGTCCCTTGGGGTGGGGGCGGCTCACTGGACGTATCCGCCGGGGCCAGCCGCTACCCTCCTCCAGCCGCCTGCAGAACCAAGCAGTCGCCGATTCGGGACCCCGGATGCCGGATGACTACCTCTTCAAAGTAGTGGACACCCTGGATGAGATCGCCGCTGAAACCGGCAAGACTATCCCGCAGATTGCCGTTAATTGGCTGTTGCAACGCCCTTCCGTTTCGACGGTCATTATCGGTGCGCGCAACGAGGAGCAACTGCGCGATAATTTAGGCGCTGTGGGCTGGAATCTCACAACCGGACAGGTTGCGAAGCTGGATCAAGCCAGCGCGATACCGAAAACCTATCCTTATTGGCATCAAACCGGTTTCAAGGAGCGTAATCCGTTTCCTACGGACATCTGACCTGGGATTTCCGTTCAAACCACGCAGACCGGAAAATTTTCTATGCAATGGTATACCTTATGGGTTTCCTCGGGATTGCTTTATGTGCTGAGCGCTGGTTGCACAGCGCAAACCGGACCGGCGCCGGTCAGCGCGGATGTCCCGGAAGCCCAAGGCTGGCGCACCGAAGTGGTCATTGAGGGTCTCAGCCACCCTTGGTCTATCGCCTGGCTGCCGGACGGCTCAGCATTGATCACTGAGCGCGCGGGCCGCCTGCGTCTCATCCGGAACGGTCAGCTCGATCCGGAACCGGTAGCTGGGCTGCCACCGGTTTTGGCCCACGGGCAGGGCGGATTGCTGGATATCGCATTGCATCCGGACTTTGCCAAAAACCAGTGGGTCTACCTAACGTTCGCCACAGGCAGCCCGGAAGCCAACCGCACGGCCCTAGCGCGCGGACGCTTCGATGGGCGTGCTCTGCGCGATACCGAGGTGATTTTCAGGAATGCTGACCCGAAGCCCGGCGGGCAGCACTTTGGCTCCCGGATCGTCTGGCTGCCCGACAAGAGCCTGTTAATGAGTATCGGCGATGGTGGTAATCCGCCCATCAGCTTCAATGGCGAAAACATCCGTAACCAGGCTCAGAATCGAGGTACCCACTTCGGTAAGATAGTGCGGCTCAAGGACGATGGCACACCCCATCCGGATAATCCATTCGCCAACCAGCCAGGCGCAAAACCGGAAATCTGGAGTCTCGGCCACCGCAATATTCAAGGTATGGCCCGCGACCCCGCCAGTGGGCGCATCTGGGCCAATGAACACGGCTCACGAGGCGGTGACGAACTGAATATGATCGAGGGTGGCCACAACTATGGCTGGCCGGAGGTGACCTACAGCATCGAGTATTGGGGCCCGAAGATTTCGAATGAAACCAGCCGCCCCGGCATCACCGATCCCCTCTTGGTCTGGACCCCGTCCAAGGCCCCAAGCGGGTTGACGTTTTATACAGGCGATATCTATCCGCAATGGAAAGGCGACTTGTTTAGCGGTGCGCTCAAATTTCACCAGATCCGCCACATTGATCTGGACGAAACCCGAGTGGCCGGCGAAGAGAAGCTCACGATTGGCCAACGGGTGCGGGATGTGCGGCAAGGGCCAGACGGTTATTTATATGTGCTGACCGATGAGGATGACGGAGCGCTCTTGCGCATTCTGCCAGCAAAGAAATAGCCGCCGCCAAATGACCCATTCTATCCCCGGCACTTATTCGTAACGCTATAAAATCCTTGGCGGCTGGAGCTATGGCAAAAACGATCCCTGTCGCAAAATGCAGTCTCTTTTTATGGATATTGCTCCTGGCTGCCTGCTCGGCGCTGGACGGCTTGGATGTCGACCGCCGTGATCGCATTCCAACCGGCACACCGATCGATCTACACCAGAACCTGACGATTCCATCGGGACAGGC
>DDST01000155.1 GCA_002343485.1 Proteobacteria bacterium UBA2383
CATCCTGCGCGAGTTCCATCTCGACGGAAAGAGCGAATATTTCACCGATTACGTCCGCACCAAGACCGATTTTCCTTATCTGGTGATGCTCGATCCACGCAAGGACGGAACTTACATCAATAGCCGTTTCCTGCGCGCTTCCGACCTGGCCGATAACGCGGGCCAGGCGAACAACCCGGAATGGAAAACCCTGGCGTTCGACGAGAACAGTGGCCATCTGCTGGTTCCCAATGGCTCGATCGGTTTCCGCTGGGGCGAGAAAGATGGGATGGCCGGCAAGTGGAACCTGGAGCCGAAGGAATCCCTGACCGGCGCCGAAACCCAATTGCGGCTGTCGGTGAACGAAATCCGGGACGAAGTGGTCCCGGTCGCGTTCCCTTATTTCGGTTCGACCCGGCACCCGCATTTCGCCTGCACCGAACACGACGCCGTGCAGGTGCGCAACGTGCCCGCCAAGAAGGTCAAGCTGGCAAATGGCTCCGAAGCGCGGGTCGCCACCGTTTACGATCTAACCTTGGCGCAATACGGTCTGGATCGCGGTCTGGGTGGCGGTAACGTCGCTAAAACCTATGACGACGATGTGCCTTACACCCCCGCCTGGCAGGAGAAAATCACCGGAACGCCGCGTGAACAGATCATCACCGTCGCCCGCCAGTTCGCCGAGAACGCCGACAAGACCCGCGGCAAATCAATGGTCATCATCGGTGCGGCGATGAACCACTGGTACCACATGGACATGAACTACCGGGGCATCATCAATATGCTGATGATGTGCGGCTGTGTCGGCCAGAGCGGCGGTGGCTGGTCGCATTACGTGGGTCAGGAGAAGCTGCGCCCGCAAACCGGCTGGACAGCGCTGGCATTTGCCCTCGACTGGCACCGCCCGCCCCGGCATATGAATTCAACATCGTTCTTCTATATCCATAGCAGCCAGTGGCGCTACGAGAAACTGGCGATGACCGAAATTCTGTCACCGCTGGCCGATCCGCAGCAGTGGCAAGGGACGCAGATCGACTATAACGTGCGCTCGGCGCGCATGGGCTGGCTACCGACTGCGCCGCATTTCGACGCCAATCCGCTGCAAATCGCCAAGGATGCCGCGGCCGCAGGGAAAGCGCCGGACGAGTATCTCGCAGAGAATCTCAAGGCCGGCACAGTCAACTTTGCCTTTGAAGACCCGGACAACCCGGTCAACTTCCCGCGCAACCTGTTCGTCTGGCGCTCCAACCTGCTCGGCTCTTCAGGCAAGGGGCATGAATACTTCCTCAAGTATCTGCTCGGCGCGGTACATGGCGTGCAAGGCAAGGACCTAGGCGAGGAAGGCGGCGAGAAACCGCTGGAAGTGAAGTGGCGGAAGGGCGCAGAAGGCAAACTCGATCTACTGGTGACGCTGGATTTCCGCATGTCCACCACCTGCATGTATTCGGATATTGTGTTGCCCACCGCGACCTGGTACGAGAAGAACGACCTCAACACCAGCGACATGCACCCGTTCATTCACCCGCTGAGCGCAGCGGTGGACCCGGCTTGGGAGTCGCGGACGGACTGGGACATTTTCAAGGGTATCGCTCGAACCTTCTCCGAGGTTTGCGTGGGTCATCTAGGCGTGGAAAAGGATATCGTTGCCTTGCCCACTCTGCATGACACCCCGACCGAACTTGCTCAACCATTGACGGTGAAGGACTGGAAGAAAGGCGAATGCGAATTGATCCCCGGCAAGACCGCGCCGAGCCTGGCCGTGGTCGAGCGCGACTATCCGAACACCTACAAGAAGTTCACTTCGGTTGGTCCGCTACTGGACAAAGCCGGCAATGGCGGTAAAGGCATTACTTGGAATACCGGACACGAGGTCGAAGCGCTGGCAACGCTCAATTACACGGTGCTGGAGGATGGCGTATCCAAGGGCCGGCCTCGCATCGAGAGTGACATCGACGCCGCCGAAATGATCATGATGCTGGCCCCAGAAACCAACGGCCACGTCGCGGTGAAAGCCTGGGCGGCATTGAGCAAAATCACGGGCCGTGACCATACCCATCTGGCGATTCCCAAGGAACACGAGAAGATCCGCTTCCGCGACATCCAGGCCCAGCCGCGCAAAATCATCTCCTCGCCGACCTGGTCAGGGCTGGAGGATGAAAAGGTCAGCTACAACGCGGGTTACACCAATGTCCATGAACTGATTCCATGGCGGACACTGACCGGCCGCCAGCAGTTCTATCAGGATCATCCGTGGATGCTGGGTTTTGGTGAAGCCATGTGCGCCTACCGGCCGCCGGTGGACATGAAGACCGTCGAACCGATCATCGGCAAGAAGCCCAACGGCAATAAAGAAATCGTGTTGAACTTCATCACCCCGCACCAAAAATGGGGCATCCACAGCACCTACACTGACAATCTGTTGATGCTCACCCTATCGCGGGGCGGCCCGATCATCTGGATGTCTGAGATCGACGCTCAAAAGGCCGGTATCGAGGACAACGACTGGATCGAAGCCTACAACCTCAATGGCGCCATCGCGGCCCGCGCCGTGGTCAGCCAGCGCGTGCCGGAAGGCATGTCGATGATGTACCACGCGCAGGAAAAGATTGTGAACATGCCGGCTGCGGAAACCACCGGCACCCGGGGCGGCATTCACAACTCGGTCACCCGCGCCGTGCTCAAGCCGACCCACATGATTGGCGGTTACGCCCAGCAGAGTTACGGCTTCAATTATTACGGCACCGTCGGCTCAAACCGCGACGAATTCATCATTGTCCGCAAGATGGTCAAGGTGGACTGGCTGGATGACGAAACCCCGGCTGACGCCCCTGTGGAGGCTCATTGACATGAAAGTACGCGCACAAATCGCTATGGTCCTGAATCTGGATAAGTGCATTGGTTGCCACACCTGTTCGGTGACCTGCAAGAACGTCTGGACTTCCCGCGATGGCATGGAATACGCCTGGTTCAAC
>DDST01000136.1 GCA_002343485.1 Proteobacteria bacterium UBA2383
CCTAAGGGCGTGTTGCATGCCCAGCGTTCAGCATGGGGGCGGCGGCCGATGTATCAGGGGTGGTATGGCATTTGCCCAGATGATGTGATTCTCCATGCCGGAGCGTTCAACTGGACCTATACCCTTGGGGTGGGGCTGACCGATCCTTGGGCGAATGGGGCAACAACGGTGCTGTACAACGGACCGCGCGATGTCACGGTTTGGCCGGTGCTGATGGAAAAATGCCGGGCAACCCTGTTTGCCGCCGTACCAGGACTATACCGGCAAATTTTGAAATACAATGACTTGCGCAGTTTTGATCTATCCAGCCTGCGCCACGGGCTAACCGCTGGCGAGGCATTGAGCGTGACGCTGCTGGAGCAGTGGCGGTCAATCACCGGCAAAGAACTGTACGAGGCGCTGGGTATGAGCGAGTGCTCCACCTACATCTCCTCATCGCTCCAGTCACCGGTTAAACCCGGCAGCCCAGGCAAGGTTCAGCAAGGCCGCTGTGTAGCCGTATTGCCGATCGAAGAAGGCGATACGCCATTGCCGCCGGGCGAGATCGGTCTGCTGGCGGTGCACCGCAGTGATCCAGGGTTAATGCGAGGCTACTGGAACCGGCCAGATGAAGAGGATCTTGTCTACCGGGGCGAGTGGTTCATCGGCGGTGATCTGGCGCATTTCGATGCTGGCGGGTACCTGTACTATCATGGCCGCAATGACGACGTGATGAATGCGATGGGCTACCGGGTGTCGCCGCTGGAAGTAGAGCATTGCCTCAGCCAGCATCCGGCGGTTGCAGAAGTTGCGGTGACCGAATTGCAGGTACGCGATGAAGTCAGCGTGATTGCCGCGTTTGTGGTCCCGCGTGATCCCGATGAACCGGACGGGATAGACGCCGCACCCTTGCTGGCCCATGCCCACGCACATCTGGCCGCTTATAAGTGCCCACGGGAGATCATCTTTACCGATACCCTACCGCGCACTGCCAATGGCAAGGTCCGCCGCCGTGATTTGGCGCGATGGCGGCGGTAAGCATAATTGCCGATCTTCAAGATATCAATCAAGTCGCTGCTTAATCAGGACTTCCGCTCACGCGTCACTCGGGATGACGACAGAAACTTGCTGCGCGAAAATCCTGGGTAAGATCGCCCTGTTTTAGATCAAACAGGCTGCCGGTGGAGTCGATATTCCTGCGCATCGACCGCAGCGATCGCGGTCATGTTAATGATCCGCCGCGCGGTCGCTGAACGGGTCAGAATATGCGCCGGTTTGGCGAGGCCGAGCATAAACGGCCCCACCGAGACGCTGTTGGTCACTTCCTTGAGCAAGTTGTGAGAGATATTGGCAGCGTCGGCATTGGGCATGATCAACAGATTGGCCGCACCCTTCAGTTGCGAATGCAGGAATACCCGGCTGCGCAATTCCTCGGACAAAGCGGCATCGCCGCGCATCTCACCGTCCACCTCCAGATCGGGCGCGCGCTGGCGGATGATCTGCAGCGCCTCCGCCATCTTACGTGCCTGCCGCGACTTGTGTGAACCAAAGCTAGAGTGGGACAGCAGAGCGATCTTCGGTGGCACAAAGCGGCCAACCTCCTCCGCCGCCAGCAAGGTGATGTCGGCGATTTCCTCAGCCGTTGGGTCCGTGTTGATGTCAGTGTCGCAGAAAAACAGCGGTCCGTGCGTGGTAATCAGCATATTCATAGCGGCCGGCGTCTTAACGCCTTCGCGCAAACCAACGATGTCCAGCACATATTCCACATGATCGGGAAAACCGCCAATTAATCCGCATAGCAACGCATCGCCGTAGCCAAGGCGCAGCATGAGCGACCCGATCACCGTGGCGCGTGTATTGACCCGGACCCGGGCTTTGTTGGGATCGACCCCATAGTGTCCGCGCAACTGGTGGTATTCCTGCCAGCATTCCTCGTAGTACGGGTTGTTCTGGGGGTCGATGATCTCAAAATCCTGATCGGGGCGGATGCGCAGACCCAATTCGGCAATGCGTTGTTCGATGCGCCCGCGCCGCCCGATCAGAATGGGTTTGGCGAGACCGTCATCGATCACGCCTTGCACCGCCCACAGCATCCGTTCTTCCTCAGCTTGGGCATAAATCACCCGCTTGAGATCGGTCTTGGCGCGATCGAACACCGGACGCATGATCAGACCGGAACGGTAGACGCGCTGGCTGAGTTGCGTGCGGTAGGCGGTAAAATCCTCGATCGGGCGGGTGGCGACACCGCTGTCCATCGCCGCCTTGGCGACCGCCAGCGGCAAGGTGAGCAGCAAACGTGGCTCGAACGGTTTGGGAATCAGGTATTCCGGTCCGAAGGTGATGGACTGATCACCATAGGCAGCGGTTTCCTCCTGGGAGTGCGGCTCGCGCGCCAGTTCCGCCAGGGCGCGGACGCAGGCCAATTGCATGGCCTGATTGATCGTGGTCGCCCCGACATCCAGCGCGCCCCGGAAAATATAGGGGAAACAGAGGACATTGTTGACCTGGTTAGGATAGTCGGAGCGGCCCGTGGCGATAATGGCATCGGGCCGCGCAGCGATAGCCTCTTCCGGCATGATTTCCGGCACCGGATTGGCCAACGCCAAAATCAGCGGCTGGCCAGCCATGGTTTTCACCATATCGCCGGTGAGTACCCCGGCCTTGGACAGCCCCAGGAAAATATCCGCGCCGGCGATCGCCTCACCCAGGGTGCGCGCCGGAGTGTCGGCAGCATAGGCGGCTTTCTCCGCGTCGAGAGGGCCGCGTCCCCGATAGATCACGCCCCGGCTGTCGCAGACGATGACGTTTTCCCGCCGCAGGCCCAAACCGAGCAGCAAATCGAGGCAGGCGATGCCAGCGGCGCCGGCGCCGGAAGTGACCACCCTGACCTCGGCGATATTCTTGTTGACCAGCGACAGGGCATTGAGCACGGCGGCGGCGGTGATAATGGCGGTGCCGTGCTGGTCGTCATGGAACACCGGGATTTTCATCCGCTCGCGCAACCGGCGCTCGATCTGAAAGCATTCCGGCGCCTTGATGTCCTCCAGATTGATGCCGCCAAAACTCGGTTCCAGGCTGGCAATGATCTCAACCAGCTTGTCAGGGTCGCGTTCGCTGATTTCGATATCGAACACATCGACGCCGGCGAATTTCTTGAACAGCACGCCTTTCCCTTCCATCACCGGTTTGGCCGCCAGCGGGCCGATGTCACCCAAACCCAGCACGGCGGTGCCGTTGGTGATGACCGCCACCAGATTGCCGCGAGCAGTGACCGTAGAAACCTCGCGGGGGTCTTCGACAATCACCGCGCAAGCGGCGGCTACGCCAGGGGAGTAAGCCAGTGCCAGATCGATCTGGTTAGCGAGCGGCTTGGTCGGGGTGACTTCGATCTTGCCGTAGGGGGCCATG
>DDST01000091.1 GCA_002343485.1 Proteobacteria bacterium UBA2383
GTACCTTTTCACACACCCTCTTAGAAAATCCACCATGTGAAATTCAAAAACTGAACTATTTTTTAAGTAGCAGGCACAAGTCGGCACTGAAAAAAATTTCCATTCAACAGCAACATAATAATGGAGCAGAATCTTGATCAATATGATCAATTCTGGACGGGTGGCCCGGTTGCGGGGTCAAAAAGGGGTACTACGCTCCGACATTGGCCCATCGGAACGCACACCACAGTTAGCGCTGGTAGCAGACCTTGATAGCAACGAACTGAATGGCATGTTCGTACTGTCTCGCCTGGCAGCGTTTCTGCGAAGCATCGAGGCCGGTGAACGGCGTGAACTACGATTGCGCGAGCGGGTCGTGATTATTCCCACCGTTGAGGCCCTCGATATATCGAATCACGCATGGCGCATCGGCAGAGGCCATCCCCCGGCCGCAAAAACCGTGCGCGAGGCGGTAATGGCGATCACTCAAGCGGCTTATTACCGGGTGAATGTGTGTGCTGCCAATCGCGACATGGAGGAAATGCCACAGGTATTGCTATATGCACCAAACGATGATGAGCGGGCGAGCGCCTGCCTGTTCGGATTACCCGCAGTTGTCGAACAGCCAGCGGATTCGGATGAAGCCGGTGAATTGATACGTACCTGGCGGCCACACCGTGGCGAGAATTTTGTTATCTGCGCCGGTCAATTGGGTAATCTGCAAACCCAGCACTGTGAAATTCTGTTTCGAGCACTGGTTGCCTTCCTCAGCCGCACCGGAGTCATTGACGGCCTGCAACTCATCGAAGGCGAAGAGGATTTGCACTACTTTAGCCACCGGCAAGTATGCGATGTGCAGGCGGAACAATCCGGTATTTTCGCTTCGCGTTTGGATGTTGGCCGCTGGGTACAGGCTGGCGAAGAACTCGGCCAAATTTATGACGGTTTTACCGGTGACATCCGAATGCACGTGATAGCGCCCGTGGCGGGCTTGCTGGCGGGCTTGCGCCGGGAGCCGCTGTTATGTGCAGGGGATCTGGTTGCCCAGATTCTGGCATCAGATATCGCATGCCAGCACGACGCGGTGCAGCAGCGGCCTGAAGGACAACAGAATGCACGACAGGCAAGTTGATCCTTATACAGAAGCCCGCCAATGGTTATTGGAACGGGTCCTGGAGGAAACGCGTGAAACCGCAGAATTAACCGGTCTTGATAAGCTCAGCGGCCGGGTAAGGGAAGCGATGGCGGCGGTACCCCGCCATCGCTTCGTGCTGCCGGCGCAGCAGGAGTGGGCCTACATTGACAAGCCGCTGCCGATTGGGTGTGGTCAGACTATTTCCCAGCCCTTCATCGTTGCGCTGATGACCGAGTTGCTGGCGCCGGGTCCAGAGGATGCCGTGCTGGAGGTCGGCACGGGTTCCGGCTATCAAGCAGCGATATTGGCCCGCTTGGTCCGCCAGGTCTACTCGCTGGAACGGATTCCTGAATTGGCGAATGTTGCATCGCAGCGATTGCGGGAGTTGGGCGTTGCCAATGTGGAAGTCCGCACGGGCGACGGTATTCAGGGCTGGGAAGAGCACGCGCCTTTTGATGGCATTATCGTCACGGCGGCGGCTGGGGAGGTACCGCCAGTGCTCGTGCAGCAATTGAAACCAGGCGGGCGGCTGGTCATTCCAGTAGGCTCACCGAATCGAACCCAAGATCTGCGCGTGCTGGATAAGGACCTGCAAGGCATGGTGCGGAGCCGGAGCGTGTTGCCCGTCGTGTTTGTGCCGCTGGTTTAAGCCCGCGCGTGATTAGCCTGTTGGCAACGAGATACCCGTCAATTTCTTGAACAGCGTTACCGCATAGGAATCGGTCATACCGGATACAAAATCGGTAATCGCCAGCACCCGGCGGTAGGGATCGCCGCTGGGACGACGGCCAGGACCGGTAAATGGTTCCGGAATCAGATAGATTAACATCCGGCTGCGCGACGATGCCTGCGGACCGTGCATGGCGAGATCATTGACCGTGGTGACAAACGCCTCAAGCAGACCCCCTAGCACTTCAAAACCCGCCGCCTCCACTTCGACGACCGGCTTAGAGACATAGACCTGGTTCTCGCCACACTCTTTTAGCGCCCGCATCGCTTCGGCGGCGGGGATAGCATCCAGAAGTTCTCCCGGAAAAGCGTCGGCCAGGATTGCGTCTTCATGACGCATAAAGCATTGATGCACTTGATCGATAATGGTGCCGATGGCCTTAGCGCGCAGGTATTCGATTTTCTCCTTGGATCGTGTGATGTGCTCCATCTTGCGCCGGGCGCGGTCCGCTTCGCCGGTCAGCGGCAGCAACAAATCACGTACATCCTCAAAGCGCATTTGTTGCAACCGGAAGGCATCCTCCACGTCAATGATCCGGTAGCAGATGTCATCCGCTGCTTCGACCAGATAAGCCAGTGGATGGCGGCTCCAGGCACCCGGCAACACTGGCTCCAGCCCCAATTGGCCAGCAACTTGGGCGAATAGATCCGTGTCGTCCTGATAGAAACCGAATTTTTTGAAGGCAATGCCGGATGGCGGTTCCACAGGGAGCGACGAAGCGCAGGGGTATTTGGTAAACGTGCCCAGTGTGGCGCAGGTCAGTTGCATGCCGCCGGGATTATCGGGACTTTGCAGGCGCGCGATGATGCGGAAGCCCTGAGCGTTACCCTCAAAGCGCAGGAAATCCTGGCGCTGAGACTCCGTCAATGACTCCAGCACCGCCTGGCCGGTCGCGGAAGCGGTAAACCACAAGCGGATGGCGTCCTCGCCTGCGTGACCAAACGGTGGATTGCCGATATCGTGGGCCAGGCAAGCGGCGGCGACGACAGCGCCAAAATCCTGCGGATAGACGCTCTTCAATCCATGCCGCTTAATGACGCTATCGCCGACCATCGTGCCGAGCGAACGGCCCACGCTGGAGACTTCCAGGCTATGGGTCAACCGGGTACGGACGTAATCGCTCTGGGACAGCGGAAAAACTTGGGTTTTGTCTTGCAAGCGCCGGAACGCCGAAGAAAACACGATACGGTCGAAATCGCGCTGAAAATCGGTGCGGGCCTCGCTGTCAGGGTGCGGGCGGGCCAAGCCCAAACGGGTGCGGGAGAGCAAGCAATTCCAATCCATCATGATGGTTGAGGCAAGCCTTCGCTGAAAATGACAAGGTTAAGGATAGCCGATTCCCGTCGTGGCCGTGCCAAATCGACCAATCTCTTGATGAGGCATAGCCGTTCCTCTCTTTCTCAAACGAAGGCGAGAGGAATTTGAATCCCGTAGATTGACGCAACCGGTCGTGAAATCCCCCAAACCTCCCTTCTCA
>DDST01000159.1 GCA_002343485.1 Proteobacteria bacterium UBA2383
CTGCTCCAACGGTACCTGCGGACTCAGGCGCTCATCCGCTCGATCAGAATGGGCATGGCGGCGCGGAACACGATCCACATTACGAACAGCAGCGCCAGCGTTGCCAGGTTCACTCCCAGAAAATATCCCAAATACTCCGGCGCCATCCCCGTCAACCAGTCGCGCGCTGTCAGGATCAGCGGCGTCAGCGGATTGAGCTGGAATAGCGTGGCCGCCCAGCCACTAGCGGGCATGGCGAACACGACGGGTGTCAAGTACATCAAAAACTGCATGATCAGTGGAAACGACTTGCCGATATCAGCATATAGCATCCCTACTGGGGTCAGTAGCAAGCCAAGTGCGGTGCCGGCGAGCAGCAGCGACAGGATCGCCAGTGGAAACAGCAGCAGACTCCAGTTCGGGAAAACCCCCAGCACCATGATGGCCAACAGCAGTAGAACGATCTTAATACCAGCGTTGAACAGGGTCTGATAGATACCTGAAACAATCAACGCCTCGCGCGGAAAATTGATCTTGGCTAGCATGGGCTTGGCAGCAGCCGTCATCTGCAAGGGCGCATTGGCTGCTTCCATGAAAATAGCCCACAGCATGGTTCCGGTAAACACATACACTGGATAAGGCAATACCGTCTCGCCCATGCGGACGATGCCGCTGGCGTTGAGGAACAGCCAGACCGCCGTATTCGCCAGTGGCAGGATAAACGCCCACACCAGCCCCAGCGCGGTCTGGCGGTACTGTGCACTGATATCACGCATTGCGAGCCGCCAGGCCAATTCGCGTCCGGCCCACAGATCGCGGAACATCTCGCCGATCAACCGGCTCGGATCGCGCAGAGATGAATCTGGCGTGTAAACCGTGACTTGGTCAGCGTTATCGTTCCTACTCATAATATCCAGCAACCCCGGATCGTGTATGACAAGTATTTACTCTTTCAACCACCCAGCGCTTAAAAGCGCATCGTATCCTGGCGCAGGATCACCAGCTCCCGATACCCAAAAACTCCGCTGAGATGATGCAATAGGGCATGGCCGCCTTCATCCCGCCAATGCTCATTCAGTGCTTTTTCCACAGCCGCATAGCGCGCGAGAAGTTCCTCCGGCCATTCTCCCCGCCGCTCCAGTTCGCGGATCAGCTCCAGCCACAACCGGCTCACCCCCAGAATAAAGTACGGCCAGGCCATCTGCATTTCCGGTGACCAGTTCTTGTCCGATGTATCGCCGATGCCTGGGCGTTGCAACTGACTGGGATCATCGTAGCTGACCTTTTGCACCACTCCTGTTTCCTGCAGATGGATCAACAGCGGATCGGCGGCAATCCGGGCATTCACGCGCCTTGCCGTTGCCGGCAGCGCCCGGAAAATGAAACTGAACTGGCGTCCTGCATCATCACGAGCCGCCCGGCGATGGAATCGCCATAAATGGATGGCTTCCCCTTCTGCATCCAGCACTGGGCCGGCCACCCGGTCTGCTAGCAGCAGGTCCGGCCACCATAACGGTTCCTCTTCCTCTGGCCATGCCAGGCGAAAGCGCACATACCACCAGCCTGCGGTCTCATTGCGGATGGGCGCTGTCGCTGATTCCTCTGGCACTGTCACCACGGGCTGTCCCGCGCACCCCATGAGCAACAACGCCACAGCGATGCCTATTCCCGTCAGTTTGATCATGTGCTTTGCCGATTCTGATGGTGGGTGCCGAGACATTCAAATATAGCGGGTGGGGGGACTGGACTCAGTTAAACACTGATATTTTAGAACTCGATTCCACGTTGCGCCTTCACACCTTGTTCCCGGTAGGGATGTTTGACACTGTGAATATCACTAACTAGATCGGCTTGTTCGATCAGTGCCTGCGGCGCGTTACGTCCAGTCACTACCATGTGCAGTTCCGGCCGCCGGCGGGAAAATATCGTTAGCACCCGCGCCGGGTCGAGATAGCCATAGTGCAGCACTGGATTCAGTTCGTCGAGAATGATCAGTTCGTAACGGATATCCTGGATCATGCGTTCCGCTTCGGCCCAGGCGCGCTCCGCTGTGGCAATGTCCTGCTCCCGATTCTGGGTCAGCCAGGTAAAGCCATCGCCGATCACTTGAAAATCCACATTCTCAAAACGGCTGAGCACGGCCCGTTCGGCGCTATCCTGACGGCCTTTGATAAACTGCACGACCCCGACGGTCATCCCGTGGCCGATGGCGCGCAATGCCATGCCCAAAGCCGCGGTCGTCTTGCCCTTGCCGGGACCGGTGTAGACAATCAACAGACCTTTCTCAATTGTGGCACGGGCCTGTTTGCGTTCATAACCCGCCTTACGGCGGGCCGTCAGGCGGGTGTGGCCGGGATGATTGGCAGACATGGAAAAGTTGTCCTGAGGTTTGTGTCCATTGAAAACGGGTAGGCCGCTTCTGACGGATTCAGGGTGTCAAGTGCAGCAACCGCACCATCAATGGCGCCAATAGCGTTGTCAATAACGCATTTAGACCGATTGCCAAACCGGCGAATGCGCCCGCTAGGCTACTGATTTGCAGGGCTCGCGCCGTACCGATGCCATGTGCTGCCACGCCAATCGCCATGCCTTTGACGGCATCATCCTGGATCCGCAACCTGTTTAGCAGTGAAGGCGCCGCAACGGCGCCGGCCACGCCCGTTAAAATCACGGTCACAGCAGTCAGCGACGGTAGACCGCCAATCTTCTCAGCGATGCCCATTGCCACTGGAGTCGTCACTGACTTGGGCACCAGCGACAGCAAGGTGCGTGGCGAGCCGCCCAGCAACCAAGCCAAGCCAATAGCCGACAGAATAGCGGTTATTGAACCGGTGAGCAGGCCAACAACTATCGGGAGAAACAGTTGCTGCACCCGTTCCCAGTGCAGATAGAGAGGAATCGCTAGCGCTACCGTTGCCGGGCCGAGCAGAAAGTGAATGAACTGCGCACCCTTGAAGTAGGTGGAGTAGGGGGTGCCGGTCAGTAGCAGAATCAGCACCAGCAGGGTAATGGCCAGCGCCACGGGATTGAAGAAGGCCCGTCCGCCGCTGCGCCGGAATAGCCAGTGACCGGCCAGGTAAACAGCGAGGGTCACGGTCAGCCACAGCAAGGGCGATGCAGCGAGGTAGACCCAGATGCCCGTGAGCATGTTATCCGTCCTGTCGCATTCTATGTTGAATAAGGATAACCCCTTGCATGACCAGCGCCGTGACTGCGACCGTGATCAGCGTACCCAACACCATCGCCGCGATCAGCGCCAGCCATTCATCCGCCAATAGCGTCCCATATTGGATGACACCGGCTCCAGCAGGGATAAACAGCAGCGATAGGTGCGACAGCAGGGTTTCCGCCGTTGCACGCAGGGGGTCCGGTAGCACCTTGCGCCAGCGGAGGGATAGGAACAGTAATACCATACCTACCACCGGTCCCGGCACCGGCAGGCCGCTCAATTGCACAGCCACTTCACCAATGAGTTGAAAAAGCAATAGAATTGTCAATGCGCCAATCATGACGCCATCTTCCCTCTCGCAAAATGATCCAGCATCCGCAAATCCAGGTGTTCGCCGATGGCATCCGCCAAGCGGTTAATCCCCTCCTCGCGCAATTGCCGGTAATCCGGGGTCTCTCGCACCGCCAGCCCTGCCCAGCGTAATAACGCATCACGGGCCGGGGCAGCGTCGAACAGTCCATGCAAGTATGTGCCAAGAATTTGCCCGTCGTCCGACCTTGCGCCGTCTAGCCGGCGGTCTTCCAAGCTGATTGCCGGTTGCGCCAGCGCCGGCCCGGTGCTGATCCCGGCGTGAATTTCGTAGCCCGTCACCCGTGCGTCATCCAGCGTCAGCCGGCCCTCGACGCGCTGTAGTTGCTTTTCCTGCCCAAGTGTCGTCTGAAATTTCAGCAATCCCAATCCTGGGCTGGAGCCAGGCTCGCCTTCCAGTCCAGCAGGATCATGGACCCACTGTCCTAACATCTGAAAACCGCCGCAAATACCGATCAGTTTGCCGCCGTAGCGCAAATGGCGGTGGATTGCTGCATCCCAGTTTTGTTCCCGCAGCCGGTGGAGGTCGCCGCGCGTGCTTTTGCTGCCGGGCAGAATGATCAGATCGCTCGGTGGAATGGCCTCACCGGAACGCACCCAGCACACCTCGACCTGGGGATGCAGGCGCAGCGGATCGAGGTCGGTGTGGTTACTGATGCGCGCCAGCACGGGTACCGTGACCCGCAAGCGCTTCATATCTTTGATCATGCCGGAATCGCGGGGCAAGGCGTCCTCTGCTTCCAGATGCAAACCTTGCAAGTAGGGCAACACGCCCAGCACGGGTTTGCCCGTCTCCTGGGTCAACCAATCCAACCCCGGCGTCAACAGACTGACATCACCGCGGAAGCGATTGATAATCAGTCCGGTAATCCGTGCTCGCTCGCTGGGCGAGAGCAGGGCCAGGGTGCCGTGCAGATGGGCGAATACGCCACCCCGGTCGATGTCGCCCACCAGCCACACCGGGCAGTTCGCTGCCTCGGCGAAGCCCATGTTAGCGATGTCCTTGTCACGCAGGTTAATTTCCGCCGGGCTGCCGGCGCCTTCAACGAGCACCACGTCATAAGCGGCACAGAGCCGTTGATAAGATGCCAGCACGGCCTGCATGGCAACCGGCTTGTAGTCATGATAGCGCCGGGCGTCCATGTTGGTCAGTGCCCGCCCGTGGATAATGACCTGCGCACCGATGTCAGTATTGGGTTTGAGCAGCACCGGGTTCATATCGGTATGCGGTTCCAGGAAGGCTGCCTGGGCCTGCACCGCCTGAGCGCGGCCGATTTCGCCACCGTTCACAGTGACTGCGCTGTTGAGAGCCATGTTCTGGGGTTTAAAGGGGACCACGCGCACGCCGCGCCGCGCCAGCAGGCGGCATAATCCAGCGACCATGACGCTCTTGCCGGCGTCGGAGGTCGTGCCTTGAATCATTAGAGTTTGGGTTTTCATGACCAGATTTTGACTGAAACAATCGGTTTTTGGCTACACTAAACGCCTTTAATAATGGCGTAGTACGGGAGAGAAACCTAGCTGCGCTGAAAACTGGCCTTCTTGAAGATAGAGGATGATCCTTATGCTGACCGCGCTGCTGTGCCTGGGCGCCGTACTGCTCGACCGGCAGTGGGGCGAGCCGCGCCGTTGGCATCCCTTGGCGGGTTTTGGTGATCTGGCGCGCCGCGTGGAGGCGCTGGCCTATGGTCCCCCGGCTTTGAATGCCCCGGCCCGGCAGGCGCGTGGTATCGCCGCTGTCATTCTCCTGTTGACGCCGTTTGCCGTCATGGCTGGATTGCTGATCTGGATTCCACTGTTGGGATGGGTGGCGGCGTTAGGGGTGCTCTATCTTGCAATCGGCGCCCGCAGCCTGGCTGAACATGCCGAGGCGGTGGCAGCGGCGCTGCAAACTGGCGATTTACTCTTAGCACGGGAGAAGGTGGCGATGATCGTCAGCCGCGATACTGAGGATCTTGACGAAGAACAAATCAGCCGGGCAACCGTGGAGTCCGTGCTGGAAAACGGCTGCGATGCAATTTTTGGAGCGCTGTTCTGGTTTGCTCTCGCCAGTGCACCGGGGGTGGTGTTGTACCGGCTGGCCAATACCCTGGATGCCATGTGGGGTTATCGCACCTCACGTTATTTATATTTCGGCTGGGCAGCCGCACGGCTGGACGATGGGCTGAACTGGGCGCCCGCCCGCTTGACCGCACTGAGCTATATGGTGGTAGGAACGCATCCGGAATGGGCGTGGCGATGCTGGCGCGAACAAGCACCCGGCTGGAAGAGCCCCAATGCCGGTTCGGTGATGGCAGCGGGCGCAGGCGCGCTGGGCCTGGCGCTGGGCGGGTCGGCGCGTTATGACGGTGAATGGCAACGGCGGCCGGTTCTGGGTGAGGGATTGGCTCCACGCGCCGAAGACATTGGCCGTGCAGTGCAACTGGTGCAGCGGGCTTTGTGGTTGTGGCTGGGTGTCATTGCCTTAGGAGGATTGCTCCTTGCTTGAACATGGCGGCGCGTTGCGGGCGGCGGCAGTGCGTTACAGGATTCCTCTCGGTGACTGGCTGGATCTGTCCACCGGTATTCATCCCCAGGGGTGGCCGGTTCCTCCGGTTCCTGCAGTCGTCTGGCAGCGGTTGCCTGAACCAGAAGATGGCTTGGAAGCGGCGGCAGCAGCGTATTACGGAACGCCGCAGGTGTTGCCCGTCGCTGGCTCGCAAGCAGTGATTCAAGCATTACCGTTGTTGCGTGAGCGTTGCCGGGTCGGGGTCTTGCATCCCAGTTATGCTGAGCACGCACATGCGTGGCAGCGGGCGGGCCATCATGTCGAGGCACTGACGGTTGAGATGCTGGAGGCGGCGGTGGATCGGCTGGATGTGCTGGTGCTGGTCCATCCCAATAATCCCACCGGCCTGCGTTTTGTGTCTGGAACGTTGCTGAACTGGCGCGAGCGGCTGGCGATGCGCGCGGGCTGGCTGGTCGTGGACGAGGCATTCATGGATGCCACCCCGGCCGATAGTTTGAGTGGTTACGCGGGTTTGCCGGGGTTGGTGGTATTGCGTTCGCTGGGCAAGTTTTTTGGTTTAGCCGGGGCGCGTGCCGGGTTTGTCCTGACGGAATCGACGCTCCGGGAACGGTTGCGCGATGCGCTGGGTCCGTGGACCGTCAGTGGGCCGGCCCGCTGGGCTGCGATCCAGGCGCTGAGTGACCGGCGCTGGCAAGAAGGGATGCGGAGCGAATTGCTGCGTTCAGGACAGCGATTGGCTGAGTTGCTGAAGCGGCAACGGTTGCCCGTGGCGGGCGGGACAGCGCTATTCCAGTGGGTTCCACTGCCTGAGGCAGATTTTTGGCAAGATGCTTTGGCAAGGCGGGGTATCCTCGTGCGGCGTTTCACCGGCCCGCCAGGATTACGTTTTGGGTTGCCGGGGATTGAATCAGCCTGGCGGCGGCTGGAACTGGCGCTGGCTGGGATTCGTGCGGAACGATTGACTATCAGGTAGTAGAAAACTAATGACAGAACCACTTAATCCGGTTGGCGAGGTGTACCTGGTCGGCGCGGGTCCCGGCGATCCAGAGCTGTTGACACTGAAGGCATTGCGCTTGATGAAGCAGGCCGATGTGGCGGTTTATGACCGGCTGATCGGCCCGGAAATTCTGCAACTATTGGAACCCCGGGTCGAATGCATTTTCGTTGGCAAAGCCCCGGATCATCACACCCTGCCCCAGAATGACATCAACCGGTTGCTGGTCGATCTGGCCTTGCAGGGCAAGAACGTGTTGCGCCTGAAAGGCGGCGATCCTTTTATCTTTGGCCGGGGCGGCGAGGAGATTCAAACGCTGATGGCGGCGGGTATCCGGTTTCAGGTTGTGCCTGGGGTGACCGCTGCCGCGGGTTGCGCAGCTTATGCGGGCATCCCGCTGACCCATCGTGATTTCGCGCAAAGTTGTGTGTTCGTGACGGGCCATCTCAAGGAAGGCACGCTGGATCTGAATTGGCCGGCGCTGGCGCAACCCCGGCAGACGGTGGTGTTTTACATGGGACTGAAGAGTGTCGAGCATATTTGTGAGCGTTTGCGTGAATACGGCATGGCGCCGGATATGCCGGTAGCGTTGGTGGAGCAGGGTACCTTGGCCGGACAGCGCGTCCATGTCAGTACGATCGCCGGATTGCCCCAGCGGCTGATCGGCGCCGGGGCACGCTCGCCAGCATTGCTGATCGTCGGCGAGGTAGTGAAACTACACTCACAACTCATGTGGTTTCAGCCGGCTCCTCTTTCCTAGCTGCCTCGGATGAGCAAGAAAACCGGCTCTTTCCAAAAAGCCTTTCATTCAGCGGGTATCCATGCTCATGGCGCTTCCTGAATATTCCGGCCCGCGGACCCTGCCGCATACTCTGGCGAATCGTTACCAGATATTGAGGGATTTGGCTGCTCAGAATATGGAGGCGGATTTACTGCTGGTGGAGTCCCGCTCGCAGCCAGGAGAACGGGCTGTCGCCAAACTCTATCACGCGGGCATTCAGCCCAAGAGCGAGGTGTTGCAGTGGATCAGCTCCCAAGCGCCGCGCTATGTCGTGCAACTGCTGGAATACAGCCAATCGGATGGAATCGGCTATGAGCTGTTGGAATATGCCGGGCGGGGTTCCTTGCGTGAGTGGATGGCAGCCGGTCCGCTGACCGGGGTGGATGCTGGAGAAATCCTGACGGAATTCAGCGCAGCGCTGAAGAAATTACATGAGTGCAATATCCTGCACCGGAATCTGAAGCCGGAAAATGTTCTGGTGCGTCACCGGCAACCCTTGCAACTGGCGCTGACGGACTTTGGCATTGCTTCGTGGGTGGATGCAACGCCGGGATTTACCGCCCATCGTTGTTCTATGCGCTATGACGCCCCGGAAATAGCGGCCGGGACTGCCGGTATGGCGGCTGATTACTGGTCATTGGGCATGATTCTGTTGGAGGCGCTGACCGGCCGGCATCCGTTTGCCAGTTTGTCCGCGATGGTCATTCGTTACCAGTTGCAGGTGCGGCCTGTGCCGGTTGAGGATGTGGCTGAACCGTGGCGCACCTTGTGCCGGGGCTTGTTGCTGCGCGATCCGCAGCAGCGCTGGGGCGCGGCGGAGATTCAGCGCTGGCGCGCAGGCGATGGCCGCTTATCGTTACCTGTGGATGCGGCGCAGCCGGAAGCGATCACTTTTCGTCCACACCGGTTTTATCGCCTGGCCGCGGGTGTCGAATGCCGGACCGCCCGTGAACTGGCAGCGCAAATAGCACAGCATTGGGAGGAAGCCCGCGAAGATCTGGCACGAGGCGCAATCGGTAATTGGCTGCGCCATGATCTAGGGGAACAGGAAGTTCCACGGGCGGCACTGGAGGTGCTGGAGATCCAAGACATGGATGCCGACGAGCGCTTGGCGCGGCTGCTGGCGCATTTGGCGCCGGATCTACCGCCGGTGTGGAAGCAATGGAGCTTGGCGGCGAATGATCTGGCGGCGGCCGCACAGACTGCACGGGATGGCGACGCCGCCAGCCAGGCATTGCTGCTAGAGCTAGATCGGATTCCACCGGATATCTTGGGCATTTATGCAGCAGCGGGCAATGCCGGGTGCCAATGGTTACAATCCGCCTGGCGGGCGATGGCCGTGGAATACGAAAAAACCTGGCAAATAGCGCTGGCCTATGGCATGCCGGCCAAAGCGCGGCCTGATTGGGCCGTGGTCCTTGCTGAGTTGCTCCTGGCTACGGTATCGCCCGCATTTCAGGCGCAGATTCAGCAGGAGGTCCGCGCGCTGGCGTGCCGTGTAAAGCAGCCGCCGGCATGGCTGAGTGGCCTGCAGGATGCTTCGAAGCACAGCGGCGTGGCGCTGGCGTTGAAAGTGGTGTTGCGCTGGCTGCCGCTGATGGACGAGATTCAGCGCTACACCGCCCCGCGCCTGGAAGTGCTGCTGAAGAAATTTGCGATCCTGCATCGCAGCCCGGATTTCCGGAACGCCCTGGAGCGGTTTGATCAGGATCTCTGCGATGGTGTTTATGAGAGCCCACAGGCTGTGGAACAGGCGTTGGATGCCCTGGAGCAAGATGCGCAAGCCTTAGCGGAGATCTTGCGGCGTTATTACGCGCTGTCGGAACAGATTGCAGTGAACAGTGCTGCCTGTCCAGTGCTGCGGCAATGGCAATCCCGGATCGCCACGCCGCGCTATGAGGATGTCCCAGCTTTGGAGCAGGATCTGACACGCGCCTTTCGCTGGCGGATCAGCGTAGAGGGCTGGGAGCGTCCGGCCGCTTTACCGCTGAATTGGGAACACGATAGCAGCTTGTTGCCAGGCGTACCGTCAGGCAGGACGGTCGTAGCGTTCAGCCCGGATGGGCGCTGGCTGGCCAGTGGCGGCGCGGATCGGGCGGTGCGGCTGTGGCCCGCAGAGGGCGGGCGGGGTGTGAGAACTTTTACGGGACATAGCGGGGCGGTGAATGCGGTGGCCTTCAGTCCCGATGGGCGGCTGATCGCCAGCGGCGGCGACCGCACCATCCGGTTATGGCAGGTGAATGGCGGCCCGTGCTTAGCGGCTTGGCGTGGTCATGCCGGGATAGTCAACGCGGTGGCCTTCAGCCCCGATGGACAATGGCTGGCGAGCGCGAGCGGGGATTGCACGGTGCGCTTGTGGCGGGTGGGCAGCGGGCAATGTGCGGCGATCCTGGCCGGCCATGCCGGTGGGGTGAACGCAGTGGCTTTTGGGCCGGATGGGCGGCTGATCGCCAGCGGCAGCGCAGATCGCACCGTGCGGTTATGGCGGGCCGACCTCAAACACTGCATTGCAGTGCTGCCGGGCCGCACTGGCCGGATGACCTCCGTGGCGTTCAGTCCGGACGGACGCTGGCTGGCCAGCGGTAGCGGCAGTTTTTCCGAGCGGCGCCGGGACGATGACACGGTGCGCTTGTGGCGGCTGGAGAACCGGCAATGTGTCGCCGCGTTTCCGGGGCATACCGGCAGCGTGAACACCGTGGCCTTCAGTCCTGACGGGCGGTTCCTGGCCAGTGGCAGCGGCGACCGGACGGTGCGGTTGTGGCGGGTAGAGAACCGGCAATGTACGGCAACCTTGCCGGAACGCGCTGGGCGGGTCACGGGGGTAGCGTTTAGTCCAGACGGACGGTGGCTGGCTAGCGGCTGCGAGGGCGGGCTGGTGTTATGGAGCCGCAGCCAGGCAATCACGCATGAACTCTCTCTTGAAGAGTTCGCCGCTTGGGAGAAGGCGCGAGCGGGTCAGTACAATGAAATCCATGTATTGCTATAGTTTTGTGATCTGCAAGTGAAACCCGGGATCATCACCATAGGGGCGTGGTGATGCCACGCCTTTGCTAAAGACGGACCCCAAAAACCGTGTTTGCAGGACACTACTCAGTAAGAAACGCCTATGCCAGTCACTAGGCTTATGACCCGTCTGTGCGAGGCAGCCCGTGAGGCCCATGAGTAAAACTCCGGGTGGGCAGCGAGTCAGCGACCTGCAGGACAATCTTGCCGCGTGTATGGCCGCCTTGGCTGATAGCATGCGCCTGACGTACTGCACTGAGCGGCAATACAGTATGGATGACGGGTTTAATCCGTCCTTCGTCAATCAGCCGGGCAATGGCGGTCAACTGCTCACCGCTGGGCTGGATGAAGACAAAAGCGCTGCGCACTCCGTGCTGGATAGCGGTGGCTTCTGATGGAGGATTAACGATAGAAACGAGGATGCCGCCGGGTTTCAGCACCGGCCAAGAACGCGCCTGAGTGTCGCCGCCAACCGTGTCGAGCACTACATCCACATTCTTGGCGACCTCCTCAAAACGGGCCTGCGTGTAGTCAATGAACTGATCCGCGCCCAGTTGTGTCACTAGCCCGGTATTCACAAACGAAGCGGTGGCAATGACGTGCGCCCCCAGCGCTTTGGCCAGTTGCACCGCTAGGCTGCCGACACCGCCTGAAGCAGCGTGGATTAATACAGTTTGACCAGCTTGTAACTGGGCAGCGTCCACCAATGACTGCCAAGCGGTCAGTGCCGTCAGCGGCACAGCCGCAGCATGGATGAAATCCAAGGCCGCCGGTTTGCGGGCTGCTTCGCTGGCTTTGACGGCGATGTATTCAGCATAAGCACCGTCGCGCTCAATGTCCGGGCGAGCGTACACCGTGTCGCCAATGGCAAATTCATGAACCTCGGAGCCAATGGCTATGACCTCGCCGGAGACATCCCAGCCCAATGTGAGCGGCAGGGTGTGGTGGAGGATATTTTGCAACCCGCCCTCCCGGATTTTCCAGTCCACTGGATTGACTGCTGCCGCCCGCACCTGGATTAACAGATCATCGGATTTGAGGGAGGGCACGGGGACATTTTCTTCATAGTGCAATATTTCGGGACCACCATAGGTATGAATACGCACGGCTTTCATGGTCGTTGGTGTCATTAAGGCATTTCTCCATTCACTCTCTCTTAGCCAGGCTGTTTATAGAAACCTGCTGTGTGAAAGCCGCGTTTATTCGCACTCACCAGTTGAAATTGCCGGTAAGCCAATCCTATTTATCCGGTTTTGGCATGAGTACCGGCTCCAAGACCTCCCACACGTTATCCAGAATCCGGGACTGCCCTTCGGCGCGCGGGTGCAGGCCATCTTCCTGAATCAGCTTCGGGTTGCCCGCCACCCCATTCAATAGGAATGGAATCAAGGGGATATCGTAGCGTTCCGCTAGTTCGCCGAAGGTTGCCTGAAACTTTTGCGTGTACAAAGGGCCATAATTCGGCGGAATCCGCATTTCTGCCAGTAGCACCTGGGCGTTGGCCTGCTGCGAAAGTTTGATCATCCGTGCCAGATTACGGTTCGTTTCCATGGGTGGTTGCCCGAGCAATCCATCGTTGGCGCCTAGCTCAAGAATAACCAGTGCGGGATGATGCTGCGCCAGAGCCGTTGGCAGCCGGCTTAATCCCCCGCTGGTCGTGTCGCCGCTGATGCTGGCATTGATCACTTGATGTGGATAGCCAGTTTCCGTCAACCGGCGTTGCAACAGACTGACCCAGCCCTGTTCGGCCGGGATGCCATAGGCGGCGCTCAGACTGTCGCCCAACACCAAGATGACCGGAGCCCTGGCATAAGCCGGGGGTATGAACAAGGCCGCTAGCCATAACATCAAACCCGGAAACCAACGTGAGTAATTCGTCTTTTTCATCTTCGGAGAGCCTGGCCATGCGTGTGGATCATAATCTGGAAGCGGGCAGCGGCATAAGCGTAGCCTCTGTCTTCGCATCGGACAACCCGGTTGCCAGTGCGATCATTCAGGTTGAGGATCTGGGTAAACAGGTCATCAGCCCGGAGGGGCCGCTGATCATTCTCGATGCTATTGGCTTTAGCATTGCCAGAGGGGAGAGTGTTGCGGTGGTCGGGGCCTCCGGTTCCGGCAAGTCGACCCTGCTTGGTTTGCTTGCCGGTCTGGATACGCCGACCCATGGCCGGGTATGGCTGGCGGGGGTTGATTTGAACCGTTTGGATGAAGACGGCCGTGCCTTGCTGCGGGCGCAGCGGGTGGGTTTTGTATTCCAGTCCTTCCAACTGCTGACCGGATTGACCGCTTTGGAAAATGTCATGCTGCCATTGGAGCTGGCGGGGCACGCCGATGCCCGCCAGCAGGCGCTGGAGTTATTGGAACGGGTCGGACTGCAAGCCCGCGCCCGGCATTATCCCTCACAGCTCTCTGGCGGTGAGCAACAACGAGTGGCGATTGCCCGCGCTTTCGCCGGTAATCCGGATGTGCTATTCGCCGATGAACCGACCGGCAATCTCGATCAGAAGACCGGCCATCGCATCATCGACTTGCTGTTCGCGTTAAACCGCGAACAGGGTGCGACCCTGGTGCTGGTGACGCATGATCAGGAGCTGGCTGCATATTGCGACCGTGTGTTGGAACTGGATGATGGGCGGTTGCGCGAATCGTTGGCGCAGCCGTCGAGCGGAGCTTGAGGTCATGACGAGAACGGCAACCGGGGTCTCAGCCGAAATGGGATCGATCAGCTGGCGCGCGGTGGGGTGCATGGCCCTGCGCGCCTTGGGCCGCGACTGGCAGTCGGGGGAATTGCGTGTATTGGCGGCCGCGTTGCTAATTGCTGTTGCCAGCGTTGCTGCCGTGAGCTTCTTCACGGACCGCATCCAGCAGGCTATGGAGCGCAAGGCCAGCGAATTATTGGGCGCCGATCTCGTGGTTGCCGCGTCTAATCCCATTCAGCCGGCATTGGCCGATACAGCGCTTCAACAAGGACTGCAAACCGCCGAGACACTCAGTTTTCGCAGCGTGGTTCTAGCGGGTGATGTGACGCAACTGACCGAAGTCAAGGCGGTGGGTCCCGGCTATCCGCTGCGTGGCGCGCTTCAGGTCAGCGACCGGCCCTTTGGTCCGCCACGCACTGTCGATACGATTCCCAGTCCAGGCCAGGTCTGGCTGGATGAGCGGTTGTTGCAGATTCTAGGGCTTCAGGCCGGCGGTACGGTGAATCTCGGCGCGCGCGCGTTCCGGGTGGAACACGTATTGGCTTATGAACCGGACCGGGCCGGTGATCTGTTCAGCATTGCCCCGCGCCTGCTGCTGAATTTGGCGGATATCCCTTCAACCGGGCTGGTGCAAGCAGGTAGCCGGGTTGCTTATCGCTTGCTGCTCGCGGGTGAACCGGCGGCGCTGGAAGGCTTCAAGACTTGGGCGCGGACTCGCCTAGTAGCAGGCGAGAAGCTGGAAGGCGTGCGTGATGCCCGCGTCGAATTACGTTCGGCGCTGGACCGGGCGCAGCGTTTTCTCAATCTAGCGGCGCTGGTCAGCGTGATTCTGGCCGGGGTTGGCGTGGCCATTGCCGCTCGTCGCTTCGCGGCCCGGCACTGGGACAGTGTGGCGATTTTGCGTTGTGTTGGCGCGACCGAAGCGCTGATTGTCCGCTTGTTCGTGCTGGAACTGCTGATGCTGGCAATGCTGGCAGGTGCAGCAGGGCTATTGACCGGTTATCTGGCTCAATACGGGTTAAGCGGTGTCCTCGGGTCACTGGTCAGCCGCACTGAACTGCCGGCCCCCTCGCTGTGGCCAGTATTGCCGGCGCTGGCCACCGGCTTCGTGACGCTGTTAGGCTTCGGTCTGCCACCGTTACTGCGCTTGCGGGAGGTGCCGCCGTTGCGGGTGTTGCGCCGCGATTTGGGGCCGGTCAACCCTCGCCTGCTGGCCTTGTACGGTCCTGCTGTGGCGGCAACTCTGGCGTTGTTGATTTGGCAGGCGGGCGAATGGCGGTTAGCGCTGTATGTCTGCGCCGGAGTGGCGGGCACAGTTACCGTCCTCTCCCTGGCGGCTTGGGGACTGGTGAAGGCGTTGAATTTGTTGCGCGGTCAAGTCGGCGTCGCTTGGCGGTTTGGCATGGCCAACATCGCCCGGCGTGGTTCCGGCAGCGCGGTTCAGGTTGTCGCGCTGGGCTTGGGATTGATGGCATTGCTGATGCTAACCCTGGTGCGAACTGATTTGTTGACCAGTTGGCGAGCCAGCCTCCCTGCCGATGCGCCGAATCATTTTTTGATCAATGTGCAAACCAGCGAGGTCACCCAGGTGCAGACCTTCCTGCGCGAGCACGGTCTGCATGATGTGGAGCTATTCCCGATGGTGCGCGGGCGATTGACTGCGATCAACGGCCGCAATGTCGGGCCGGAGGATTATCAGAATCCCCGTGCGCAGCGCCTGGTGGCACGGGAATTCAATTTGTCCTGGACCGATACCTTGCAGGAGGATAACCGCATTCTCGCGGGCCATTGGTGGCGGACGGGTGACCAAGGTCAGGGTGTTGCCTCCGTGGAAACCGGTCTAGCTGAGGAATTGGGAATCGTTCTGGGTGATACGCTACGCTTCCAGATCGCCGGGCAGGATCTGGCAGCAAAAGTGACCAGTTTGCGTAGCGTCGAATGGGATTCCTTCCGGGCTAACTTCTTCGTGGTATTCCCTTCCGGCGTGCTGGACGCCTATCCTGCAACCTGGATTACCAGTTTTCACTTGCCCATTGACCGGAAACCGGTGATGGCGGAACTGGTGCGGCATTTTCCATCGATTACCGTGCTGGATGTGGAGGCACTGATGACCAAGGTCCGCGAGATCATGGATCGGGTGATTTCTGCTGTCGAATATGTGTTCTTGTTCACCTTGGCTGCTGGATTGGTGGTCTTGTATGCCGCGATTCAAGCCACGCAGGATGAGCGCCGTTTCGAGAGCGCTGTGTTGCGGACTCTGGGTGCCCAACGGGCTGTGGTGCGGCAAAGCTTGCTGGCAGAGTTTGCTACGCTGGGACTGCTAGCCGGTGTGCTGGCTGCCGCTGCCGCAACCGTGTTGAGCTATGGGCTAGCCACCCAGGTATTCGATTTCCCCTATCGGTGGAACTCCTGGATCTGGCTGCTGGGCGGTGGCGCAGGGGTGCTGGGTGTCGGTCTGGCTGGATTACTCGGTGCGCGTTCGGCACTGGCTCAACCGCCTTGGCGGGCGCTACGGGAGTTGTGAAGAGGATGGGGGTGAAAATACCTCATATCTCTTAACACCGTGAACGAGGAATTGCGTAACCTGCGGCAAACAGGACAGCAGCAGCGACGACCACGGAGGGACCCGCCGGCGTATCCCAGCGCAGCGAGGCCCATAACCCGGCACCCACCGCTAAACAGCCTAGCCCGCTGGCCAGCGCCGCCATGCCTTCCGGCGAACGGGCAAAGCGTCGTGCCGCCGCCGCCGGAATGATCAACAGCGATGTGATCAATAAAATACCGGCCACCTTCATGGCTACAGCGATCACGATGGCGATCAACAGCATAAATGCCAGCCGCACGGCGAACACCGGGACGCCTTCCACCTGCGCTAGCTCCTCATGCACCGTTGCTGCCAGTAGCGGCCGCCATAGCCAAACCAGCGCCGCCAGCGCCAGCATTGCGCCGCCCCAAATCCAATACAGATCGGTGGGACTGATCGCTAGAATGTCGCCGAACAGGTAACTGATTAGATCAACCCGCACTGTTTCCAGGAAAGCCAGCGTTACCAGACCCAATGACAGGCTGGTGTGGGCAAGGATGCCCAACAGGGTGTCGGCGGCCAGCCAGCGCTGCCGTTGCAGTAACACCAGCACCACCGCCACCGTTAAGCAGGTTGCGACGACGCCTAATTCTGGGTTCATGTTCAATACGATACCCAGCATGACGCCCAGCAGTCCCGAATGCGCCAGGGTATCGCCGAAATAGGCCATCCGCCGCCAGACGATGAATGCACCCAGCGGTCCAGCGGCCAATGCGACACCCAGACCACCCAGCAGAGCGCGCATCAGAAAGTCATCCATGCGTTTCTTCCTCAAGTGCCACCACGCTTCCATGCAGGTCATGATGATGATTGTGGTGATGGTGGTAGACGGCCAATTGCCGGGCACCGTCAATACCGAACAACTCCAAATAGGCCGGGTCCTGGGCGACCAGGTCGGGATGGCCGGAGCAGCAGACATGCCGGTTCAAGCACAGCACATGATCAGTCGCCGCCATGACCAGGTGCAGCTCATGCGACACCATCAAAATGCCGCAGCCCCGCTGCTGGCGGAGATTGTTGATGAGATCGTATAGCTCGTACTGGCCGCTCAGATCGACGCCCTGGATGGGTTCATCCAGCACGAGCAGGTCCGGTTCTCGTAACAGTGCCCGCGCTAGCAGCACCCGTTGCGTTTCGCCGCCGGAAATCGCCTGCATTGGCGTATCCAGGATGTGGGCGGCGCCTACTTCGTTGAGCGTTGACCGGACCTGTTCACGCGATGCTGGGGTGCCTAAAGTCACAAAGCGTTGCACGGTGAGCGGCAAGGTATCGTCCACGGTCAGCCGTTGCGGCATGTAGCCGACCCGTAACCCAGGCTTTAGGCGGACCTGGCCGCTGTCCGGACGGAGTAAACCCAGCACGATGCGCACCAAGGTGGATTTGCCAGCGCCATTTGGACCGATGAGGGCGACAATTTCACCAGGCGAAACTTGGAGGTTGACTGCTTGCAGAATCGGATTGCCACGAATGGCGAAGTGAATGTTTTCAACCGTCAGCATCGGTTCAATTGGCATGGTGTGATGCCTCATTCCGGCACATGAGGCAACGGCCGAGCACTTCCACGGTTTGCGCCGAGACCTCGAAATCGCGGGCCATTGCCTCAGCGCGCAGGGCTGCATCGACTGTCAGGTTACTCAATTCATCGACCTGACCGCAGTCCCGGCAGATAAGAAATTGGCCGCTGTGATGAGCGCCCGGCTGACGGCAACCGGTAAACACGTTCAGTGACGCCAATCGGTGAATGAACCCTTGTTCCAGCAGGAAATCCAGCGCCCGGTAGACCGTGGGCGGCGCCCCCTGACGCCCATCGTTGCGCAAGACATCCAAAATAGCGTAAGCACCCAATGGTGATGAGTGATTCCAGATAATTTCCAGCACGCGCCGGCGCAACTCGGTAAGACGGACTCCACGCTGCTGGCAAACAGTCTCAGCCTCTGATAAGGCCCACTGAGTGGTAGTGAGCTGAAGAGAAGAGCAATCTGAAGATTGTTTCATGGGTGCTCCACGCTTGACTAAATTAACTAAGTGTAATCTTATAACAATTGTTATTCTATAACATAACATGAGGGTATTTTCATGCAGTGTAATCGGCTTTTTCTAAAAGAGTTGCAAAATTGGCTGGCGCTTCTGTTGCTGCTCCTGCCGTTGGCAGGATTCACGGCTGGATTGCCCGTGGTGGTCAGCATCAAGCCGTTACATTCGCTGGTCGCCAGCGTCATGCAAGGGATTGATGAACCCTATCTGTTGGTAAGGGGGGGTGCATCGCCGCATGACTACCGGTTGCGGCCTTCAGATGTGCGTGCGATGGAACAAGCCCGCGTGGCCTTCTGGATTGGGCCGGGTATGGAGAACTTTTTGATTAAGCCACTGGAGAATGTGCAAGGTAAAATCCGGACAGTAGCCTTGCTGGAAACGCCCGGTATCAAGGTCTTGCCTTTGCGAACGGGTGGCGCTTGGGAAGCGCATCATCATGACGATGAAAGGTCAAGCGAAGATCATGACCATGACCATGACCACGGCCATGAGGCCAGCCACGACCCGCATATCTGGCTGGACCCAGTGAATGCCATCGTCATGACGCGTGAGATCGTCTCGGCATTAGGCGAAATTGATCCGGAACATCAAGCCGGTTATCAACGCAATGGTGCAGCGTTAATCGAGCGCTTAGGCCGGCTGAACCAACAGTTGGAATCTGATCTGACACCCATCAAGGAACAACCTTATGTGGTGTTTCACGATGCCTATCAGTATTTCGAGCAGCGCTACGGGTTGAATGCGGTTGGTTCAGTGGTGCTCGATCCGGAACAGCGGCCTGGCGTCCAGCGTGTAGCAGAAATCCAGGCACGTATTCGTGATCTCAAGGTCCGTTGCGTCTTCAGCGAACCGCAGTTTCAATCGGCGCTGGTGGTCACGATTGTCAGCGGCAGTGATGCGCAACGAGGTATTCTTGATCCTCTTGGCGCTGAGTTGCCGGCGGGTCCTGATGCGTACTTCCAGTTGTTGCAGGGGTTGGCTGATGCCTTAAAAATGTGCCTAAGCAAGACTTGAAACCCTCCTGAATCTAAGGAAGTGAACACAGGCAGCATTCATTGACTGGATGTTCTATGCTGTTATGCGCATCTGCTAGCGCTGAGCCGTCATTTTTACAGGTTTAGCCAATACGCTATTTTTAATCACAAAATTAATGTGAACACTGATATTAAGGGCGAATGATCATGGCTGACACGTTTGCAGGCTTTACGCCTTACAGCGCCAAACAGGACGAGGAATACATGAACGACCGGCAGAAGGCCCATTTCCGGGCCATCCTGTTGGCTTGGAAACAGGAATTAATGGAAGAAGGCCGGCGCACGGTCAATAGTATGCAGGATGAAGTGCTCAATCTGCCTGATCCGAATGATCGCGCCAGTCAGGAAGAGGAGTTCTCGATCAGCCTGCGGGCCCGGGACCGGGAGCGTAAGCTTTTACACAAGATTGATAAGTCCTTAAGCCGATTGGCCAGCGATAGCTATGGCTATTGTGAAGCCTGTGGTGTCGAGATTGGTCTGCGCCGGTTAGAAGCACGTCCCACCGCTGAATTGTGTATCGATTGCAAGCACCTGGAAGAACAAAGGGAAAGAAGTCATGGAACCTGAACGAATACCAGGATGTGCTAAACGCAATGCCTGCCTCCAGCCAGCTTAGCTGGCTGGAGGCGGGTTCTCTGTCACAAGATTCGCAAGCATCCGCTGACCAGTAGTTGAGACGGCCATTAATTGGCAGACACGGCCTGTGCCGGCATAGCGCAAGGCGATTTTCAAATCGGCTGCTGGTAGCTCGCCGTGCCCGTGTTCCGGCCACTCGATCAACAACACCGCTTGGCCATCGAGCTGATCGCGCAGGCCCAGAAATTCTAGTTCTTCTGGGTCGGTCAACCGGTATAGATCCCAATGAAATAATCGCCACGGCCCAATCTGGTACGGTTCTACTAGTGTAAAAGTAGGACTTTTGACCGTGCCATGATGACCGAGCGCATGTGCTAGACCGCGAACCAAGGTTGTCTTGCCAGCGCCTAGATCGCCACTCAAATAGACGATGCAACCGGATATTAGCGTCGCAGCTAACTGCGCACCCAGCATTTCCGTGGTGGTTGCGGAATCAAGATCGTATTTCAGCATAACTTAGGATTGACGCCTGCATGAAGAAAAGGCAATAGATCAGTGGCTAGCAAACCGCGTTCACCACCGGTTTGCGCTGCTTGATCGCCGGCGAGACCGTGCAGGTAAACCCCTGCCTTGGCCGCTGCGAAGGGCGGTAGACCCTGTGCCAGCAGCGCCGCGATTACCCCAGTCAGCACATCGCCCATGCCGCCGCTGGCCATGCCTGGATTGCCAGCCGTGCAAAGCGCGACCCGGCCTTCTTCCTTGCTGGCGATCAATGAACCGGCGCCCTTAAGCACCGCCACGCCGCCGTAGCGCAATGCCAGATCTTCGACCGCGGTAATACGGTCGGCTTCCACTTCATTTGGAGTCATCTTCAATAAACGGGCGGCCTCGCCGGGATGCGGCGTCAGAATCCAGTTTTCCCGGAAAACCGGCTCGACTGCTAATAGGTTCAGCCCATCGGCATCGACGACCAGAGGTTTGTCGCTGGCTAGGGCAGCCTGTAACATGGTCCGGCCCCAGTCAGTACGCCCCAGACCGGGACCAATGGCAATGACCGTGGCCCGGTTCAGCAACGGCTCCAGTTCCTCCGGCGTTTCCACACCCTGAAACATGAGTTCCGGCCGAACTGCGGCTTGCAGGCCCGCATGCGCAGCGCGAGTGGCAATGCTGGTTAGACCCGCTCCACAACGGGCAGCGGCTTCGCCTGCCATCCGCACTGCGCCTGCCATGCCTTGTTCACCGCCGATCACCAAGACATGACCGAAATGACCTTTGTGGGCGCTGCGTTGGCGAAGCGGTAGCAATCCGGGCACGTCTTCGCCAGCGTAGCGCCAGCAGGCCGGATGCAGGGCTGGATAGATCTCGGGAGGTGCATCAAGACCGGCGAAGTGAATCTTGCCGCAACAGGCCGGTCCTTGGCCGGTGAACAGACCTACTTTGAGACCGATGAACGTTATCGTGGCTGCTGCGTGAATGGCAACTCCCAGCACAGTGCCGGTGTCGGCATGCAAGCCTGAAGGAATGTCGAGGGCAAGAATACCGGCGGGGTAAGCGTTCATGGCTTGGATGGCATCCCGCCAGGCGCCGCTGACCTCCCGCTCTAGGCCGGTACCGAGGATCGCGTCGACCAGCAGTTCAGTGTCGTCCAAGCTAACAGTACTGAAAGGGGTAATTGGCGTTCCAGCAGCCAAGGCGTCTTGCCATGCGGTCTGGGCGTCGCCGTTAAGCTGTTCAGGATCAGCCAAGGTCAGCACGCGGACCTGCAAGCCAGCTTGATGGGCCAAACGCGCTACTATATAGCCATCGCCGCCATTATTGCCGCCGCCGCAAACTACGGCGATGCGCCGCGCGTTGGGCCAGTGCTGGCCCAACAGGTTGAAAGCAGCTTCGCCAGCCCGGTTCATCAAGGTATAGCCGGGAATGCCACAATCTTCAATGGCAATGCGATCCAATTCCCGCACTTGAGCAGCGCGGTATAGTTCGAAAGGCAGTTCGCGCATGGAAAACCTCCTGGGCGGCGATGATGAGGCACAATATGCGGAGTCATTGACTTTATAGATTGTAAACCTATTCTAGCGGCCGCTATGACCCCTTTTTTCACAATCGATCCTTCTCCGTTAGAGAGGGAGAGCCGTAAAACGGAGGTTCAGTTTGCTGAACTGGCCGCATGCATCAAGACTTGGGGGCGCGAGCTGGGGTTCCAGCAGATCGGGATTACCGGTCTCGATCTCAGCAAGCATGAAACAAGGTTTCTTCGCTGGCTGGCGGCTGGATTTCACGGTCAGATGGCGTACATGGCGCGGCATGGAATCAAGCGCAGCCGGCCGGCAGAACTGGTCCCTGGTACGGTGCGAGTGATTACAGGGCGCATGGATTATCAGCCGCCGGAGATTGCTGAACCGTGGGGTGTGTTGAATCGACCGGATTTGGGGTACATCTCGCGTTATGCGTTGGGGCGGGATTATCACAAAGTACTGCGGAGCCGATTGCAACGGTTGGCAGAACGCATTGCCGCTGCTATTGGCCGGTTTGGCTATCGAGTCTTCGTGGACAGTGCGCCGGTGCTGGAAAAAGCGCTGGCGGAAAAAGCCGGATTAGGCTGGATCGGCAAGCACAGCAATCTACTGGACCGGCGGGCCGGCTCCTGGTTTTTCCTTGGCGAAATTTACGTGGATCTACCGTTGCCAGTGGATGAGGTGACAAGTGCGCATTGCGGGCGTTGCACGGCATGCTTGGATATTTGCCCGACCCAGGCTATCGTTGCCCCGTACCAGGTGGATGCCCGTCGTTGTATTTCCTATCACACCATTGAGCTGCATGGGCCGATCCCGCTGGAATTCCGTCGCGCCATGGGTAACCGGATTTATGGCTGTGATGACTGTCAACTGGTTTGCCCCTGGAATCGCTTCGCCCAACCGGCGGTAGAGCCGGATTTTCGCGTCCGGGATGGGTTGGATGCCCCGAATTTGATTGATTTGTTTCGCTGGGATGAACCGGAGTTTCTGCGTCGTACTGAAGGTAGTGCCATTCGCCGGATCGGCCACGAACGCTGGTTGCGCAATATCGCCGTAGCGTTAGGCAATGCCTCGCACTCACCGGAGGTGATTGCCGCCTTAAGAAGCCGGTTGACGCATCCGTCGGACTTGGTGCAGGAGCATGTGATCTGGGCGCTTACGAATCATTAGTTTTCTAATAATTCCAACTAGTTGCTTACTCTTCGTCGCCGATCCGGTATTCCTTGAGGCGGCGCTTCAAGGTAGAGAGGGGAATGCCTAGCTCTCGTGCAACCGCTGCTTTGTTATTCCGGTTACGCTCCATCGCTTCGATGATCATCTGCCGCTCCATATCCTTGAGGTGTGTGCGGGCATCAGCAGCGCCAGGTTTAGGGATCGATGCTGGTTCAAACAGGCTAGATGGCGGGGGGGGCAGTGGAGGCAGAGCGGCGGGTGCCCGGGCAGGCGTTATCGCGGGCGCCAGTGCAGCTTTAGGTAATCGCAAATCTTCGATGCGAATTTCCCGGTCGCCGCACATGACGGCTGCCCGCTCCAGCACATTACGCAATTCTCGTACATTGCCGGGCCAGAGATAGCTCTGCAATGCTGCCATAGCGCCTTCGGAAATCCGGCTATTCAATTGCAACTGTTGGCACAGGCTTTCAGCGATAAGCGGGATATCCTCGCGAATCTCGCGCAGCGCCGGCAGGTCGATCGGCACCACCGACAAGCGGTAAAACAGGTCGGTGCGGAACGTGCCCGCCCGGACCATCGCTGCCAAATCACGATGTGTGGCGGTGATGACCCGCACATCCACGCGGGTTGATTTGTCCGAGCCGATCGGTGTCACCTCGCGAGATTCCAATACCCGTAGCAGACGAGGTTGCAAATCCAGCGGCAGTTCACCGATCTCATCGATGAATAGCGTACCTGTATGGGCTTGGCGGAATGCGCCTTCCCGTGAACCGGTTGCACCGGTGAATGCGCCCTTGATATGACCAAACAGGTCGTTACGTACCATTTCAGGATCGGTCACCGAAGCATCGAACACAACAAAAGGGCCTGTCCGGCCAGAAAAAGTGTGCAATGTACGGGCGACTAACTCCTTACCTGAGCCAGATTCACCGTTTAAGTGGACCGTGGTTGGCGTGGGTGCTACAGCGCGGATCAGGCCATACAGTTCCCGCATCCGTTCGCTTGATCCCACCAGTTCGCCCAGGTGATTCTGGCTGGGCACGGCTACTTTCCGTTCTTCAGTATGCTGGCGGATCAATAGTTGCGAATAGCCGAACCGGCATTCCGCATCAGGCGGGATGTAGGCTTCGGTGATCTGCACACCGTTAATGAAGGTGCCATTGGTCGATCCCAGGTCGCGCAACAATAGGCCGTTCGGCGTCATGAGGATTTCGGCATGCCGGCGCGAGACCGCCCGGTCAGTCAGTACAACATCATTGTCCGGTGAGGTGCCGATGCGTACATTAGGTAGACCGAGACTGGCTTCCAGTCCGGCGTCTGATCCCGCGATCACTCGCAATTCAATTGCTTCGAACTGGAACCGCAATCGGGACTTGGAGGTCGCGACGATGATTTCGGTACCATCGCTAGAAGAAGTGAATGAAGCCATGCCGTCACCGGATAAAGTCGTAAATGAGAATTATTCTACATCAATTTGCTCGGTTTTTTACGCTCGTGTAAGCATTCCGTCTAATCAATGGCGAGATGGGCGGCTCTTATGTCACCCATCTCGACGCTTTTCTACGACTTGCACTACACTTGGCTAAACCCTAGCAAAACCGTGGAAACTACTATGCGCCGAGTCGTCTTCAATCAAAAAGGGGGAGTGGGTAAATCCACTATTGCCTGCAATCTAGCCGCGATCAGCGCTGCGCGTGGCCGCCGGACTTTACTGGTGGATCTGGATCCGCAGGCCAATGCCTCCCGCTATCTGCTAGGTCCTTCCCTGGAAGAACAGAAAAAAACGCTTGCTCATTTTTTTGATGACATCCTGGCTTATAGGGTCTTTGGCGACAAGCCAGACGCTTATATGGTTCCGACCCGCTTTCCTAATCTTGGCGTGTTGCCATCCGATCCTCGGTTGGAGGAATTGCAGGTTAAACTGGAATCACGCTATAAAATGTACAAATTGCGTGAGGCGCTGGATACGCTCAAGGAGTTCGATGAAATTTTCATCGATACGCCACCGGCGTTGAATTTCTTTACCCGTTCAGCATTGATCGCTGCTGATACCTGCCTAATTCCCTTTGACTGCGATGATTTCTCACGCCACGCGCTATACACGCTCATGGAGAGCGTCCGCGAAATTCAGACCGATCATAATCATCATTTGCGGGTGGAAGGGATCGTGGTTAATCACTATCAGGCTCGCGCCAAGCTACCGGTGCGGTTAGTCGAGGAGCTCCGCACCGAGGGGTTGCCCGTATTGGACGCTTTCTTGTCGGCTTCAATCAAGATCCGCGAATCACATGTTCAGGCGTTGCCGATGATCCATCTTGATCCTAAGCACAAGTTGAGCCGTGAATTTGAGGCGCTCTACAGCCTCCTGGCAGCTTGAATTCAGCGTTAGCGCCTATTATCGGCCAGGAGATTCTTATAAGATACCGGACGCATCCGGGCGGGGCCTTTTGCGGTCCATTGCCGGGCGTAAATCCGCCCGTCTTTGCCTAATCGCTGACGTAATTCTTTATTATCAGCTAGCGGGTAAATCTGGCGGGCAAAGTGCGTCACGTTCTCTTCAGCGGTCAGCGTGCCGTGTTTCGCCGCCATCATCCGGTCTTCGGGGTCAACGGGGTCTGCCGGGAAATGACCCGGCTCGATACCTGCCTCATTGTTAGTAGGATAGCCATATTCCGGCGCCACTACCCAGATCTCATGCCCTCATTGCTGTGGTTCGTGCCGGAAGGTCTGAATCGACATAGAAATACTGTGTATACACGGAAAGCACCTATCCGAAAACATTAGGATTTTCATAGTCTATTAAAATTGCTTCCAACATTCTTAGCGAGGCTATGCCATGAACGACCCTGATCTTAGCTTGATCGCCCGCATCGCTGATGAAATGCGCCGCGCCCGTCGATTGCTGTTTATTACCGGTGCTGGCATCTCTGCTGATTCCGGTCTGCCGACCTATCGTGGAATCGGTGGGTTGTATAACGATAAGGTCACTGAGGAAAACTGCTCGATTGAAACCGCGCTATCCGCTGGGATGCTGGAAGCTAATCCCGCGATCACTTGGAAATATTTGCGTCAGATTGAAAGCTCCTGCCGGGGAGCGCGCTTCAATGACGCTCACGCTATCATCGCCGAGTGGCAGGATCATTTCGATGTTTGTGTGTTAACCCAGAATATTGATGGGTTCCATCGTGATGCGGGCAGCCGTAATTTGATCGAAATGCACGGTGATATCCATGACCTGCTCTGTACCCGTTGCGATTACGTAGTCACTGTGCCGGACTATGGCGGATTTGATATACCGCCATCATGTCCACAGTGTAAGGCGCTGGTGCGGCCACGGGTTGTACTGTTCGGTGAGGTATTGCCTTCTCACGCCATCCAGCACCTTTACCGGGAGCTGGATCAGGGTTTTGATCTAGTGTTCAGCATCGGCACTACCAGTGTGTTTCCTTACATTGCAGGGCCGGTAGCTCAGGCGAGCCAGATGGGTATCCCCACGGTGGAAATCAACCCTGCTGATACCAACGTCACCCGTTTCGTGGATTACAAGCTGGCCTCGGGAGCGGCGGTCAGTTTGCGCGCTATTCGTGAGGCATTTCGATAGAGTCCTTGTTCTTTGCAGGCATCTATTTCATTGATTACCGCGGCAATGTTGATGGCGGGCCGCTATAGCGGCGGGGCTGGCGATCACGGCGCTCGACCTGCGCCGGGTTGCTATTGTTGTAGGTCAGTGTCTGCTGGACGCTTTCCAATCCTCGCTGAACTTCCGTGCCTACTGAATTAGTCAGTACTTTGATATCGCGACGAATACCGATTGCAGCACGAGAGGCGTCTTTTTGAAATTGGGCGATTGGGTCTGTTATTTGATGGAACGGTTTTCGCGGTTGAGAGGCAGAACGTGGAGTTGGTTTTGATGAGTAACGGGGTGCACGGGCGGCGGATGGCGACGCGGGTGCGGCGCGACGAGAGGCACGGATAGGTGTCGCTACTGTTGCAGGATCAGCACGGCTTACGAGATTGATGGGTGGCAGCGCGGGCGGTGTGGGCTGTGAACGGGATTTCAGTTCGATCNNCGGGCGGTGGCGGCGTGGATTGCAGGCGCGGTTCAACACGAGCGACTGCGCTGGCAGGCGCGGCTTTAACGGTTTGATGGGTGTAGACCGTGGTTCTGGACGTTTTTTCCTGGCGCGGTTTGGGGGGAGTGGTCTTGGCCGTGGCCGGTGGCGAACGGCGAGTGATTTGCGGTTCTGATTCGACGGGCGGAGCGGGTTTCGATGGCGGCTTTTTCGCTATTGCAGGGGCAATGGGTGGAGACTCCGGAGGTGATAGCGCTTGCGATGTAATATTCGTGCTTGGTTCCGCCAAAGATTTGGATTCAGCGTTGCGATCAGGTTTTGAGGTATCGATAAGATTTTGTTTTTCGACCGGTTCGTTCACTAATGTGGAAATGGGTTCGGACACCGGGAGTGATACATCATCAACAGGTGTTGTATTCGCATGTGCTGGCAAGAGAGGTTCATGCGGTATTGCGGCGGTTACGTCATCCGGTACTCCGGAGTGAACCGGCTGTAATGCATTGGCTGAACTTGCTGACCATTGATTACTAGCTGCTGATTGCACGGCTCTGGGATGACTCTGCTGGGATTCGTCAGCGACTGGGCGAAGGATAATAGCCCAAGCCAGAGCCCCCGCTAGTCCAAGGATCCCAGCGAATAGAGCCAAGGGCTGCCGTGAGTAACGCGAACGCGCTACCGTTGCCGGACGGTGATGCAAATGCGGGTTTGGTGGTAGAGTCAGCGATGAAATGTCCCAGTCGGGTACATTAGTTGCGGCAGCCGGTTTAGATTCATGGGTGAAAGCCATTAACTGTCCAGCACGCACTGCATCCAGGACTGTACGAATTTCAATGCTATTCCGAGGCCGGTCCGCCGGGTCGCGAGCCAATAACCGGATGATCAAATCAGTTAATAGAGCCGCTGTACCATTGCCAGGCTGTGTTGAAACTGGAACAGTCCAGAATTCAATGGAGCGTTGTAACAGTTCCTGTTCCTCATCATCCAGTCCCCCCAGTTGCTCAGAGTAGCGGGCGGCACCTTCTTGGCCATACTGGGCCAGCAACTGCCCCAATCGACGTTGAGCGGCGGTGGCAGGCTGGGCCGTGAGTAGGGTAAATAGCAGTAATCCCAGCGCATAATAGTCAGCGCAGGGGGTTACCACGTATTCGTAACCTTTCGGACTAATATATGCGGGCAGCACCTGTTCCGGCGCCATCGTGGCAGGCGTACCGATGAAGGAGCGGGTGCTGTCGTTATCCTGGCGCTTGAGTGAACCGAAATCAGCCAGCTTGAGCAGTGTGCCATCCTGATTGACCAGGATGTTGCTGAATTTTAAATCACGATAAACAAAACCGGCGTGATGAATGACCTCTAAGCCAGTCAAGATTTGTCCAGCCCAGTCAAGGATGCGCGCCAATTCCAATGGGGAAGCGTTCTCTTGCCGCTGTTGCGCCAGCCATTGGCCGAGATTGCCGGAGAGTTGTTCCATAACTAACACAGGCTGGCCATTGATTTGGCCATGATCAAGCAAGGTTACGATGTGGCGGGATTGTTCACTATCCAGTTCGGCTAAAAAAGCGATCTCGCGCTCTAGGTGAGCGCGCCAGTGGCCTCGCAAGCTGGGATCTGCTTGGGCCATAGCTAGGGTATTGATCACTTTGAGGGCAACAGGGTATCCCCCCGCATCAGTAGCCGCCCATACCTGACCGTAGCTTCCCGCCCCGGTCGATAGCACGGTCCCAAGCTGGTAATTTCGCCCGTTGATGACGATGCATTCGCCGCTCTGCATGAGAAAGAGGGTGCCTATCTTACAGATAATAAGTTTTCAATGGTGGGAAGCCATTGAATTCGACAGAACTATAGGAAGCAGTATACGCGCCAGTGGAGAGCCAGTAAATCCGGTCGCCGATTTCCAGCGATAACGGCAGTTGATATTTGAAGTGTTCATAGATGATATCCAGGCTGTCGCAGGTCGGTCCGGCTAGAATAACATCCCCGGTTTCACCATCTTTCTCGGTATAGATCGGATATTTGATGGATTCATCGATTGTTTCCATCAGTCCGTTGAAAATGCCGACATCTGTATAGACCCAGCGTTTTAAATCAGTCCTGGATTTTTTAGAAATCAGGACTACTTCACTGGCAAGGATACCTGCCTCACCAGTGAGACCGCGCCCTGGTTCCAGATAAATTTCTGGGATAGAGTCGCCAAAATAAAGGCTTATATAACGGCTGATCTCTTCTCCATAGACTGAAAGCGGGTTGCTTTTGACAAGGTAGTTTGCTGGAAAGCCGCCGCCCATGTTGATCGCCTTTAGGTGAATCTGTTCTCTCTCCAGCCATTCAAACAAGTTGCATACTTGCGCAATTGCGGTGTCCCATGCCGGAATTTCGCGCTGCTGGGAACCAACATGAAATGAAATGCCGTAGGGATCTAGCCCCAAATCGGCGGCCAATAACACAAGGTCTGTCAACATGCGTGGCTGACAGCCAAATTTCCGGGATAGCGGCCAATCGGAGTCAGAGGTGACGGCGTCCATCAAGAGACGGAAAAAGACTTTTGAACCCGGTGCTTCATTGGCAAGATTACGGATATCCGCCTCGCAGTCGCTGGCAAAGAGCCTGACGCCTTTTTCGTAAGCATCGCGGATATGTTGAGCTTTTTTAATGGTGTTGCCAAAGCTCACGCGGTCAGGCGACACTCCAAGGTTGAGCACCCTGTCCAATTCATAAATCGAGGCGATATCGAAACAGGAACCTAAATCGCGCAGCAAGGACAGTATTTCTTCACCAGGACTGGCTTTGACGGCATAATAAATTTTTGCAGACGGAAAATCTCTGCGAAATTCTTGAAATTTCTGCTGAACTCTGTCGAGGAGTATGACGAGGAATGGTGTCTCTTTTATTGCAGAAAATTCGATTATTTTTTTCCATTCAGCAGGGGAATAGTAACCACGATACATGCGTTTCTCCCTTTGTCATGATGGGAAAAGTGGATCGCCTCTCAGCAGATATAAAAGGCTGTCCAACTCTATGTGACTTGGACAGCCTTTCCTCATTTTACTCCAGCGTGTGTATTACTTTTTCTGTAACCGTTCACCCCTTCCCACGGAGGAAGGCGAGCTACTAAACAACCCATTGCTTCGTAAGGCTCCCTCACCTCTGGCGGGGGAAAGCTGGAGCGGGAGGTCTGAACGGTTACTTTTTTTATATGATCTCTCTAGCGTTCCCGGATGCTTTTCTTTTCCTTTTATTTTTTACGTTCAACAGGAAGAGCAGGCGTCACAGCAATCATTGGATTGGCTGCTGAGATCGTGACAGTCGCCGTCGACTCCGCAAGTTCCTTCTCCAATTCCCTGACCGTGCCATTAAACGACGCCTTGCTGCCGGGTTTGATCTCTTTGATATCCGTCGGTAGACCAATCTTGTCTAGAATGGCGATAAATGGCTCTGGATCGAGTTCCTCAACATTCACCATGGTTTTCGGGTCCCAGACGCCTTGAGTGACCAGCATAGCTGCAGCAACGGGAGGAACGCCTGCTGTGTAGCTGATGCCTTGCGATTCGACTTCTTCAAAGCATTGTTTATGGTCCGAAACTTGATAGATGAGAATTTCACGTTCCTGCCCGTCTCTCCATCCTTTGACGAAGTTGCCGATACAGGTTTTGCCGGTATAGCCAGGAGCCAGCGTTTGCGGATCGGGTAACAGCGCCTTGACCACTTTCAGTGGTACGACCTCCTGACCGGTAGTCAGGGTGACGGGCAAGTGCGAGAGAAATCCCAAGGTGCGCAGTACGGTGAAGACATTGATGTAGTGATCACCAAATCCCATCCAGAAACGAATGCTGTTCGCATCAATATTCTTTGATAGCGAGTGCAATTCATCATGTCCATTCAAATAAATCGGGCAAGAGCCGATGACTGGGAAATCATAAATGCGTTTGACAGAATGTGTGGGGTATTCTTTCCATTGGCGGTCGATCCAGGTCCATACTTTGATAAACTCGCGGAAATTAATCTCTGGATCGAAGTTCGTAGCGAAATACTTGCCGTGACTACCCGCATTGACATCGAGGATATCGATCGTGTCGATCTTATCGAAATAGCGCTTTACGGCCAGTGCGCAGTAGGCGTTGACCACGCCCGGATCAAATCCAGCACCAAGGATTGCTGTCAATCCCTTTTCAGTGCAGCGATCTTTGCGCTTCCATTCGTAGTTTGCATACCAGGGCGGGTCTTCACAGACTTTGTCTGGTTCCTCATGAATTGCTGTGTCGATATACACCGCTCCTGTTTCCAGGCAGGCTTCTAGAATCGACATATTCAGGAATGCGCTGCCCAGATTGATGACGATTTCGGAACCCGTCTCCTTGATTAATTTTACGGTTGCAGGAATGTCGAGAGCATCGATTTGCCGTGAATAGAGTTTATTCGCAGGATTTTGGATGTGCTTTTTCCGTTTGACGCTATCGATGATTCCATCGCATTTCGCCAGTGTCCTTGACGCAAGGCAGATGTCGCCCAATACGTCATTATTCATCGCAGCCTTGTGAGCAGCTACATGAGCGACTCCACCTGCTCCGATAATCAGCACATTCTTCTTCATTTACATTTCCCCTGGCTTAGGAAAGGTTACGTTTGAAATCCTGGTATTTAAAAGTCCTAACCACTTCCGTAGTTCCGTCTAACCGGTGGACAACGATGGATGGCATCTGGATACCATTAAACCAATTCTTTTTGACCATTGTATAGCCCGCTGCATCCGCGATGCGAACCTCGCTGCCAATTTTTAAGGGGGCCTTGAGTTTATACTCGCCAAAGACGTCACCCGCCAGGCAGGTTCGCCCAGCGATGATGATTGGGTGGGTTCCCGGCTCAGGAGAGGCAATCTTTGCTGTGGTGCGATAAATCAAATGATCCAGCATGTGGGCTTCAACAGAGGCATCAACAATCGCAATGTCCATTTCATTATGGATAACATCCAGAACCGTGGTTACCAATTCGGTGCAATTGGTGATCGTGGCTTCGCCAGGTTCGAGATAAACTTGAATACCAAATTTCTCACTGAAGTTTTTCAGTTTCTTGCAGAATCGATCCAGAGGATATCCGTCTTTAGTAAAATAAAGACCACCGCCCAAGCTCACCCACTCCATCTTTTCCAGTAGAGGGCCATAATTTTGGCCGATTAAGTCAATGGCGGTGGAAATGCTTTCAATATCATCGTTTTCACAGTTGAAATGGAACATCACTCCGCTCAATAGCGCAGATACTTTCAGAATCTCATCTTTATCGGAAACGCCTAATCTGGAATATTTTCTTGCCGGATCGGCAAGGTCAAAATGTGAATAACTGATGCCTGGATTGATTCTCAATCCCAATTGAATGCCAGAGACATCGCCATGATGCATCAACAACTGAGAAATTGAATTGAAGATGACCTTGTCAGCAAATTTGCTGACTTTTTTAATATCGCTTTTAGAAAAAGCTACACTGTAAGCATGAACTTCTTTGCCAAACTTTTCATAGCCTAATCTGGCTTCAAATAAAGAACTGCTTGTGGTCCCATCCAGATAGTGCCGCATGAGGTCAAAGACGCACCACGTTGAAAAGCATTTCAGAGCAAGTACCGGCTTTGCGCCTGAAACCTCGCGAATATGCTGAATGATTTTCAGATTTTTCTGCAGCTTATGTTCGTCAATCAGATAATAGGGTGTCGTTATTTTTTTCATGGATCAGGTCTCAACTGTCTGAACGAAAACGCCTCATCCAATCACTCTCCCTTCAGCGCATCCTGGACTAGTGTTTCCATGTTGATATGCCGCACATCCTTCCCTTTGACCAGATAAATAATGTATTCAGCGATGTTCCTAGCGTGATCGCCGATCCGCTCCAACGCTTTGACGATGAAGAGGACGTTGATGGCCTGACCAATGGTGCGTGGATCTTCCATCATGTAGGTAATCAACCGGCGCAGCGCCGCCTGATACTCCTGGTCCAGCTCATCATCGCCTTTGGCGACTTCGATCGCCTGTTCCACATTCAGCCGCGCCAGGGCATCGAGACAGTCGTGCAGCATAGTCGTCGCCTGTTTGGCCATCGGTGCGACATCTCGTAACAATTTAGCGCTGGGTGGATTATTGTCGCCGTCATAGGTCTTGACAGCCATCCGGGCAATCTTCTCGGCTTCATCGCCAATTCGCTCCAGATCGGTGACAATCTTGGACAACGACATAATCAACCGTAGGTCACTGCCAAGCGGTTGGCGCAGAGCGATCAGGTTAACGCTGTCCTCGTCGGTTTTGACCTGCATGCCGTTGATGATCTGATCACGGGCAATCACTTCGCGGGCAGCAGATACGTCTTCGTCATTCAGCGCTTTGATCGCATTTTGAATTTGATCTTCAACCAGCCCGCCCATTTCCAGCACCAGGTTGCGCAGGTTGGCGAGCTGTACATCAAACTGTTTAACAGTATGGGCATCGTGACTGATGGGCATCGTGAAATTCTCGTATTTAGATCCGGCGGAAAGGGTGACCGGCTTAGCCGAAGCGGCCGGTGATATAGTCTTCAGTCAGTTTGTGCCGGGGATTTGTGAAGATCTGATCGGTTTCACCGATCTCGATTAGGTTGCCCAAATGGAAATAGGCAGTGCGCTGCGAGACACGGGCGGCCTGTTGCATTGAGTGCGTGACGATGACAATAGTGTAATTCTCCCGGAGTTCATCGATCAGCTCTTCGATCTTGGCAGTCGCAATCGGATCGAGTGCTGAGCACGGTTCATCCATTAGAATCACCTCAGGATTCACCGCAATCGCCCGGGCAATACATAATCGTTGCTGTTGACCGCCAGACAGGCTGGTGCCAGGTTCGTTCATCCGGCTTTCGACTTCCTTGAGCAGACCGGCCCGTTCCAGACTTTCGTGAACCAGCTCATCCATTTCCGCTTTACCATTGACCATGCCGTGAATCCGCGGTCCGTAGGCGACGTTTTCATAAATGGACTTGGGGAAAGGGTTGGGCTTCTGGAACACCATCCCGACGCGCGCTCGTAGTTGCACCACGTCGATGCTCTTGTCGTAGATATCATCTTGGTCGAGCTTGATTTCACCGGCCACCCGGCAGATTGGAATGGTATCGTTCATGCGGTTCAGGCAGCGCAGGAAGGTGGATTTGCCACAGCCGGACGGGCCAATAAAAGAAATCACTTCATTGGCGCCGATGTCGAGGCTAACCTGTTTAAGCGCGCGTTTTTCGGCGTAATAGACATTGACGTCGCGGCAGACCATTTTCGGGTTATCGACCGTGATTCTGCCGACGGTTTGCTGGTGATCGTAGTTGATAATCTGGGCGCTCGACAGCGAAGTCTCCCGGGTTGCGGGACTTGGCGTGCTATCCAGAGTGGTTTGGACTTCAATCGTTGTAGTATTCATGGGGTGACTTTTCAAGTTTATGGTTGGTTACCAGCGCCGCTCAAAGCGCTTGCGGAGGATGATCGCTAGTCCATTCATCAGGATCATGAAAGCTAGCAACACCATAATTGCTGCCGAGGTCCGTTCCACGAAGGCTCGTTCTGGCAAGTCGGCCCATAGATAAATTTGCACCGGTAACACTGTTGCTGGATCGGTGAAACTGCCCGGCACATCGGCAATGAACGCGACCATGCCGATCATCAGCAGCGGGGCCGATTCGCCCAAGGCGCGGGCCATGCCAATGATTGCGCCGGTCAGCATGCCGGGTATGGCCAGCGGCAGGACATGATGGCCGACCATTTGCAATTTAGATGCGCCCATGCCTAATGCCGCCTCGCGGATGGATGGCGGTACCGAGGTCAGGGCGGCGCGCCCGGCAATGATGATCACCGGCAGCGTCATTAGACTTAACACCAGCCCGCCCACCAGCGGTGCAGAGCGCGGCAGGCCGAAAAAATTGATAAATACCGCTAAGCCCAGCAGGCCGAATACGATGGATGGCACCGCTGCCAGGTTGTTGATATTGACCTCGATCAAATCAGTCCAGCGGTTCTTTGGGGCGAACTCTTCCAAGTAAACTGCGGTGGCGACGCCGATCGGGAACGAAAGCAGGAAGGTGACCACCAACGTGTAAAACGATCCCATTAATGCGCCGCGAATACCTGCCTGCTCCGGTTCGCGGGAATCACCCTTGCTAAATAGAATGGTATTAAATCGCTGTTTAAGCTGACCGGAGGCTTGTAATTGATCGACCCAGGCGATTTCCTGATCCTTGATCGATCGCAGTGATTCGTCGATATGGCGATCGATGTTGCCCTTAACGAAGGTATCTACGGTGGCTGAAGCCAGCATCCAGATTGACTGCTCGGTACCGATGATTTCCGGATTATCCAATACCTGGCTGCGCAACCGGAACGGTGCATTGGAACTGACCAGACTGTACAGATCCCGCAGGTTGCGACGCCCCTCAACGTGTGGAAACTGGGTGCGCAGGCTAGTGCGAATCAAGGCCGCATAGTCGGAATTTTCCAGAACGTGCGGGTCGCGGCGGCCTTCCGGGTCAATGACTGCAGAGTCGAAGTGAATTGGCAGCTCAATATATGTTTGCCAGAATGCTGAATAACCCTGACCAATGATATTAGCAAACATGAGCACCACAAATACCAGTCCCAGGCTAATGGCGATGAGTCCATACCAGCGGAAACGCCGCTCGGCGGCGTGCCGGCGCGCTAGACTGGCATTGACAATGGTTTTGATGTCCCGCTGTGGTTTCTTATTCATATTGTTCCCGGTACTTGCGCACGACCGTCAGGGCAATGATATTGAGAATCAGAGTCACGATGAAGAGCACCAATCCCAGGGCAAACGCCGCTAGAGTCTTGGCGCTGTCGAATTCCTGATCGCCGGTGAGCAGGGTGACAATTTGCACGGTAACGGTGGTGACTGCCTGCAAGGGGTTCGCGGTCAGGTTGGCGGACAGACCCGCGGCCATGACCACGATCATCGTCTCACCGATGGCGCGCGAGACTGCTAGCAGAATGCTGCCGACAATACCGGGTAGAGCGGCTGGCAGCAGCACGCGCTTGATGGTTTCCGATTTGGTCGCGCCTAGCGCATAGGAGCCGTCCCGCATCGATTGCGGGACGGCATTGATGACGTCGTCAGATAGCGAGGAGACGAAGGGGATGATCNNCGACTGCGGCACGGCGTTGATCACATCGTCCGACAGCGACGAGACAAAGGGGATGATCATGATCCCCATCACCAGACCGGCGGCCAGCGCGCTTTCCGAGGCGACATGCAAGCCCATTGCCGTACCCAAATCGCGGATCAGTGGAGCAACGGTCAGCGCCGCGAAAAAACCGTAGACCACCGTGGGAATTCCCGCCAGCACTTCCAGGGCGGGTTTGGCGGTAGCGCGGAATTTCGGGCCAGCGTATTCAGACAAGTACAGCGCCGACATGAGACCAATCGGCACAGCAACCAGCATAGCGATACCCGAGATCAACAGAGTGCCGGTAAATAGCGGCACCATACCGAATGCGCCGGAGGAACCGGTCTGATCAGTGCGAATCGCCGTTTGCGGACTCCATTGCAACCCAAACAGAAATTCGGAAACTGGAATCTTGTGGAAGAACCGGATTGATTCAAACAACACTGACAAGACGATACCAATCGTGGTGAAGATGGCGATCGTCGAGCTAGCGATGAGTAGCACATTGACCACTTGTTCGACCCGGTTACGGGCGCGCAGTTGGGGTGAAATGGTGCGCCAGCCGTAGGTGATTCCCGCCAGCGCCAGTGCTATGACGATCATCCAGAGTGCCGCATTGCCGGTCGTTTGCAGATGGCGGTAATGATCAGCCGCTGCCAGGATGGTCGCATCTGGATTACTGGAAACGATATTACCGCTGACCAGATTCTTGATGTCATTGATCACCAGATTCAGCCGGCCCGGCGGCAACTGCTGCAATTCCGGTGGCAGGCTGGCTACCACCAGTTCAATGATGACGCTCGGTTGCAATGCGGCCCAGACGGTAAACACGATCAGCGCTGGCAATCCGCACCACAGCGCAGTGTAGGAACCGTAAAAACTTGGCAGGGAATGCAGGTTGCGGATATGGCTTCCCGCTACGGCAAAGGCGCGTTTCCGGCCCAGGTAGTAGCTGCTGAGGCTCAATAGTGCAACAATCACGAACAAATAGAACAGCATGGTGTGGTCACCAGGATGCGAAAATGCCACCCGTAGCGATGAGATGCTCGGGTGGGGTGTTAGGTAGATTCCGTTACTGAATCACAATGGCTTAAGATTTTTTGCGTCCATCACGACGTGCTTGCGCTGCCCGGCAGGTAACGGGATCAGGCCCTTTTGGGCTAAATAGCCTTCATCACCCAACGCCTTGTCGCTGGTGTACTCAGCGATGAATTCGGTGATACCGGGGATGACGCCGATATGCGCTTTCTTAATATACACAAATAATGGCCGCGAAACCGGGTACTTGCCATTGGCAATATCCTCAAAATCCGGTGCAACGCCGCCGATGGTTTCGCCTTGAATCTTGTCGAGATTCTCTTCCAGGAAGCTGTAGCCGAAGATGCCGAGTGCATTGGGGTTGGCCACCAGTTTGTTGACGATCAGGTTGTCGTTCTCGCCAGCTTCGATATAAGCGCCGTCTTCGCGGATCATCTGACAAATTGCTTTGGCCTCCTTCTTGTCCAGCGCCTTGATCGCTGGGAACTCCTCGCAACCCACATTCATAACCAGTTCAACGAAAGCATCACGGGTGCCGGA
>DDST01000094.1 GCA_002343485.1 Proteobacteria bacterium UBA2383
GTTTTTATCTTTTGATAAACGAAAGCAGGGTGCTTATTGATTACCCCGCAGCTTGCTACGGAGTCGTTTATTAAATTTTCCAATTAAATTTTCCAATTAGATTGGAGAAGATGGCGGATATTTTGTCGCCGCATTGGACCGAACCCCATATTCATGGGATAGCTATTTTTCCCAAGAGAATCTAGCATTCTTGGCATTATCCTTTCGATTCAATACCAGGGATCACTCATGAAAATCGCGTTTACATCCTGCATGCATATCGAACAATTCCCCGAGCAACGGGTTTGGCAGCAAATTGCGACAGAAAAGCCCGATTATTTATTCCTGCTCGGCGATAATATCTATATGGATTTCTTCCCTAACCTGGGTGAACCAGAACACTGGGATGACAGCCGGTTTCAGGCCACCATGCTTGCCAAGTACCAGAAGCAATGGGCCGAGCTGAACTTCAAGGCGCTGTATTCAAGCTTGCGTCAGCGGCAGAATGCGGATGGCGGCGTGTATGGAACCTGGGATGATCATGATTTCGCATGGAACAACGCCTGCGGCGTCGAGGTACCCGCGACCAAGCAGGCCATCGCCCGCCAGCTTTTCAATCAATTCCTGCAATGCAATCCCAACCCGGATCCTGATCAGCTTTACTACGCGATCCCGCTCAAGCACGCTGGGGAAATCATCGGCAAAGCCATTTTTCTGGACACGCGCTCTTATCGGGACCTGCCGGGGAAAGACGGACGGCTTCTCGGCAATGCGCAGCTTCAGTTCCTGAAACAGGAACTCGACCATCCCTATCTACTCACCGTGCTGTGCGCCGGCACGCCGATACGCGCGACGGGCAATGGCTGGCTGCGGTACGCCCAGGAGTATTCCCGGTTTTTGGAGATCATCGGTGATCGCAAAATCCTGTTCCTGTCCGGGGATATCCACGAAAACGCTTTCCTGCCGCCCAGCGGCGGCACGCAATTGTTCGAGATCATTGCCTCGGGAGCGGCGATTTATAAATACAAGCTGATAGGCAAGCGCCGGAACTACGGAATACTCGACTGGTCGGCGGAGGCCATCAGGGTAAAATTGGTGGATCGGCGCCAGATTCAATCCTATACGATCAAGCACGCGGATTTCCTGGATTATGAAGAGCATGACCCGCAACCGCTCGATTCCGGAAAATCCTGAGCCGGGTCGCGGCGGGAACGAATGACCTTTAGCAACCGGGATGAAAATGGCCATCATGCCTAGAATCGGAAGGATTGCGCGGACCATGATTATCCAATGGCTTGTGTTCACGAACGCCCTGGCCGACGACAATTCTGCCCGAGTGCTTCCCCAGGGCGTTTCGCTGGTGGATGCCACGTTTTACTCCTACTTCCCGATCGATAAGCGTTACGGACCGGGGGGAGACACGGAAGACCTGGCCGCGGATTTGAATGCGCATCTGGACAGCCGGGTATTTCCGGCGCTATCGGCGCTGGATGCGCTGGTAGGCGGCCAAGCCACGCTCGGCCAGTCGGTGGTGGACGCCAATCTGCTTTATCGCCAGTCGGATGTGTATTTGGCGTATGGCCTGACCGATCAACTGGCGTTGGTCATGAAAATTCCCTATTTCCACATCAGGAATGAGATTCAGGCCGGATTGGATGCATCACACGCCAATGTGGGAAAAAATCCCCTTTTTGGAACGCCCGCCGATGCCTATCGCAGCCCATTGATTCCCATCGCCGCCGGGGGGACGCCGTTGAGCGACGAGGATATTCAAGACCTCCTGGGTCCGGGACTTGATGTCAATCAGGATGGCGTCCCGGATATTCCCGGCTATGGCTACGAGCGATTTAAAACCTTTTCGGGCAGCGGAATTGGCGACATCGAACTGTATGGCAAATACCAGTTTTACGATCAGGACCCCTGGCGGCTGGCGGTGGCGAGCGGGTTGCGGCTGCCCACCGGCGCAGTGAGGGACATCGACAACCTCGCGGCGGTCGATTTCGGGGAAGGTCAGACCGATGTGATGTTCCGCATGCACGCGGATTATCTCGGGATGGAAAACCTGCCATTGAACGTGACTGTCCGTTACGATCTCCAGTTGCCGGACCGCCTGACCTTGCGCATTCCCGATGCGGTTGATCAGCCGATCACGCGCAACATCGAAGCCGTCGAGCGCGATCTTGGGGATCTGTTCGGCTTCGATGTGACCGGTCTTTACCAATTCACGCCAGAGTGGTCGGTCGCCCTGCGATACAGCTTCACCCGCAAATTTCAGGATGCTATCGACGGCCATCTTGGGTTTACCTATTCCGCGCTGGAACAGGAATCCGAGAGTGAAAATCAGCGCGTGGCGCTGACCGTGGGCTATTCGACCTTACAACTTTATAAAGATAAAGAGAAAACTGCCAAGATACCGTTCTACGCCAATCTGTCCTACCGGCAACGCTTCGCCGGAGAGAACACCGTGGTTTCCCGGTACGTCGCATTGAGTCTTGGCGTTTTATTCTGAGGAGCACGGGTTGACGAAGGCGGCGAACGGGCATTGCGATGCGAATAGGAGCGGTCATGATAGCAACTTCGGTGGATCAAGCTGTTCAGGTGGGGTTGGTCGAGGATCAGCCTGACGCCATGCGGCGCATGGCGGCCGCTGTGCGGTCGCAGCCGGACATGCACGCCCAGTTTCGCGCGGCTTCGGTCGCGGAAGCCAAGGAGGCTCTGGCGCAGTTCCGTCCAGACGTGCTGCTGGTCGATCTGGGTTTGCCCGATGGTTCGGGCCTGGAAGTGATCGCCTTGGCCTCCCAGCAGTATCCGGCCTGTGAAATCATGGTGTTTTCCATGTTTGGCGACGAAGCCCTGGTGCTCGCCAGCATCGAAGCCGGGGCCAGTGGCTACATTCTCAAGGATACGCCGGGCGTGACGCTCGAAGAAGCGATTCGCCAGATTCGTTCGGGCGGTTCGCCGATGAGTCCGATTATCGCTCGCCGCTTGCTGCAACGCTTGCGCAAGAGTCCGCCGGTTGGGGAGCCGCCGCGGGACCAAGCGCCCGGCCAACTGGCGATCGCCGTCGAAGCGCCAACGCTTACCGAGCGGGAAACCGAGATTCTGGTACTGATCTCGCGCGGCTACACCTACGCGGAGGTGGCAGGGTTGCTCTCGGTGAGCATCCACACCATCCAGACCCATATCAAGCATCTGTATGGCAAACTCAGCGTGCATTCCCGCGCGGAAGCGGTTTTCGAGGCCAGCAAGATGGGGTTGTTGCGAGGCGTCCTGGACGAGTGACCCGATGCCGCTGCTGCTGATCGTGCTTGTGCTCAGCCTGGCCGCCGCGCTGGACGCCGGCGCCGCCACGGCGGGCTCGATTGTCACGCTGCGCGAGGCTTTGGTTACGGTGACGGTCGCCGGGCAACCGGCAGCCGCGCCAACCAGGGTCCGGTTGCCTTACCGCTGGGATTGGGTCTCCGGTCAACGCGATGGACAGGCGCTTTTTCAACTCCGGCTTGATCCCCTGATGGACGCCGGAGATGAACCCAGGGCCATTTATATCCCAAAAATTGGCAATCAATTCGCAGTGCGCATCAACGGCGCGCTCGTCACGTCTCCTTTGGATGCCCAAGGTTTGCACGTTGACTTCGCCAAGGCGCCTCGCTTTATCGCCATCCCGAAAGCGCTGTTGCGCGGCGACGATCTGCTGGAAATCACGATTCACGCGCAGGCGTTGCGCCGGGGTGGATTGTCCATCGTTTACTTTGGCGTTGAGAGCGACGTGGAACGTGAATTCAGCGCAGCCTACCGATGGCGAATCAACGGTTCGCTCATCGTGGTGTGCATCAGTTCGGTGGTGGGCTTGTTCGCGCTGTTGCTCTGGTCGCAGCAGCGCGATCCTTTGTTCATGATCTTCGGGGTGGCCGAACTGGTCTGGGCGTTCCGCGTCGGCGACGTGCTGATCGATAGACCGCCGCTCGGCTGGCCCGCCTGGGGCGTCGCCATGGCCTTCGCCTATGCGCTGTATGTCGGCCTGACGGCCCGGCTGACCATGCAGGTGCTGGCGATCGAGCGGCGCTGGTTCCTTTTGGTTTGGCGGGCGTATGTGCTTGGCGCGGTGGGGGTTAGCCTGGCTGCCTTCAACCAGGGCTATCTGATCCTTTGGACCCTCTGGCTGGGATTAATGATCGCACTGGCCGTGCTTTGCGCCGGGGTGGCGCTCCAAGCCGCCTGGTGCAGCCACCGGTGCGAGCAGGTCATGGTAGCGTTGGCGCTGTGGGTGGGGGTGCTGGTGGGGATTCGCGACTGGGTTTACGTTTGGCTGACGCCAGACTCTTTTGGGGATTCCTCGTGGGTGCGCTACGTGTCCATTCTGTTCTGCCTGACGATGGGGTTCATCATTGCCGATCGCTACACGCGCGCCGTTCGCGAATTGCGCGCCCTGAACCAGACCCTCGCCGAGCGGGTCGCTGAGCGCGAGCGTCAGCTTGCCGCTTCTTTCGAGCAAACCAGGGAGGTGTTACAACAAGCCGCTGCCCTTGCTGAGCGCCAACGCCTGATGCGCGACATGCACGACGGTTTGGGAAGCCGGTTGAGCGGGGCGCTCAACGTGCTGCGCAACGACCGGAGATCGCATACCGCCGCGATGGAATACATCAGCGAGGCGCTCGAAGAGTTGAAACTTACCGTGGATTCCCTGCAAGACTATGGCGGGGACCTAGGCACAATTCTGGGGAACTTGCGCTATCGGTTGCAGGATCGCTTGCGGGTGGCTGGCGTTTCCCTCCTCTGGCGAGTGTCCGCGCTACCGCCATTCGAGAGGTTGACCCCGACCTGCGTGCGCAGCATCCAAAATCTGATGTTGGAAGTCATTACCAATGCGATACAGCATGGGGCTGCCACTGAGATTACGGTGACGGCGCGCTTCGACGCCGAAGCCAATCGCGCATGGATCGAGATTGAGGACAACGGGCGCGGGTTCGATCTCAATGCGACTCGGAGCGGTCACGGCCTGGCGCTGATCAAACAGCGCGCCCAAGAATTAGGCGGCGCGGCGATCATCGACGCCGACCCTGGAGGCGGCTGTCGTGTGCGGGCGTGGTTGCCGCATGAAATCCCGGAAGCGCCCAAGCACCCATCGCCGTTGACTGTGACTGACAGCGGATAGCGTTCCCAAGGGAGCGATGGCTGAACGCATGAGGGAAGTGGCGACTTGGCGGCCAGACGCAAGGCGTTCCTTGCGTCTGCAGGGCAATCGCGCTATGAGGAGGCGGGAGTCACGATGCCCAAGAGGCGGTTTAACCGATAACGGTCATTGAGAGCCGCACGAATTTTCCGCTGTTTGAGGCTATCGCGGATCGGGCCATTGTGACGCAGGGTATTCAAAGCGACCCGGCGAATCAGCGCGAGATTTTCGGCGGAGTGGTCACGTCGCGTCCGACAAGCATCTTCGCCA
>DDST01000190.1 GCA_002343485.1 Proteobacteria bacterium UBA2383
CTCCTGGCTGCCTGCTCGGCGCTGGACGGCTTGGATGTCGACCGCCGTGATCGCATTCCAACCGGCACACCGATCGATCTACACCAGAACCTGACGATTCCATCGGGACAGGCAGGCGTATTCGTGCTAGGGACGTCCATTGGCGGCCGTTACCGCTATGAAGCCGTCTGCCGGTTAGAAGTCTATTCCATCGATGAAAAACCACGGACGGTGGTCGCCGATCGATTCACTATTGTGCGCTTTAGTCAGGAATGGGAACGCTTTTCCCAACGGGAAACGGGCCTGCACCACGTCAGTTTGCAGGACTATGATGGCCCTGCATTGCTACGGTTCACGACGAATCTCTATCTGCATTCGGATCGTCAACCCGATGTATTCCGGCTGGTGTGTAGCCATCTGCAAGACAGCGCACAACAGCCACGCTATTTAACCACGGCAGAAATCCGTACCGTTCTGGCGCCGGTTATGACGCTATATTGATCACCCTGGTCAACACGCAACAAGCGATCATTTCGTTACGGCAAGGCTTTCTGCAACTATTGCCCATCAGGACTCGCTTGATTCTGTACCGGCAGCGTGTTGTCCGGGATAACGGTAATCACCCCTGTCGTGGCTGAGCGTTGAACCTGCCCAGAAAAGGTCCGGTTGATATTCCGGCTCAGTTCACCGCCATGCGTATTGGCCGGACAGGGCGCAGCCTGGTAGAAAATCCGGCCGCTGTTTTCAACGCACTTGTTGACAGCCAATGCCGGTGTGACCGGCACAATCAGCAACATGATTCCAGCCCAGTTCCAGCATTTCATAATATTCCCCCTTCCGGATTTCCCAAAGCTGGTGACGGAACTCCAGTTCAAGCAACGTCCGATTAGCGTTCTGGTTTGATTCGCAAAGCGCCCGGACGATTAAGGATTCGTTCCGGCCATACACTCACCGCAGGCGGCGGCGTGATATCCATGCGCAGAAAAAATTGAACAAAGAGCGTATAACAGACCTCCGCCAGGGTATATCGATCCCTGACGACCAAACAGAATCTGCAAGTGCTGTTCGATCTCTGCCTTAGCCTGGCCATTATAAATGGAAGCAAGGCTGCTACAGCCCGCTTGGACGATTCATCAGGAGGAATTGAAGTGATGACCCCTATGCTAGCCACCGGTCTGGCCATTCTGGTAATGGTGCTGGGGAGTGTGCTGCAAGCTGCATCGGGCTTGGGCGCTGGATTGATCGTGGTACCCTTGCTGTCGCTGATCACTCTGGACTGGGTGCCGGGTCCTTGTGTGGCGGCAAGTCTGCTCCTATCTGGATTGATGGCCTACCGGGGCCGGGGGCATTGGCAACACCGGCATCTGGGTTCCATGCTGCTTGGCCTGCTAGCTGGCATTACGTTAGGAGGCGCATTGGTGGCTTTATTGCCACTCGCGACTTTAGGCCTTCTGTTCGGCCTTCTGGTCCTGGGGGCCGTTGGACTCAGCGTCGCTGGACTGCATCTACCCTTCTCCGCTTCAGCAGCAGGTCTGGCAGGCATATTGGCAGGCTTTATGGGCACTACGGCCGGTATCGGTGCGCCTGTGCTGGCGCTGTTCTACCAACGCCTCGAAGGTGCAGCTTTGCGCGCCACTCTGGGTCTGCTGTACTGTGTATCCAGCCTAGTCATGCTGACGGCGCTGCATCTGGCTGGACGCTTCGGCAAATCCGAAGCGATCCTCGCCCTGCAACTCACGCCGGGCGTGTTAGCCGGTTACTGGTTATCCCCTTATTTGGCCCGCTGGCTGGACCGAGGCCACACCCGCCATGCCGTTCTGGCATTGTCCATTGTGAGTGCCTTGACTTTGATTGGTCAAAGCGTTGCAAGGCCGTTTTAAAAGAATAAGCTAGAGATTCTCAAGCCATAACCGCTGGGCTCATCACAGACATTGACGGGGGCAGCCCCTCGGCAGCAAATCCTTCGCGCATATAACCAGCCAGACATTCTGCCACCGCCGAGACTGAACTGCCGCGATGCAAGGTGATACTGGCGGGCGGCAGCGGTGGAAATCCCTCTTCAGTGCGGAGCGCGCGCACCCCGCTGGGCAGGATACTGCGCCCGAGTACGGTCACGGCCAGCCCCGCGGTCACGGCGGCTAGAATACCGCTGATGCTGGCACTGGTGTAGGCAATGCGATAGGGGCGGTTCAATCCGCTCAGACCCGTCAGCGCCCAATCGCGAAACGGACAACCTGGTTGAAACAGCGCCAGCGGCAATGGCTCGTCTTCGTGAGCCAGATGGCGCTCGGCAGTTGCCCACACAGTGGGTTCCCGGCGCAACACCTCACCGGTTTCCGCGCCAGGCGTACAGGTGATCAGTGCCAAATCCAGCCGGTCTGCGGCCAGCAACCCGCGTAGATTCACACTCGGCTCACAATGCACTTCGACCTGAACACGCGGAAAAGCACGGGCAAACCGCACCAAAATATCGGGCAGAAACCGCCCCACATAGTCATCCGGCGTACCGAGACGCAATAGACCGGATAGATCGGGACGGGTCAGTACAGCGAGCGCTTCGTCGTGCAACTTCAACAAGCGGCGCGCGTAGCCAAGCAACGCTTCTCCGTCTGGGGTGAGTTGCGCACCGCGGCCTTCGCGCTGGAACAATGCCCGGTCCAGTATGGCTTCCAGCCGCCGGACCTGCATGGAGACGGCCGATTGGGTGCGATGCACCCGCTGTGCGGCAGAGGTGAAACCACCAGCATCAACGATAGCGATAAAGGTACGCAGGAGATCCGGATCAAGTTGAGCAGCCATGAGGCACTCCCAATTCATCATAAAAAATGATGAGTCATATAAAACCTATTCGTTGGATAAATCAATCAGCGTTCTTCATGATCCATCGTGACACTCTGAAATAATGGAGGATCAAACCATGTGTCACGATGCAGCCTTGTACCCGGAACAATCCATCAATCACCATTCGAGGATTGGCGCCATTCTTACCGGCGTGTTTGCCTGTTTGCGTAATTATTATGCGGTTTACTGCCAACGCCGAGACTTGCTCGCCCTCGATGATGCTATGTTGAAAGACATCGGGATCAGCCGGGTTGATGCGCTCCAAGAAGGCAATAAACCATTCTGGCGCACTTGAAGATTGATCCGCATGCATTGCTTACCCCTCTAGGAGATTTCCATGTCCACTCTGACCCTGGTTACCGGTAATAAAACCTACTCATCTTGGTCCTTGCGCCCTTGGCTGCTACTGAAACATTTAGGCGTGGAATTTCATGAGATCTCTGTTCCCTTGCATGCACCGGATGCGACCGGTCAAATCACTCGCTATTCTCCTTCTGGCCGGGTTCCAGTCCTGCTGGATGGAAATCAAGTGATCTGGGAATCACTAGCGATCGGCGAGTACCTGGCTGAACGTTACCCAACGGTCTGGCCGGCTGAAGCACATCGCCGGGCGTTGGCCCGGTCAGCAGCCAATGAGATGCACGCCGGTTTCACTGCGTTGCGCGAGGAACTACCTTTCAATTGCCGTACCCGGCGTTCGGGCGTGATGCCTTCACACGTGGCCCAGGCGGAAATTGGCCGGATAGTGGCTCTCTGGAAAACCTGCCGGCAGACGGTCCATGGTGAAGAGGGACCTTGGTTGTTCGGCTGTTTTACATGCGCCGATGCGATGTTTGCGCCGGTCGCCTTGCGCTTTCACACCTATGGCGTCGCTCTGCCTGAAGAAGCCAAGATTTACGTCGACACGGTTCGCCAAGATCATCATGTGCAAACCTGGATTCAGGCTGCATGCGCAGAAACTGCTGCCATTCCCGAAGAGGAGCGCGGCAAACCGGTTGGTGAAAATGATGCGATGTGACGACGCCGATTCAACCACTGACAGGCCCGCCGCTAGCGGCGGGCCATCACCGTCACTCCGGTAATCACCAGGGCTGCGCCTGCCAATTGTGTCATACCTAGTTCCTCGTCAAGCAGGAACCATGCTAACAACAGAGTCACCACCGGCCCCAGGCTCCCGGTCATAGCCACGGGTCCAGCACCGAGGCGGCGGATGGCTTCTGAGACCAGCCAGACCGGTAATACGGTCGAAAACAACGCCATCACCAAAGCCAGTGTATAGACCGGCCATGGCTGGACGAGAACAGAGATTGGCCGCATCAATAGAAACTGACCGATAGCCAGCAAGCAGGCAACGATAGAGGCGAATGCCGTCACTCGCACAGCGCCGAGCCGGCCCACCACGACCCCATTGCCCAGCAAATAGAGCGCATAAGACAGGGCACTGCCGAAGACCAGAGCGCTGCCGATAAAGATATCCTGCGCCAAACCCGCTATGCGTAGATCGTGCGCCACTGCCAAGGCGATGCCCGCATAGCATAGCGCCAGCGCGCCCAGCACCCGGCGAGTAACCGGTTGGCCGAAAAATAAGGCCGAGAGAATGACGACCAAGGTCGGGTAAACAAACAGGATCAGCCGTTCCAATGCAGCGCTGATGTAGTGCAGACCGAGAAAATCAAGATAACTCGCCAGATAGTAACCAAACAACCCCAATCCGCACAGCCATGCCCCATCGTACAGTGTCAGTACTGTTGACTCGCGGCGAGCGCTCATCCAACCCATAACCATAAAGAACGGCAGGCTAAAGGTCATGCGCAAGGCCAATAAAGTTTCCGCATCGACTCCATACTGATAGGTGAGCTTGACCAGGATCGCCTTGAAAGAAAACCCGGCCGCCGCTAGCACCGCGAATAACAGGCCAATCCGGTCTGGAACCCGAAGGATGCCGGGCTCATCCAGGTGCGGAAATCCTTTAGCCTTTCTCATGACTTAAATCCAATTATTGGGGTACCGTGCAGGATGGAGAGCGCTTGCTACAATTTCAAGTAGCTCAATGAAGTTACCGGAGGGACACGGTATGGGGTTTCACTCCCCCGCCAGCACACATTACTAGCTTATTATTGCCGCCGCTACGTGATTATCAGTAAGGCATCCGATAGGTATCACGTTGACGTACGGCGAGAAACTCACATGAGAGGCTCTCGCCCGGATAATCTATAGATACCTATGACAAGCCAATCTAACCACTATGGCGAATTTAACGGAACATCGCTTTATTGAAGGCGCACAGATGCTCAATGCGCTGGTCGCCTCGACCACAGTAACCTTACGCCGGGCCACTATGCGGCGGGGACAAGCCAGTCTGGTGGTACCGGGCGGCGCCAGCGCTCGAGCATTATTTTTGCGCTTGGCGAAAGCAGATATTCCTTGGCCCCTAGTAACTGCCACGCTCACGGACGAGCGCTGGGTCACCATTACCAACGAGGAAAGCAATGAAAAAAGCGTCCGCGAGCATTTGCTCACCGGCCCGGCCAAAGCACTTCGTTTTGTAGGTCTAAAATCAGCGGAACGGGAACCCGAAGCCGCCGAAAACACCTGTGAGCGCCGCCTCAAAGCTGTTCCCCGTCCGTTCGATCTGGTGATCCTTGGAATGGGGGTTGACGGCCATATTGCCTCGTTGTTCCCAGGCGCGCCAGGAATCCAAGACGCCCTGGCGTCTTCAAATCCGCGTGCTTACCAATTTATTCAACCGCCCAGCGCTCAACACCCTGTCCGCATGACATTGACCTTGAATACTCTGCTGGATAGCCGCCATCTCATATTACTCATCGCGGGCCATGAGAAATGGCAGACTTACCAGCATGCATGCACCCCTGGTTTAGCCACAGAAATGCCTGTCCGGGGAATACTGAACCAAGATCGCGTGCCTGTTGACGTATTTTGGGCTCCTAATCTTATCACCCATCAAAAATCTCCCTGATATTTGGACTGGCCTCGAAGAACTTCAATTTTCTCTGTACTCAGCTCCACACAATCATTCAGTCGTCTTTTGCCGAGGAGCCGGCGGTGCTTTTGGCCGATGGTTTTTTGGCCGCTCCTGACCAACGGTTTCTTCTACGAACCCGGCGAGTGCGTTGCTAATTTTTTTCACGACAGGACATTGCGAAATCCCATGGCGCGCTGCCAGAGAGGCTGGATCTTCGTAACCAAGCCAAACTTGACCAGAGGCATCCATCCACACCAGCATTTTCAAGGGGAGATCAATTCCAACCGTTTGGCCACATTCCATAAACTTCGTCCCAACCCGTGGATTGCCAAAGATCAGCACTTCCGTCGGGCGCAGCGTCTCGCCAACAGATTTCGCGGCGGCGGCATGGTCGATCCGGGCAAATATCGTCATGCGCTTCTGCTCAAGGACCTTTTCCAAGCGATCCATTGTTTCCTTCGGACTCAGCGGACTTTCGGCAGCGATCAATCCCTTGTCAGCCCATGCCGGAAAGGTCATAACTAGAAAAAACCCAATCAATAGCAATCGCAAATTTTTCTTCATCAGAAAATCCTCAAAAGGTTAGGCAAAAAGCGTTATCACTAATAGGAACCGTTCACTCCCCTCGCCTGCTTGCGGGAGAGAGGCTGGGAGTGAGCGCAGAGGGCAAGGAGACTGAATGATTACACTAATAGTAGTCTGGCCTGACAAGAGTCAATGTTTAATTCCACATAGTCACATAATACTTACAAACTTGTCCCGGCAGCCCATATTGGGCCCTGCAGATTCATCTTGGCCCGCACACGAAAAGCCGGAATGGCATGAAGAGTGAAATAATTTTTTATCATGTACTCATTTGTACTTATTATCTTTTGACATATTCTGGGGCTGCCAAGGCGGCGGTGCGCAAGATCCTATCTTTGATCGTCGCCGTACCTGGCAGCCAAATCTGCCCGAGCAAGGGCCGTGCTACCGTCCAGAGGCATTATTACAGTATGACAACCCGATCCTTGCTCGCCCCAGAAAACGCTGGAATCACTACCAGAATCTTCGCCGGTAGCCCCAGGGATAAGCAGGGCCATACCAGTAGGGATCTGGGACATAAATCACTTCCGGCGTGCGGCGCTCCGGCCAAAGCCGATGGTGATCCACGGCCACCACAGGAAAAGCGGTGCGATAGTCGCCGACCTGACCTGGCGTTGCACCGGTCAGGAGACCCACGACGGTGATCGACCGTCCTACAGCGTAAATCGCCGGGTCCAGAAAGCCGGGAATCTGGGCAAGAAAGCGCCCTGCGCTGTCGTCGTCAGCAACAGGCCAACCGCGCCGGTCTAAAGGCTGTTCAACGATTTCCAGTTCCGTTCCCTCACGCCGGTTATCCACCCGTGCAATGGCGCCGCCCCAGCGAACCGGCATCTGGAGAAACGCATCGGGCTGGGCGCGCACCACCGCCAAAGGCGGTCCCTGGAAATTCGTATCCTGAATCGGATCATCAATGGGCGGTGGAACCGCACAACCCGCCAGCCACCCGAAAAGCAGTGGCCCAAGCCAACGGAACAGGAGGTTCTGATTCATGGTTTTTTCCGGGAGTCTTCAAGAAAGATCGGCAGATGCTCCAGCAAAGCTGGTTTAGGGCCAGGCCGCCACAACAAGCCGTTCATGCGGTCCCCTGCACTGAACATGACCGATGCAACGTCCCTAGCAGGCGTTCGAGCAATAGATGGCGGTTGAAGTGTATTGAGAACCGATCATGGATTCAATTCGCCTTCATCTTTGGCCCGTGATCGAATGCCTGACTCTACCTGCTTGGCGGATCATTCTGGGGTAGCAGATATTGCAGCCGGTCATCGCAGGGTCCATGATTCAATGGTTCTCTTACGGGTTCTTTTCCAAATCACCGGCCGGAGGCAACGATGACCGAGACCAATCGCTATGCTCTGATACAACGCCTATTGCACTGGCTGATCGCCCTCCTGGTACTAGGGACGCTGGGGGTGGGCATGATATTGGGATTTCTGGGTTTCGAAGGAACCCAGGAGACCTTTGGGAAGACAGTGACCAATGCCCTCTACACCGGCCACAAAACCTTCGGCGTCATGATCCTGGCCCTCATGCTCTTGCGTTTGGGCTTCAGGCTGGCTCTGGGCGCCCCTCCGTACCGGCCGCCCCTCACTGGATTCGAGCGGGTAGCGAGCCGCGCAGTTCATGACCTTCTCTACGTGGCGCTCCTGGCTCAACCGGTCCTGGGCTGGCTGGCCACCGCAGCGGGCGGCTATCCCGTGCAGTTCTTCGCTTGGAATCTGCCAGGATTGACCGGCAAGAACCAGGCGCTCAGCGAGAGGTTGTTCTCGCTTCATGAGATGGCCGGCTGGGTCATCGTGGGCCTCCTCGTCCTGCATATCGGTGGCGCGATGCAGCACTGGCTAATCAAGCGCGATGGCGTGATGACACGGATGAGCCTGTTTAATTGATATATCGCCGCCAATTTTGCAAAGCTCGGGCTGGCATCGATCATGCTTCCAGTTGCCGGACTGCACGGGGGATCACGACCCGTACCGTGACTTTATCTGCATCAAGCCTTCACGTGTCGACGGCATTTATCTATCCTTCGGAGGAGCATGATGTCCACGTTATTTAGCAGCATGACCATTGACGGAACCGATCTTGAGCTTCT
>DDST01000010.1 GCA_002343485.1 Proteobacteria bacterium UBA2383
GAATGAGATGATCATGAGGCAATCAGATAATGAAACGCCGTAGAGCAAAGGACCCATCAGCTTGACCGCCACCTTGCAGGAGTGCCGCTATGGGGGATCTATCCTCGTTCGTGCTCATCATCAGCCAAGGCTGAAGGTATTGGTAAGCTGCCAGACAGCAGCATAGACAGGTAAACAGGCAGCGCATGATGCTGTGCATAACGCACCCCTCATGCATAAACGTCTGAAACGAATCCACCTCTACCTTAAATACACCTAGCCTCCAGAAGAATCAACCAGCCTGCACCTGGGGCAGGAACGCCTGACCCAGAAATCTTCTTCGTAATGGGGAGAAATCTTCACCGCACACCACAAAATCCAGCATATCAAAGCGGATTATCCCGGAAGATACTGGAAGAGCAAAGGCACTGAATGCACAAGGGAAATAACCCGCTATACCGGGTAAAATAGCCACCATCCCGCCTCACCTTACGCCGAGGTTATCATGGAACTGCCTGGCCATTACCCACCGATCCTAGCGGACATCGCTCACCTGTCACACGTGCCTAGGACAGCGCTTGTCCGACGCAACCGCCGAAACCCTGACAATGGCCTGCACCGAGGATCTAGGCCTGACCTTCTCTGGCTGCCAGATATATCTCTAAGCAAGACACTATGAAACGCGCCTGGCGCGATACCAAGATCCGGCAGGGCTTCAATGGCCGCAACCACGCCGATCTTGCCCGTAGCTATNNGCCTGACGGTCACTCAGATTTACGATATCATTGCCTGGATTCGCATCGAAAAACCAGCGGTATAGTCGCCTCCGAACGATAACACCCCCGGCCCTAGACGGCTGTCGAGGGCGACTCTTATCCACACGGCAGAGGATCACTCTGCGTTATCCATAAATCGCCAGTGATTTCTTACGCTGGCCAGCAAGAAAACCGTCTCGACTGGCAATGTTAGACGCTAACCAAAACTAATGACGCGCCTTTGATCGGCCTTTGACCGGTTATTAGTCGACCTAATAACTATTTTGTAACAAATTGATTTAGCTGGTGCCGGAAAGAGGAATCGAANNCTACCGACTGAGCTATTCCGGCAATTTTCGGGGCAAGGATGATAGCTTGTTGATCACCTTAAAGACAAGGGAAGTTTTTAAGCGGGGATATTCACCCGCTTGCTCTCTTCCCACACGCTCAGGTTTTCTTGAGAAATCGGCGAATAGCGGGAAGATGACGGCGGCTGACTTCCAATCGGTCGGGGATATCATCAAAAATTAGCACCATACCAGCGTCAGTGGCTTTCTCCAGCCCAGCAATATGGACTGCTACCGCTAAAGCATTGCGGTGAACCCGCACCACGCGTGTACTCAATTCCTGTTCCAGAGTTTTCAACGATTCCTCAATTAAAACCTCACCGTGGCGATAGCGAACCATGACATATTTCTGATCAGCCTGGAAATAGAACACATCTGCGAGCGGGATCAATTCCAATCGCTGACCGATCCGGGCGCGAATATGGGCGCGACCGCCATTATCAACTGACTGATCTGCTGCCAGCTGACTCAGTTGAGCGCGGTTAACGCGGCTAGCGCTGGTCAAGACCTGCTCCAAACGTTCCAGCCGAACTGGTTTTAAAAGATAAGCAATAGCTTGTGTATCAAAGGCTTCCAGCGCGTAGTCACCATGGGCTGTAGTAAAGACTACAGCGGGTGGTTTCTCTATTTCTGCTAACTGGCGGGCGGTTTCCAATCCACTCAGCCCCGGCATCTGGATGTCTAGCAGTACAATATCGGGATTAAGCTTTTGAACTAAGCGCAGGGCATCGGCGCCAGTCCCGGCTTCGCCGCAAAACTCATGATCAGGTAAGCGATTAAGTAGCTCACGCAAACGAATGCGGGCTGGGAGTTCGTCATCGACGACCAAAATACGCATAGCAGAAAGACATCATATGATTTTTCACAGTGTAGCAGGCACGCACGGATACCCCACCCAAGTCTATTTCATTTCTTCAGCGGAATTGTAAATGTGACTTGGTAGCGACCGGTAGTTTTGACAATTTCCAATGGAGGCATCTGGGGATAGGCAAGCGCCAACCGCTGGCAGATATTGTCCTGAGCAATACGCTGACCAGATGCACCATCAATAGCAGGGCAAGGGTTGATGAGAGTAACGCGCAGCTTGTCAGGCTGTTTATCGATACGCAGCATCAGTGTTCCTCCTTCGGGTAACCGCTGAAGACCGTGGCGAATGGCGTTTTCAACCAGCGGTTGCAATACCAGCGGCGGCAAAGGAGTATCGAAAGGTAAATCATCAGCCAGTTGCCAGTCTATCTTCAACCGTTCGCCCATGCGTAATCGCTCGATAGCTAGATAGCGCCGGGTCAATTCCAGTTCTTCCGCTAGAGAAATTGCGCTGCGATTATTTAGTGCTGAACGCAGTAGATCAGCCAAGTCAAGGACCGCTTGCTCGGCTTGGTCTGGTTGGCCAGGAATCAGGCTAGCAATAGTGTTAAGCGTATTAAATAAGAAATGGGGATGGATACGCGCCTGCAAAGCCCGCAGCCGAGCGCGGGATTCAGCTTTGATCTGCCGCTGCCACTGGTAACTTATATAAAAATAACGCAGAGTAATCAGGGTGATTATGCCAGCAATGGCCAAGTTACGAGCGATGAAGGTTAGTGAAGGAATCCCCAAGTCGAAGGATGGAGCCAAAAATCCGCCGCTGATGAGCGAGAAGCTCAACGTAACCAGTTGCGTGAGGCCAAGAACAGCGAAAGTGGTCGCAGCAGGTCCCAAGCGGGCCAACCAGTGCTTGCACAGGCACAGAACAGCAGCAGCACCGAGCAACACCCATTGCACGAACAGTGAAATCAGCGCCAAGCGATTCCAGAAGTCGCCTAGCTGGCCGGTTTCGCTCAGCGCCAGCACCAACGCAAATAACTCGGCCAGTAAAACTGTTAGGAAAACAGTGGGATTAGCACAGAAATCGGGTAGAAAACCGGGATTT
>DDST01000053.1 GCA_002343485.1 Proteobacteria bacterium UBA2383
ATCCATTTGCCGATATGAGCGAATCTGGTTTGAAGGACTCTCTTATTGAAGGCTAAACAAAAAAACCCTCAACACCCGTTGATTCTATAACGATCATATATCGCTCCTTTCCAGGTTATGGATTAGTTTTTTTCAGCACCCATAATACCTAAAAATATTTTTATAAACATTTTCAATTAGTTAGAAATCATTGGTAGAACTTTAAGAATCATACGACCTGTAAAAGGAGAGTTATATAAGAGTTATTGAGTGGTCAAGAAAACTCTGGTTCTTCGACGGTTCCTGTGAATTCGCTCAAGCCATGTAGTAGCTGTGAAGATAACCGGATTGATTTATCTACAAGCTACAAGCGAGACTATAGCTTTTGCCGAGGGAGGTAGTTACTTCCCTATTCTCCTCAGTTTGTTTTTCAGTCCTGGAAGTGGATAGCCTAATTGATAGGCCTTATCTGCATGCCTCTTTGCATCGTCATACAACCCTAAATCAAGATAAGTATGACCTAAAAAATACTCAACTTCAGCAGATGGTTGCTGCTTGACTTTATCAAATCTCAATAATAACTCAAGAGCTTCTTTCATTTTGCGCTCTGACCGAAGGGCTTCTGCCATAGCTACATAAGATTCAGGTTTATTAGGCTGAACTGTAATACCCTCCTTCCAAATCTCAAAAGCTCTATCATGGTCCCCAGATTGGTAAAGTGCTATGCCATAGTAAGCAGAAACAGTGGAAAAAAGAGGCGCACTTTTGCTCATTCGACCATATGAATAAGTGATTTCATCAATGGCCCGTTTCAGTAATTCTATCGACTTTTTCTGAGTAACTCCGATTCCCCCCCTTGCTCTTTTTATATAAATCGTAGCGAGGCAAAAATGATGGGGGCCAGGAACACCAATCTTTTGCATGTAAGTTTTTCGGTATTCCGACATCGAAGACATAGATATCCTATCTGTAAAGGGACTTCCATGACCCCATTCACTATTGAGAAAAGCCGCCTTACAGTAATCAGGCCATGTTGCCCATTCAAACTCAGTAATGTCAGAACCTTCACCGCGCGCACCACCCCAACCCCACGTCTCTGGATTTATAGAAATCAGCAAAAAAAACAGACAACCAATTTTAATAAACTTACCCATCATCATATTAGCAACCCCACTTAATTTAACTCACAATTTTGAACCAGTATTCCATTCGTAGACATAGTACCGATGCCACTGTTTAATCAAGCGAAATCTATCCAAATTCTCAAATAGACCCTTATCAGGCAAATAATGGTATACAGCAAACACCCGCCGAGGATGCTTTTCCAACGATATATTGACGTTAGCTAAAACTTGCGAAAGCACCTCTTCATCAAAAGGGTTAAAAAAATACAACACAAGATTATCTAACGGAATCTCAAACAGCGTTGCATCACAGTAAACAGATTCAACTAATTTCGCTTTCTTATGCGCAAATACCGCGATATTACTCAACGCACAGGCATGCAGCTCTCTACTAAACTCCACGCCTATAACTCGTTGAAAAGGTAACTCTGCTGCCAAGAGAAGAGTTCTCCCTTTACCTGAACCAAAATCTACAAAGGTGAATTCTTCATAAGCAATTTTAAGGCTATGCAACACTTTACGGGTTGAATAGACTGGAGATGCCTGATAATAAACCCCATAATCCTTATTCGGACTATCAATATCCAACGTCGTCAGATCAACACGGGCCAACGTATCGGTACCATACTGGCTATCGAAGGAACGGCTCACATACTGTTCATAGAAAAAGATGGGAGAAAATCGCCAACTCTCATTAACCAGCCACCAATAAGCAATCTTGGTAGCTTCTATCAACTGCAGATGTTTAAGATGAACACCGATCTCTGCAAGAGCCTGTCGGTCTGCATAAGAGAAAAAAGAATTTTTTGTATAGGCTGTTAAGTTTCTCTTCATCGGAGTCAACCCATCACGCAAGGTAGTATCACTTCAGAGGGTATTCCTGATAACATCAGGATGCGTCTTCGTATAATTCAAAAGCAAGCGTGCCAGAAACCGCTCCGGCACCCGATCCCATGGGGTAAATCTCGGCAATTGCCAATAATCGTCAGTGCGCGTTGCTACCCCGCTGGTGGTACTCACCGCTGCCTCAAAACCTAATTCACGAACCATATTAACATGTTCATCCATATAATCATAAAACGGTCGGCCATTCGGATAGGCAAACAAAGTCACTGGCGCATCCAGCAAATCCTCCAGCATCAGACGCCCCTGCAAAATCTCAGCATACACGGTATCCAGATCGACCGTCGTAAAAATCGGATGAGTTGCCGTATGTCCACCCACTACCATACCAGCTTGATGTAACACGCGAACCTGTTCCGACGTCATCATCAGATCATTAGGCAACCGATCCGCAACCGGTGCTGCAAAACGACGGATTTCCGCATCGCGGATTGTTGGACTCAGACCCTTTAAAAGCATGATCAACCGTCGCACCGAACGCCGCTTCTCGAAAATTGTTCCTGTCAGAAAGCGTTGTCCCAAAGAATCGCTCAAATCCAGCCAGTCGCCTGAAAAATGACGTAGGGTCTCAATCACCGTATCATGCCACATCCGACCGCCATTCAGAAAAGCCGTAGCAATGAAAAATGTGGCCGAAACGCCAAATCGCTGCAAAATCGGCAACACCACCTTGGTGCTATCAGCATAACCATCATCGAAGGTAATACAAACCGCCCGGCGCGGCAAAGTTCCTGAACGCAAGCGCCGCACGGCATCATCTAGCGGCAAAATGCACAAATGCTGTTTCAATAACTGCATTTGCCACTCAAAAACGGACACATCTGGCACTTCAGGCCGCAAGGGATCTGGATGTTCCAGCACCTGATGATAAATCAAAATGGATAGACGTCCTCTGACTGCGCCTGGAGACGCTAACGAAAAAAAAGGTCCTATTAAAGAAAGTATTTTTTCTTTCATAACCAGTTGCGCAAGAAGAATTTACCAGCCATTAAACACTGCCGTCCAAGTTAACGCAATGTTATCCTTGTTGTAAGCGTTCACCCCCACTCTGTAACGGCTGACTTTTCCTTGAGCGGTGGGCATGGGAAACTATAGCCTAGTTCCCTTGGTCAACCGCCATGCACCTCAGCGAATACAGCCTGCGCCAATTAGACCCTGCCTACCTGGATTCCCTGGATGAGGCGGCATTGCGTGCGCTGTCGGTGCAACTACTGGACGATTTAAAAGAGGCCCGGGATCGGTTGAATCAGGGGCCGGACAATAGCTCGCGTCCGCCGAGCAGTCAGGCGCTGTGGGAGCGGAAGAACGGTAGCCCGCCGGAGTCGGACGCGGCCGTGGAAGATGGGGGTCTCAAACCGGCCTCGGTGAAAACGGCCTTGGTGGAAACGATTCCAGCGAAAACGACCCCGGCCCGCACCTCCGGCAAACAACCCGGGGCACCCGGGATCGGCCGGACGCAAGTGTTCCAAGCGCATGAAGTACAGACCCACTACCCGGATCGGTGCGCCGGCTGTGGCCGGCCCCTGGAGTCAGTGATGGCGGTGGCTTACACCGGCTTTCAGGCGGTCGATCTGCGCTGGAACGATCCGGGGCGGCTGGGGCTGACCCTGTGGGTAGTGGATCATCGCTATTATGAAGCCCCCTGTCCGTGCGGGCATCGCACCCGAGCCGAAGCGGGTCAGGGGAAGGGGGAACCGCTGCTGTCCGGGATCGAGCTGAGCGAATGGCGTCTAGTAGGGCCGGGACTGGCGGCGCTGATCGTGGCGCTGGCCCTGCGATTTCGGCTGTCACGAGCACGGATTCAGGAATTCCTGGCGGAATGGCTGGGGCTGAAGCTGAGCATCGGCACGATTCATCAGACCATCCACGAAGCCAGCGCGGCGGTGGCCCCGGCGGAGGAGGAACTCGTGCAGGCGATTCTGGACAGTGACCTGTTGTATGCGGACGAAACGTCCTGGCCTGAACAGGGTCAACCGCTGTGGCTGTGGGTGTTCCGGTCGCTGACGATCACCCTGTACTACGTGGCGGGGCGAGGCAAAGAGCTCGTGAACAACGTGCTGGACGGTTTTGCCGGCTGGCTAATGAGCGACGGTTGGATGGCCTACCGCGACTACCCCCGCAGGCTGCGTTGCTGGGCGCACCTGCTCCGCAAGGCGCGCGGCTTGGCCCAAAGCTGCGACCGCGAGGCCCGTGTCTTTGGCCGTCTCGTCCTGAGTACCATGGAGGTTCTGATGGGGGCGGTGTACGCCGCCCGCGAAGGTCCGCCGCTGGTCGATCTCCCCACGCACTATGCCTCGGAATTGGCCGAGTTGCGGGCCGCCTGCACGCAGCGGCAAGGGAGCGCTCATAACAAAACTCATGCCTTGGCGGTGGAGTTCCTCAACGATTGGGACGCCATCTTCCAGGTGTTGCATCACCCGCAACTACCGTTGACCAACAACGAGGCGGAACGCGCCCTGCGGCATTGGGTGATCCTACGCAAGCTCAGTTTAGGCACCCGCACGGCGGTCGGATCGCGGGTCGTAGCCCTGCTCGCCAGCGTCATCGACACCTGCCGCCAGCGCGGCCACTCCCCGTGGCGCTATCTCGAACGCGTCATTGCTGACCGGCGCGCCGGACTGCCCCTCGCCCCCTTACCTCAGTAGGGGTCTGAACGGTTACTCCTTGTTCAAGTCTTTTGATCAACCGGATTTTCTTGCAAATGCCCTTCTTTCGAAGGCAAACAGGATGCCTGACTACGCTGATGCTCATGAGAAACCAACTCACGCTTCAACCAATCCTGCGTAATCGCAACCAAAATTAACAAATTGTAAGGCAAATCAAAATAAGCCAGGTACAGAAAAGCGCCTCCCGTAAGATAACCAATAATGCTAACCTGCGTCATTGACGCTAACCAGTAAGCCCATGCATATTCGCCGTCAGGTCCGCTATGCTTGCGAATCCATGAAGCCGACCGCCATGTCGTCAACCAGATCAGCAAAAACAATCCCAAGCCGACAAAACCATGCTCGCCCATTACCGAAAAATAAATACTATGCGCATTACGTGTGCCCATTGTCCCAAAATACAAGGAATACTTGATGAAATTTTCCATCGTATAAATCGCATACCCTCCGCCGATAATCGGATGGTCCTTGGCAAGATTCCAGGTCATCGTCCAGGCATCAATACGTTGCATGGCCGATGCGTCCTGATCATAGGTTTGTATGGTATTCATCCGATTTTCCCACTCGCTGGGCATAAATGAGATGAGTGCAACTGCGGTCACGACAATCAACACACCGCCCAGCAACTTCCCCTTTCCACGCCACCACAACAACAAAGCCATCGCACTAATCGCCAACAGTGCGCCGCGACTTTGTGATCCAAGCGCCGAAGCAGCACAGAGCAGCATACAGGCCACCATGCCACGTTTGATCCGCTTATTTCCATAAGTGAGTTGCAAATAACGCATTAAAGGAATCACCATGATCAGTGACAAAGCCAACTCATTATTCCCCTCGATAAATGAACCTTCCGGTCCCCAAACGCGAAAGCTGCCGCCCGTCAAAATAGTAAATAACCCGCCCTTTGTTCCATAATACGCTAGTGAACCCACGAGCACCCAGACGAGCGCGTCAATATGCTGACGATTAACCAAAATAAAAATAGCGACAAAGACCATCACCTGGATTTTTAAAATCCGGACCGCAAAAACCTCAGCAAGCTCAGGATACATGCCAAAAAAATGAGTCACCACCATCCATAAATCGAAAGCAAGCAAAGCCAGCACGGGTGCGCAAACTGGAAACCGTTTTACTCCACGATAGAATAATAATCCAACTAATGTCGCCACCCCTATCATCATTGCAACGGGCAACTCACGAGCGAACCCCCATCCGAGGCGATGAGGATTCATAATCCCTACCCATGTCCAGCCAAGAATACCGATATCCGGGCGGAAAAGCGCGGCAGCGGCGACCAGCCCAATCGCAAGAGCAACAATGATATCGCGCATAATTCTATGGAAGTCGCTGGTATGATTTAATTATTTTCAGGAAAATCCCAATTTGCCCCTGGGTCGTTGCCTCCCAACTGAAACCCTCGGCGTAACGCCGCACCGCCGATCGATCGGGATTATCCCGCAACAAGGCATCAATGGCCTGCGCAAAAGCCCTTGCCGAGCGTTCCTCGACCAATCGACCCACTGCTGGATCGCGCACGACTTCGGGTGAACCTCCAACCTGGGTTGCGACGACCGGCGTCCCGCACGCCATGCTTTCCAGCAGCACATTCGCCCAGCCTTCTCGACTCGATGCCAGCGCCAACACATCCGCCGCGCTGTACCAGCGCGCCAGTTCTGCATTTGGCACAGCGCCCACCAGACGCGCCCGCTCCTCCAGACCCTGCTGTTGAATCAACCGGGTTAGAAGCCCGCGTTCCTCACCTTCACCGACGATCACTAAGTACGCCTCCGGCAATCGCGTCAATGCCTTAACGAGCAGATGATGGCCCTTCAGCTCCACCAAATTACCCACCGACAGCACGATCATCCCTGTCGCCGGCAAGCCCAGAGCAGCGCGCATCGCCCGTTGATCCAGGGGTCGAAACCGCTCCAGATCAACGCCATTGCGCAAGACATGCAACTTATCGGGCGCCGCGCCCAAATCCCGCAACACGTCCATCAACGCCTGGCACACCCCAATCGACGCCTGCGCCTGCTCCGCCGTCCAGCGAATCATCCAGCGCGGTAAAGCGTATTGTGGGATCAAATTCAAATCCGTGCCCCGCGCCGTTACCACAAACGGCTTTCCACACCACCGCGCCAGCAAGGCCGCCGCCACGCCATCAGGATAATAGTAGTGTGCATCAATCAGATCGAAATCAAACCCACCGCGCAGCAATCGCCGAACAGTCGGATACGCCCCCAAGGCCAACAGCAGTGGCGCGACCGTCATTCCGACCTTTGGCGGTAAGAAATAGCGCGGATGAAACACTTCTATACCATTCCAGATTTCCTGCTTCGGCGTTGCGGCCCAGCGCGCATAATTGCCAAACTGGGGGTGGGTGCTGGGAAACCACGGCACCGGCGCCACAACTTTCGTTTCCACCCGACCGCTGGCCAACAGATGCCGTAGCCGGGTCTCCACAAAAATGCCATGCCCCGTCCGCACCGAACTGGGATAAAGCGTTGAAAACAACAACGTCCGAATCGGTCGATTCATCACGCAGCAGACCTCGGCGACATTCATGGATGATGGCAGCCCTAGTGCAACACTCTGGATGATCTTATGCAGCACACGGCCTCGCCGGAGAAGCTAGCGCAAAAACACTGTGGAAGAACATACCGCTATTCGTTCCCCAAATCGAACCCCAAATCGCGCAAACGCCGCGCTAACCGCTCGGCGCGCTGGCGTTCCTGCTCGGCGCGCTGACGTTCGTACTCGGCGCGTTCCTCAGCTTGCACAGCTTGTTCCTTCTCACGCCGTGCGGTTTCTTCCGGCCCCAGCACCAAGGCCCCGTCCAGCGTAAAGTAGCGCAACCAACCGTCTTTCATCCCCAAATACAAACCCAATTCATCGCTCCATCGCCAGCCCTGTTCATTTACAACAATCGGCTCATACTGCTGGTTGCCGCCCAGGCGGAATCCCTCAAACTCCCCGGTAATCGGCGAATACCAGAAATACTCCCGCGTATGGAAAATGTTCTGATACAAGCTCTTCTTGTCCGTTCGATCCACCGTCGCCGTTGAATCCGACAGCAGTTCGATAATCAAATCCGGGTAACGACCGCCTTCCGCCCAGACCACCCAGGAATTGCGCGGAGTATGCGATGCCTCGCGCACCAGAAAAAAATCCGGCCCACGAAACTGCCGGCGCTGCAATTGGGTATCGGTGTAGTACACCGTCAGATTGGCGCCAATGAAAAAGTCGTTGCGCCCCTGCCAATGCCACTCCAGATGACTCACCAGCAGCGCCAGTTGTTGATAATGTTGCGTACTTTCCATTTCCGGTTCATCGCTGAGCAGTTCGCGGAAGTCCGGCATCCGCTCAGCCAGTTGTTCGGCAGTGAACGCCATGTTAATCAACCCTCTCTAAAATTTCTGTTAACCGGAATGATTGCTCAGAGCCAACAGACATTGACCAAACACCTCAAAATCGACGAGATGTTCCGACAGCACGGAGCGGACGATCTCCAGATTCAGCTTTTGATAATCATGGATCGCAATATTGCGGAACCCGACCATGGCCTGCAAGCGCCGCGATAAATCGCCCGGGATCAACTTCGCCTGTTCCAGCAGGGTAAAGGCATCCCGGCTATCCTGGGGAATGCCCAGACGCCTGACCCGTGCTAAATGCATGGCGACATCAATCGCCGCCTCGCACGTCCGTAACAAATTGAGAATAATCGAATCCTGGCGGGTAAAATCCGTCATCAATTCCGCTTCATGACCCTGATACTCCTCCTGGATGCGCATCAGACAGCGCTCGATCACCGCGATTTTGTTCAGAACAACATCATCCGGCATGGATTCTACCCCACGCATAAATATCCTGAAGAATACCGCGCCGCGCCTCATTCAACCGCACGTAATCTGACAACGCCCGACTCTCAAACTCTTCAGCCGCGAAACGGTCAGCGCAATAAATCCGCTGGCCCTGGTGAAACACCTGATGGCGCAATACCACTGAAGCAGACTGCAAGTCCACCAGATCGACATCCCGGCGCAACTGTCGGGCCAAATCCTGCGCCAGCGCCCAACGCGCCAGATTGTTCGCTGGCCTGGGCGTCAGAATCGCTAGATCAAGGTCGCTGTCACTACGCTCAAACGGCGTCCCGGCGCTACCGAAGCGATAAATGGCCCACACCTTCGGCATGGCTTGAAGGATTTGATCAATCATCATCGGGTTAGTGAGAGAGTCGGTCATGTCATCAGTTGGTAGAGATTTTCGACGGCAGGCTCTATAAGGCAGGCAGCGATTTTACTCCAGCACCGCCGCCATCCGGCTCAAGTTGCCGTCCCAGTCATAATGGCGCAATACCCATTCCCGGCCGCTCCGTCCAGCGTTTTCCGTTTCAACGGAATTTTCCAGAAGCGCCAGTGCCTGTTGTACCAGTTCGGCCGGATCGTCGGCTACCAAAATTCCCTCAAATTCCTCTTTTTCAAAGGAGCGATCGGATGGCTGGAGGAGGGGAGTGGTGGGATTGCTGGACATCTGCGACGGCCCAATCCCCTCCATCGCTGCCGAAGTCGCCAGCACCGCCTTGCCCATCGCCAGTGCTTCCAATACTTTATTCTGTACACCACGGGCAATCCGCAATGGCGCGATTGAAAACGCGGCATGGGCAATGTAGGGACGTACATCTGGCACCGTCCCGGTGACGTGGATTCCAGGCAACGCTGCTAACTCTTGTACCGCCGTCGTGGGTCGCGCCCCAACGATGTAAAACCGGCTGTCCGGCGCGGCGCGATGGATTTCCGGAAACACCGTTCGCGCGAACCACTCCACCGCATCCACATTTGCCCAATAGTCCATCGCTCCGGTAAACACCAACACCCGCTCCTTCGCCAGGTACGGATTGGGGTAATCCTGCTCAGGATTGAAATAGTCCGTATCCACGCCATTGCTAACCGCTAGCACCCGTTCAGCAGGAATCTCCGGCGCTAACTGGCGGAACAGCGCCGCTTCATCGGCGGTCACGAACACGCTAGCGGCGAATTCCCGCGCCACGGCCCGCTCAAACGCCAGTAGCCGCTGGCTTTCACGGCGGTAAATCCAGCTCAAGGGCCACGGCTTCCCATCCGCATACTGCGCCCACTTGGCGGAATCGACATCGACGAAATCCATTACCCGCCGCAAGCGGTCTAGCGGGGGGCGATGCAGGTACTGCGCCATCGCCGAGGAAAACACCAGTGCTCGTTCAATCCCTTGCGCGGTAACAACCTGATCCACCCAAGCCTGCAAACCGGCATGACGATAATACGGCAGAGTCAATGGCTCGCCGGTCGCCAAACCGCGCAAACTCCATGGTTTGGCGCGACGCGGGTCGAGCGGCGCGCAGTAGACATCGGCGCAAAACCGGCGTACTTCATCGATATGTTGCCAATCATCCGGGTCGTCGACAAAGGTTCCCAGCCAGACGCGGTAATGTTGGGCTAGATGGCGTAAGAGATGAAAAGAGCGCACCTTGTCGCCCTTATTGGGCGGAAAGGGAATGCGATGGACGAGAAACAGGAGATCATGCATAACTGTGCTTTATGTCTTGCGGCCCTTCGAATAGGTTCCGGGCCATATTTACGCAATAATAGCAGTCATCGAAACGATATGTTCAATGGCATCGACGATCCACAGGCGCCCTGGTGGTGCCCATCAGGTGCTATCTTCAGTGATAGCGGGCCATTGGGCCTAAAACCGGAACCAATCTAATCAACCATGATTTCCAGTTTGCACAACATGCCTTTTGCTTCTGGCCTCGCGGGCTACTTCAATCCAGCCCATCCAGCCGGTGCTATCCGCACTCAAGACACTTTGGCGGCCGCCCTGTACGAACCAGCTACTCTCAGCGTGGCCAGCGCATTTTGCGCGGTGACTAACGGTGGGGTCCTTGAACAGGAAGGTCTTCTGATCGCCTGCTTGGGCCGGTTGCGCCATGCCAGTGTGAGCGGGGATGTTTCCTCAATCTTGCATACATTGGCCAGCGACTACCGGACGCTGGGGACGTCTGCGCTGCAAAAACTATCCGGCTCTTTTGCCTTGGCGATCCTCGATTCTGAGCGCCGCACGGCATTGCTGGCCGTTGACCGGATCGGCATCGAGCAACTCTATTACGCGCCACAAACCGATGGCCTGTTATTCGCTACTGCGCCGGGTGCCCTGACTCGCGTCGGCAGTTTTGATACCGGTATCGACCCGCAGGCGATCTACGATTACCTGTACTGCCATATGATCCCCAGTCCCCGGACGATTTACCGGGGGCTGCGCAAACTCCCCGCCAGTCACTTTCTCGAATGGCGGGATGGTGCATTGCGCGTTGAACCGTACTGGTTACCCCAGTTTGCGGAAACGCCGATTGATGCCGCAGCGGCCGGGCGTGAAATGCTGGAGATGATCGAGGCTGTGATCCGGCGTGAAGCCAGCGAACCTTCGGCGGCCCAGCTTGGCGCGTTCCTCAGCGGTGGTATCGACAGTTCCACCGTGGCCGGAATGCTGGCCCGCGTCACCCAACCGGCGCATACTTATTCCATTGGGTTCGCTGTGCCGGGCTATGACGAAATGGATTATGCGCGCACCGCCGTGCGCCATTTTCAAACGACACCCCACGAATACTACGTTACGCCCGACGATGTGGCGGAACTGCTCCCGCAAATCGCCGCTGCGACCGGTGAACCGTTCGGCAATTCCTCGCTGCTGCCGGCTTATTGTTGCGCCCGCTTTGCCCGGGAGCAAGGGATTAGCCGGTTGCTCGGCGGCGATGGCGGCGATGAACTGTTTGCCGGTAACGAACGCTACGCTACGCAAGGGATTTTCGAGCTATTTGGCCGGCTGCCGTCTGCACTGCAATCGCTTATCGCTGCCGCTGCCAAACCGCTGGCGCATGTCCCATTGGCCCGCAAAGCCCATAGTTATGTCAAACAGGCCCAAGTTCCCTTGCCAGACCGTATGGACAGCTATGCTTTCCTGGTGCGCCATGAGCCGATTGAAGTATTCAGCCCGGACTTTCTTAACCAGGTGAGCACCCTGGAACCGCTGGAATTGAAACAGGCGATGTTCTTCGCGCCGGATGATGCGTCAACCTTGAACCGGATGCTCTATCTGGACTGGCACTTCACTCTGCATGATAACGACTTGGTCAAGGTCAATACCGCTTGCCGGTTGGCGGGCGTTGAGGTCGCTTATCCCTTGCTGGATGATGAGGTGGTGGCGCTCTCCTGCCGGATCCCTTCCGCCGAAAAACTGCGGGGAACGACCCTGCGCTGGTTCTACAAGGATGCGGTGCGCGGTTTTCTACCCGAAGCGATCATCAATAAGAAAAAGCATGGCTTCGGATTGCCCTTTGGAGTGTGGACCCGTTCTGACTCACGCTTGCTGGCTATCACCGATGATGCGTTGGAATCATTGAAACAGCGCGGCTGGTTTCAACCGGCGTTTCTCGATCAGGCGCGCCAACTGCATCGCGAAGGTCATGCCGCCTATTATGGAGAATTGGTATGGATTCTGACGATGCTGGAGTTGTGGCTGCGGAGGAACAGCGATCAGTCGTTAACCAGTTCTTCATAGATCGCCTGATATCGTCCTACGCTGTTTTGCCAAGTCCGCTCCTTCTCCACGAACCGCCGGCCATTGGCCTTAAGCGCCGGCCAGCGTTCGGGATGGGCTAGCAATTCCAATGTCTTAGCTGTCAAATCACCCGTATCGCCAGCTCGGAACAGTATTCCTGTTCCGCCGTTACGGATTAGTTCATGATGACCGCCCACGTCGGAGGCAATGAAGAGCCGTCCCTGAGCCATCGCCTCCAACGGTTTCAGCGGCGTGACCAGTTCCGTCAGGCGCATGGACAGGCGCGGGTAGACCAGCACGTCAATCAGATCGTAATAACGATTGACTTCAGCATGGGGTACCCGGCCAGTGAACACGACCTTATCGGCCATCTCTAACGCCTGTGTTTGGGCTTGGAGCGCTTGCTCCTGTGGTCCGCCGCCGACCAGCAACACGCGCACATCGGGTGTTTGCTTTAATAACCCCGGCAATGCCTCCAGCAGCAAGGCCAATCCTTCATAGGCGTAGAACGAGCCGATAAATCCGAGAACCTGTGATCCATTCAGACCCAGTTGAGTTTTAAGCACCGGATCGGACTCCCCACCTAAACTGAATTGCTCGACATTGACTGCATTGGGAATGACCGTCACTTTCTCCGCGGAAATGCCTCGTCCGATGATGTCATTACGCAATCCTTCGCAGATGCAGGTCACGGCATTGGCGCGTTGTAAAACATGAGTTTCCAGCGCCTTGGTCAACCGGTAACGGAGGCTGCCCTCACGCGTGGTGCCATGATCGACTGCTGCATCTTCCCAGAATGCGCGCACTTCATAGACCAGCGGCAGACGAAAGCGCCGGGCAACGGGTAGTGCCGCCAGGCCGTTCAGTGCTGGTGAGTGGGCATGCAACACATCCGGTTTGACCTGTGTAACGGCTTCCGCTAGTCGTTGAGTCAAGCCTCGGACAATCGCTGCCTGATTCAGTACCGGCCAGCGCGCCCATGCGGCGGTTTCCTGTGGAGTACGGAAGAAATGCAGATCCTCAGTGGTTTCTTCTAATGCTGACGTAGCACCCTGCTTAGCGCCAGTAATATGGAATGTCTCCCAACCCAAGCGCCGCTGTTCCCGCAGAATGGCGGCAGTGCGGAAGGTATAGCCGCTGTGCAGCGGCAGGGAATGGTCAAGGATGTGAAGGATGCGCATCAGAGTGATTGCCGTTTTATATCGGGTTGCTTTTCTACTCGTTCGCCACCATCCATTTGCCGCAAGAACGCCTCGAACATCAGCACGGTCCAAATGGGCGCGCTGTAATCCCGCCGGCCGGATTCATGCGCTTCGACCAGATGGCGCAAATAATCGGCATTGAACAGGCCGGTGCCCAGCAACCGTTCGCCCGTCAGCGAATCGCGAACCCGCTGTTTCAGCGGTCCCCGGAACCAGCGTATCAGCGGCACGGCAAACCCCATTTTCGGGCGGTACATAATTTCGTGTGGAAGGTGCGGTTCCATGGATTTCTTTAGCAGATACTTGCTTTCCCCCTGGGCGATTTTCAGCGAAGAGGGCAGGGTAGCCAGCCATTCCACCAGTGGATGATCCATCAACGGCTCGCGTACTTCCAGTGAATGCGCCATGCTGGCCCGATCAACCTTGGTGTTGATGTCACCCACCAGATAGGTCTTGAGATCAAGATATTGAATTAAGGCTAGTGGATCGCTGCCTTCCACCTGGGCGGCATATCGGCGGAACACGTTCAAGGCATCATAGCCGCCGAGTTGCGTTTTAAATGAGTCAGAGAACAATTGCTGACGCATCTCATCACGCAGAATCGACACCGAATGAAAATAGGCTTGCACCGGATCCCGCGTCAGCGCCTGAAAGGTGGTCTTGGCCCGGAAGACCCGGGGTGCCCAGTCCGCTTTAGGATAGAGCCGGCCCAACAGACCAAACACCGGCTGGCGAATACGCAAGGGCAGCAGTGACCGCAGCCGTTCCTCCATGAGATGTAGACGATAGCGCCGGTAGCCGCCGAAGCTCTCATCGCCGCCATCGCCGGACAGCGTCACGGTGACATGCTTGCGGGCTAACTGGCAAACCCGGTAGGTAGGAATGGCGGAACTGTCGGCATAAGGTTCGTCATACAGCCAAGCCAGCGTGTCGATCAGGCCGAAATCATCGCTCTCAACCGTATCGACGAAATGCCGGGTTTGGTAACGATCCGCCACTTGTTGGGCAAATTGCGCTTCGTTGAAGGCGGGATCGGTGAAGGCGATGGAACAGGTATTGACCGGGTCACTGGATAACCCGGCCATCATCGCTACCACGGCACTGGAATCGACGCCGCCGGACAGGAATGCGCCGAGCGGTACTTCCGAGATCATGCGCAGCCGTATCGATTCACGCAAGCGGATGACGAGTTCCTCAGCCGCTTCTGTTGCAGTCAAGCGTTGATCGAGCGTGAACCGCACCTTCCAGTACTCATGGGGTTCCGGCAGGGGCTGGCCACGCCGGACCCGGAGGGTATGCGCCGGCGGCAGCTTTTTGGCGCTGGTGAAAATGGTGCGTGGCTCGGCCACGTAACCCAGAGCAAAATACTCCTCGACCGCGCAGGGATCGATCTCTCGCCCCAGCTCCGGATGGGCGAGCAGAGATTTGAGTTCGGAGCCGAAGAGAAGTTGTCCATTGGGCAGCAGGGCATAGAATAGTGGCTTGACCCCCAGCCGGTCGCGGGCCAGAAATAGAGTTTCCTGGTTGCGATCCCATAAGGCAAAGGCAAACATGCCGCGAAAGCGTTCGACGCAGGCTTCGCCCCAAGCCTCCCATGCGTGAACAATTACCTCGGTGTCGCTGCGAGTGTGGAAGACATGCCCCAAGGCTTCCAGTTCGGGAACGAGTTCCTGGAAATTATAGATTTCCCCATTGAACACGACGACGACCGAGCCATCCTCGTTGAATAATGGTTGCTGGCCGGTAGAGAGATCAATGATGGAGAGTCGCCGGTGGCCAAGACCCACTCCGGGTTCGATGTGTAGACCGCCTTCATCCGGTCCCCGGTGATGCTGCGATTCGTTCATCCGGTGCAGGAGATCGCGGTTGATCTCCTGCCGATGGCGGGTGTCAACAATGCCGGTAATGCCGCACATAGTTTCTCCTCTTCCTAACCCCTCTCCTTTAAAGGGAGAAGGGAGTTTTAACGCGGCACTTTAGCACCGAATCATAAACCGCCAGATAAGCGGTCACCATGGCCTCCATACTGAACTGTTCCTCAATCCGCCGCCGGCCTGCCGTGCCGTGTGCTCGCATCCTTTCAGGGTTGTCTACATATTCCTGGATCGCCAGCGCCAGCGATTCAGGATCTCGGGCAGGAACCAAGCGCCCGGTCTCATTTTCAACCACTAACTCGGCATTACCGCCCACATCAGTCGCGACCACCGGTAAGCCACACGCCATCGCCTCCAAAATCGTGTTGGAAATCCCTTCCGCTTGGGAGGGCAGCACGAAGAGATCAAAGCTGCGCAATAACCGGGGTATATCGTCCTGCGCGCCCGGCAACCAGGCTAAATCCCGCAATCCCGCCTCATTCAACCGGCTTTCAATCCCGGCCCGCAGCGAACCTTCGCCAATGATCACAAGTCGCATGTGTTGCCGTGCATTGGGAACCATTTTCGCCAGCCGAATGAAAGCCCGTGCCAGATTAGGTTGATCCTTCACGTTTTCTAGCCGCCCGGCGGTACCAATGACCCGCGTTCCCGGCAGCGCGAATCCATCAGGCAGCGGCGAGCGGTCGTTGCCGGGATGAAACCGCACACTATCCACGCCATTGATAATCCGGCTCATTCGTTCTGGCGCTACACCAATCCGGGTTTCCAGATAGCCGGCAATCTCACCGGACAGTGCGATGTAATGCTGAACCAGCGGGCGCAACCAGCGGCGCAAGCGATGGTGGCGAGGATTCATCAGCGCTGGATCGCGATCCCAGCCATGCTCGCCATGCACCCGCCTCTGGACCCGTGCTAACCATGCTGGAAACTGCATTTCCAGTGCCGCCAGGTTGCGCGTATGGACAATTGCCGGGCGCAATTGGCGCAATAAGTTCCAGCAACGCCCATATAATCCCAAATCGTGTCCCTCGGATTTATGCAGGGCAAACACTTCAACGCCAGGTTGCTGGATGCGGCGGCGAAACTCCGGGTTATAGTCAGTCAAACAGATGATCGCATGGTGGTAGCGATTCGGCGGTATGTGGTTGATCAGATTGACCAAACCGTTTTCCAGACCACCATAATCCAGCCGGTGGATGATATGTGCCACCAAGGGTGATTGGTTATTCGTCATTTCCAGTTTTCACCGCGGATGCTTGCCAGCGCCGCCGCAAGGCCCGGTTGCATGGTTGCTACAAACCGCTGCAAGACCACCTTGGCCTCATCCGGTTGAATGTCATAATCCGCTGCTATGGCAACCAGTGCCGAACCCCGTTGGGCGCCGCTCAAGCGATCCCATGCTTCCCACGCCTTGGCCAGATATGGTGAAATGACTATCCGCCCACCTTCCCAATAACCACTCAACACCAGCCGCTTGCGTAGACCATCGGTCAGGCTTGTTGCCTCGAATGGCCATTGAACACGATCAACCTGGATTTGTACCCGGCCCTCACTGCCAAGGTAACGCCATTGTTTGCGGTCATACAGGCTGTTCTGACTACTGACCAGCTTAGCGTCTGGGCGCTGTCGCCGGTAATAAGCGATGTAGAGATGTACGGTCTTGCCATTCCATTGGTAGCGGCTTCTGACCACGGTATCCGCGCCGCTAAAGTGTGGTTCCCATGTATCGTTATCCACTTCCGGTCCCCGCCAGGGGGCAATTGCTGGTGGCGCTGACAAGACAATGGGCGCGCTCGTCGAGTCATCACGGTCAACCCACACCGCCCACAGTGGACCGGCTGCGGCTGCCAGTATCACGGCCAATGTCCAAATCGTATAATGCACGGTCGCACCTGAAACAGCGGGTTCGATGGTCGAATCTTTAGATGACGGATCGCTGACCGCGAATCCTTGACTCATGACCTCTTCTGACTCCCGCCAAAACGAGCCAATCCAGAACATCAGCAGCACAACTAAGCCAAAAAAGAACCAGCCATAGATGAGATGATCAACACCCGTCGCGTATTTCATTTCACTGAGATGGGCGATCATTACGATGCCGTAAGCCCGGATGCCATTGGCGATAATTGGCATGACGGCTGACAACACAATGAAGGCTAGCCGCCGCCAAATGCTGCGATAGGTTAGATAAGCGTAGAGAAATCCTAGAGCGACTGAGGCGATGAGATAACGCAAGCCACTACAGGCTGCGGCAACCTCGAAGTTGCCAGAGGGAATAATGATATGTAGTCCTTCCCATAGCACCGGAAGTCCGGTCAGACGCAAACCTTCAACGGTGAACCAGGCAGTGACCTGTTGCAGGGGTGGAATCAGCGCCTCGCCCACCGGTACAGCGAACAGGAGATAGGCCAAGGGAAACAGGATAGCCCAAGTGATGTTCCAACCGAGCAGGGTATAAATCGTCACTTGAATGATGCCGGCTACGGCGAAATGTTGCACAACAGCGACTTGAGCAGCGTCTGCAATCAGCCAAACGAGACTGCCGAGCAGCAACAGAATCAAGCCTGGCGCCGCGCTATGCGCTTGCAGCGTCGCCAGTTTTTCACGCCGGGTCCACACCATGTAAAAAACAATCGGTACGACCAGCATACCGTGAGCATAGGTTTCATAATGCCACCATTGTATTGCCATGCCGGCCAGGGTTGGCCAGTACAGGCCAATGATCGCCAGGATTGCAATGGTCAACGCTGGCAGCGCAGCTCGCCAAGTCGAGGACACCGCCATTTTTTCCATAAACTCACGACGCCTCCATACTATCCCAAGCTGCGTGCCAGGAACGGCCCCAGCCAGCGGCTGACCGGCAACGGTAACCGTTTCCAGGCGTCAATAAAGAGCCGGTACTTGGGATTGAGCGGATTGATATCGGGAAGTTGCGTCGTGTTCACTAACTGAAACTCATAGTGCAACGGCTCGGGGTTAAATCCCCAGTTCTTTTTGAAGCTGTAGGAACCGGTGCCGATCTTGCTGCGCCCGTAATCGAACACCCGCACTCCACGTTCGCAGGCCCGCCGCATCAGATCCCAGTACATAAAATCGTTGCCCTTGAGATCGCGGGCCAGCGCCGTGCCACCACCATAGTAAGGCAATACCGCATCGCGGAAATAGAAACTCATCACGCTGGCCACGATTTGCCCTTGATGGGTCACGGTCAACACCTCACATTCCGGCCCAAATATGGATTTCAGCGTCTCAAAATACCGGCGTGAGAACACTGGCGTACCGAGATTGCGCACACTTTCGGAATAGGCTAAATAAAGCCGGTCGATCCCCGTGTCAATTTCACCCTGCAAACCAGCCTCAAGCCCCTTGCGCACCATCGCCCGTTGTTTGCGGGGAATGGCTTTCAGATTAACCTCCGGGTCGGGATCGATGGCCTTACGGAAATTGACATAGAGTTCCCGCTTGGCTGGCCAGCCGGGATGGTGTGGTTGCGAATGCCGCAATTCCAGGTGATCGGCCCGTAATGATTGCGCTAATTCAATGGCCGCCTTTTCCAGAGCGGTACAGGCGGCTTCGTCGCCGACTGCGCCACCCAACACGCAAAAGGGGGTGGAAATCAGCGCATTGCCGAACAACCGGCTGCGGATATGACCAAGTGGCAGCACGCCTTGAATCGTTCCATCGGCCTCCGCATAGAGAAAATGCGCACGATGTCCAAATGCCTGGCGCAGCACCTCTGCCCAGCCCGCCCGATGGAAAAAAGTTGCTGCTGGGCAAGCATCGACGAACGCATCCCAGCGCTCTTTGTTTGTTGCATCCAGAGAGCGAATTGATAGCTTCTCTCGCCTTGCAGGAGAGGGGCTGGAGGTGAACGGGTATTCGCTCATGGGTTCCCTGCCTTGAAAAACACGCGATCCATCCGATCCCAGTGAAAATCGCGCAGCAGCGCCTGCAGACGCTCTTCCATGCGATTGAGATTCAGATAGTGCCGCAAGCGGGTTTTGAAATGAATGCCCGATTGGCGAGGTTGTTCCGGGTCAATTTCCCAGGGATGGAAGTAGAAAATGCCTGATTGCCTATCTTGCCGGTTAACTTGGCGCAACGCCCAGCGCGATAGCCCATAGGGCCAGAGCCGGAACCAGCCACCCCCGCCGCAAGGGAAAGTTTTTCCAAATACAGTCACCGTGGTGATCGGTATTTCCAGCAATGCTGGAGCGTTATCCGGCTGAAAGGCGAAGCGCGGCGCTTCTGGCATCCCGTACAAGTCGTGGCGAATCGGGTAGATGCTGGAACTATAGCGGTAGCCCGCCTGCTCCAGTTCCGCCAGCGCCCATAGGTTACTGGCCCCGATGGAGTAACTGGCAGCGCGATAACCTTGAATCGCGACGCCGCCTAAGTCTTCCAGCAGTGCTTTGGTACGGGTCACATCCTCGCGGAACTCTACTGGCGTTTGCTGGGTCACGCGGACATGAGCATAACCATGGCTGGCCAATTCATGGCCCTCGGCGACTATGCGGCGGACTAGATCAGGATAGCGCTCTGCGACCCACCCTAGAGTGAAAAAAGTAGCTTTGATGTCTTGTGCAGAAAACAAATCGAGAATGCGGTTCGTGTTGCGTTCGACCCTGTGTGGTAATTGATCCCATTGCTCACGGGAGATATAAGGCTCGAAAGCCGAAACCTGGAAATAGTCTTCTACATCCACTGTCATGGCGTTGACTAGCAAAGGCCACATTCCTCCTTTGGGAGAAGGGTTAAGGGTGAGAGGCTGGCTTCCTTCGTTCCTGGTGGAAGAGGGGTTGGGGGTGAGGGGGGTTATAGCCATTCCGCTAACTTTTCAGCAATCCGTTCAGCAGCGTGACCGTCCCAATACTCAGGAATCCGCCCGGCCTTGCCGCCACTGGCTAGCACCTCCTGCGCTGCGCTACGGATGCGCTCAGGATCGGCGCCAACGATGGTGTTCGTCCCTTCTATCACGGTCACTGGCCGTTCAGTATTCTCGCGCAGGGTCAAGCATGGAACTCCTAAAGCGGTGGTTTCCTCTTGCACACCTCCGGAATCGGTTAAGGCCATTCGCGCTCCTTGCATCAATCCCAGCATTTCCAGATAACCTAATGGCGGCAGGCAACAAAAACGCGGGCTGCCGAGCATCGCACTTAAACCTGCCTTGTCGATCATCGCCCGGGTGCGGGGATGGATGGGGAACACCAACGGCAGATCGCTGCTGATCTCGCTGAGGACTTTTAGCAAGCGTTCCAGAATGACTGGATCATCAACATTGCTTGGCCGGTGCAAGGTCAAGATACCGTACCCATTCGGATTGCCGAGAAATACGGCTGGGTCCAGCGCGCCCGCCAACGTTTGTTTCGATGAAACAGCTCGTGGCAAGCAAGAACGCAGGGTATCAATCATCACATTGCCGGCAAATTGGATTTTTGCTGGGTCGATCCCTTCTCGGGTCAGATTGGTCAGCGCTTCCCGTTCCGTTGTAAATAGCAGATCCGAAATCTGGTCGGTCAAGACCCGGTTGATTTCCTCCGGCATGGCGCGATCGAAACTCCGCAGCCCCGCTTCAACATGAATGACCTTGACCCCTTTTTTCGCAGCAACCAGTGCGCAGGCGATGGTGGAGTTGACATCACCCACTACCAGCACCGCCGCTGGTTGTTCAGCGTCTACTACCGGCTCAAAGCGCTTCATGATTTCGGCGGTCTGCACCGCATGACTGGCCGAACCTACTTCCAGATCCATGTCCGGATTCGGGATGCCTAACTGTTCAAAGAAACGCTGATTCATCTCCACATCATAGTGCTGTCCGGTATGCACCAGCCGTGCATTTAAACTCACGGTTTGGTGCAACGCCGCCATGATGGGAGCGATCTTCATAAAGTTAGGGCGTGCGCCCACCACACAGAGAATTTTGGGAGTGGTGACTGTCATCGGATGGATGAATATTAAAAAGTGATTAGTAATTAATAGCTAATGATGCTCTTCAGGTGAGCGTTCATCTGCCGGGGGATAGCCGCTTATCTGCTGTGTCAAGCTAACCAGTTGCTGTTGGATCTGTCGAACTGCCGGCTCCAGCAGCATTAACCGTCGCTCCATACGCTCTAGTTGCGCGTCTTGCCATCCGGGATTCTGTAATAGTGTTTCCACAGTTTCTTCTAATTCGAGCAGGCGCTGTTCCATTGCATGGCCGATACGCAGCAACGGGCCACCGCTGCTTGCTCGGTTCCGGCTACTGTTACTTTGTTCGTCTTGCATCAGTTCCTGACCAACGGTCGTCACTGCTTCATCGGAGAACTCCATGACTTCTTCGAGAAAACCGTAAAGTAACAAGCGATCACAGAATACATTCACCCGGCGAGGGATGCCTTGGGTGTACTGATGGATTGCTTTATAGGCTGTCTCGTCAAAGCGCGGCATGAAGCCTTGCCAACCGACGACATGCAGGCGATGTTCGATATAGGGACGGATTTCCTCATTACTCAAGGGATTAAGATGGCAGGATGCAATCACCCGTTGCCGGAGTTGCTCCATGCCAGCATCTTGAATCGTGTGACGGAATTCTTCCTGTCCTAACAGGAAACTCTGTAATAAAGGGCGTTCGGCTACCTGAAAATTCGACAGCATCCGCAACTCTTCCAGGGAACGCATCGGCAGATTCTGTGCCTCATCGACGACCAACAACGCTCGCCGGCCTTGTTGGGCTTGTCCCCGCAAGAAATCTTCGAAACGTCTCAGTAGAACTGCCTTGCTGTCATCTTCATACGGTAGACCAAAGGAAGCCACCACGCTCCGTAGAAGATCATCCGCTTCCAATTGGGTCGTGACCAGTTGCGCCGCGGTCACCTGCCTGGAATCAAGTTCACTGAACAAGCTTTTAACCAGGGTAGTCTTCCCCGTACCAATACCGCCAGTAACGACGATAAAGCCCTCGCCTTGACTCAAGCCATAGCGCAAATAGGCCAGTGCCCGGTTATGACCACTGCTGCCAAAGAAAAATTTTGGGTCCGGACTTAATTGAAAAGGCTTAGCGCTAAAGCCATAGTAATCAATATACATGAATTTCCTGAATTTTATTTCTGAAGCTGGTTGTTTTTAACATGATTATCCATTAATTCCTAAGCTGTTAGAATCTTGTGCTGAACCGGATATTGAGCCGGTTTTCACGAAATCCCTGATCACTGGATTCGGCGTTATTTTGATAATAACGATAGCTAATGAGTCCGCCTGAGTCCGGAGTAAACATCCGGGCCAAACCAATGATTGACACCCAATAGTCATTTTGCTGGTTGTCACCAAACTCGTCATGCTCCCAACCAGTCCCCAGAAACGATGCAGTGCGTGGCGCAAATCGCCAGGTCCACAACCCGCCAAGGCCATAGGCGTTTTCAGACACGTCAGTGTTATTTTCGCCCTGACGGTCTTCGCTGAACGCCTTCACTGTCCAGCCATTGCGCCCACGCTGATAGGTATAGTCCGTATCGAAACGCTTGCGAAAAAATTGCTGATCCGTCAATCCAAAGGGGTTGTCAACGACGATGATTTGCCCCTGGTCATCTACTGTGACCGGGGTGCTCAGCAATTGCTGGGTACTGGTCACTTCTTCAGTGTACTTAGCTGACCAGCGGCCATAGCGGCTCTGGTAATCCAGCGATCCATTCCAACGCACGCCTGGACTAACGCCCACCGTCTGATCGCGCCGGAGAATCTTGAAATTCAGCCGGGGTGAAGGCGTCCAGCGGGCAGCAATCTCATTGACATTCGGCCCATATAAACCGCTCAGCGAGAAAAACCGGTTTAGATCCCAGATCGCGCCCAACCCCCAATAGGAACCGTTGCGATTATCGTTTTGAAAAGTTGCAACATCGTTATTCTCATAGCCGGCCTCAGCCAGCAGTGCCCAGTGCCGGCTCAGCCGGTAGCCGGCACGGCCCTTAACGCTTTCTTCAGTGCTGTCGCCATTAGTTTGCTGGGGGTCATCGCTGCTGTTCCCTTGCAGGGTCTGCTGCTGGCGGGAATAATCCAAGTTCCAATTCAGTGCGCTGAACCGCCGGCCACTTTTGAGATTCACCTGGACGCTCTGGATATCGCCATCGGATGCACCTGGTTGGTTGTTACTGCCACTGTCTTGGTTAAACCCGGTTGTGCTGTAACGGTAACGCAATAGTGCCTCGGTCCAGCCACCGAAATTTTGTCGCCAATAGGGACTAAGGCTGAAGCTGCTCGCTGTCGTCTGATCGCCAGTGAGAGCAATATCGCTGAACAGGCCAGATGAGTTCAACAGGTTAGCATTCCCTGGCAAGCCTAGATTTAGATTGTTGAACAAGCCTGTAGCGAACGATGATCCTGATCCTCCACCCAAACCCAAATTGCCGGCATCCACGCGGCTACCGGTCGTATTGGGGATTTGTGAAATCGAACCCTGGACATCTAGAAATAAATGGTCCTGGTAAAGCTCAGCAGTTCCGGAACCCAGTAACTTATTGTTGAGTCTGGTTTCGCCTTGCTGGGTATAGAGCAGGCCCTGGGCGGTATAATCAAAGCGTAACTTGAGCCGGCCTCCTTGTTTACGTACCGAAATACCGGGATCGACCTGCAAAACCAGATCACTCTCTGCCTCGCCGGACGGAGCCAGCCGGATGTTATCGGAGTAGGTGGCTCCAGCGCTGATTCTAGGTGTAATTTGCCACTCACCGGCTGGCCGGCCATCTCCCTCCTGGGCTTTAACGGATAACCCGGCGAACGCTAGCCACGATATCAAACCGGTGGTCAACACACGGCGCAGATTCCCTGACAGCAGCGGATAGCGACAATTCACAAGTTAGGCCCGCTATACGTCGCTATCACGCTCATCACGGTTGAAGCCATATTGATAGCCATATCCGTAACCGTAATAGTCCGCGCCTAGTATCCTTTGAGCCTTATTGAGCACGAATCCAACGATTTGGTTGGGATCTAGCAGTGCCAATGCTTCCTGAACCTGCGATTGATGGGTGCGCGATGCTTCTACCACCATAGCAATCTGGCCCGCCAAGGTTGCCAATACACTCGCTTCAGTCGTTACTAGCAGTGGTGGTGAATCAAAGATAATAATCCGGTCAGAGTAACGGCTGCTCATTTCAGCAGCCAATTTAGCCATGTTTTCGCTGGCCAGCAGCTCCGTGGATAGGTGGTGAGTGCTACCCGCCGGCAATACCGTGAGAGAAGGCACGTTAGTATCAACTAACACATCTGCCAGTTCCAATTGCTCATCAATCAGCAGGTCTACCAATCCTTGACCAGCCTCAAAACCGAAAGTTTTAGCGATTGAGGGTTTAATGACGTCGGCGTCCACTAACAAAACGGTACGGTCGCGCTCAGCAGCGATACTCAAGGCCAGGTTGCAGGCGGTGAAGGTCTTGCCCTCGCCCGGCCGGGAACTAGTCACCATAATCAGGTTAGCGTGTTCGGCAAGGGTGGCGCCTTTGCCAGCCGCATTCATCAATAGTGGCCGCTTGATATGCCGGTACTCTTCCTTAATCTGGCTGCGCCGGGCGTCTGGCACCAGCATTCCCATGGCGCGAAGGCGTTCAAAGTCCAGTACAACTGAACGCTGGGTCCGTTTCGGAGGGTTGACTGGCAAGGGTTCCGGTTTCGTAATCACAGCAGCTCGCTCGATCACGCTACCTAATGCGTGCGGCGCTGGAGGATTGCTAGACGAGGCCGGTGTCAATTCTTCCCTAGGCTGCTGCGGTGACCGTCCGCGCATCGCCTTCTCAATGATGCTCATTATATGCTCCGGGAATGATCATAGGGGTAGCTTGAACCCTATGGTTTCGACGACCAGCAATCCACCGTAGAACACCAGCAGACCGCAACCTAAGGCCAAATAACTCAGCAACATCCAGCGCTGCCGACGGGCGGCGGCAGGCGAAAGCACCGCACTGACGCTGCCAAAAACCGGAATTTGCGTGGCATGCAGCAGGCTGCGTCGGCTGTCGAAGGTCGGCCAGATTTGAGCCAGTAAGAATGCTAATGCGCCACCGGCCCCCAGACCTCCAAGCAGCACCCCGGAGATTAATAGCGGCCGGTTGGGACCGCTCGGTTCCAGCGGTACCCGCGGCGGATCGATAATACGGAAGCGAATATCCTGGTTGGTTTGTTCCGCCTGTTGGGAGAGCCGGGCAGATTCACGCCGGGCGACCAGCTCATCGTATTTCTTGCGATTGATATCATAATCGCGGTTCAAAGCGGTCAATGCCGCCTCAACTTGGGGGATGGTATTGACCTGATCCTGCAGCTCCTTATAGCGCTTTTCGTATTCCGTCAAACGCGCTTGCAGAGAGGCTACATTCGCTTCTTCTTGGGCGAGCGCAACTTTAAGTTGCTGATAAACTGGATTAGCATCGACCCCCGCCGGACCAAAGCCAAGGCTGGCGTTGTTGCTGGCTGCGCTGACCGCTGCGTTGGCTGCCATACTAGCCCGGTACTGCGCTAACTCTTCCTCACGTTGTTTGCGCAGATCGTCAATAGTTTGTTTGAGGATGCCAACATCGGGATGCCGTTCAGTGTATTTGAGCAGTAACTCGTCAAGTTTTTGCTCAAGGCTTTGAATTCGAGCGTCAATGGGCAAGGAAGGATCTCCAGCCGGACCGGCGGGACCAGCAATTCCAGGCTGGGGACCAATGCCAAAGGTCGGCTCCTCGCCGCCAATTTGTTGCAGCAATGAATTACGCCGGCTCTCCGCCTGATTTAACTCCAGTTTCACGGTTTCCAAATCAGCCGAGGCCGTCTGTAGACGGGCGTAATAACTCTGGCCCTCAGATGGCATCAAGCCGACATTTTTGATTCTGAAATCCTTGAGACGATTCTCCGCTTCAGTCAAGCGGCTTTCGTATTCAGTTATTTGTTTTTCTAGGAAGCGCTGGGCTGTATCGGTATCCTGGCGGGTTTCGCCCAGCAAATTTTCCACAAATACGGTGACAACCGCTTGTACCACTTTTTTGGCCAATTGAGGGTCGCGGTCAATAAAGGTGATGGTGTACAGATTTTCACGCCCACCGCTAGCCAGTTGAATACGCTTTTGTAAGCCGTTGAGCAGGTTATCCAAAGCCTCGGTATCCTGAGCGCGAATATCCAGATCAGCATTACGGGCAATCTTTTCAAGGTTGGGGCGGCTTAACAGGGTACGTGTCATCAATCCAATCTGTGCATCCGGGTTCACGCTCACTGCCAATCCTTGCAGGAGCGGACGCAAAACGGACTGGGTATCTACGAAAACCCGGGCTGAGGCCTGATACTGATCCGGCATTCGATAGACCACTACCCAGCCGATGAGGCAAACGATCCATGCGCAGATTAGGGTATACCAACGGTTGCGCCAGATACCGCGCAAATAATCTAGTAGTTGCCCGATGATTTCATTCATGGCTGTACCTTTGGTTTTTCCTGGGTTTTATTTCTACTTCTGCTTAGAACCAGGATTCCGGGATAATCAGGATATCCCCCGGCAACATATCTACATTAGCGTCGATATCACCGTCATTGAGCAAATCATCAATGCGCGCTAAATATTCTTTCTGCTCGCCATCGACGATCCGCACCACTTTTGCTTTGTTGCCGTCAGCGAATTCAGTCAGCCCGCCTACCACAATCATGACATCCAGTAAGGTCATTTTGCGCTTGTAGGCGATGGCTTGTGGTTTCGTCGCTTGGCCTACCACGCGAATTTGTTCGTTGTACGGTCCGATGCCGCCAGCCACAATCACAGTAACAATCGGTTGGCGGATATAGGTTTCCAGTGCCTTTTCCAGGTCGCGCGCCAGTTGGGTAGGAGTTTTACCGCTGGCTTGCAAATCTTCGACCAATGGTGTGGAAATCTTGCCATCGGGCCGGACGGTGATCGATTGGGAGACTTCAGGATTACGCCAGACAAAAATTTGAACCTCATCGCCGGGGCCAATCAAATAGTTATACTGATCAGGCGAGGTTGTTTGGGAACCGTAGCCGGTTGAAGGGGGTAGCTGGCTGCCGTTCTGACTGGCGCATGCTCCCAATAAAGCTGCCGTGATCAGGGTGATTCCAATTGATGCCCTGTGCCTTGATTTCATAGCGCGCCGCGTCCTCTACAGCCTTATGCTCGTCATAGTCACTTGAATGGCCAGGTTTCGACGGCACTTGGATACGACACCCGGCCATCGAAAACGACATGCATATAATTATATAAGGTCGCTATGCATAATTCATCGGCTTTCATCAAAATCCGGCAACTGGCCCGAAGCTATTCCGAGGGCGAGCAGCGGCGGATTATCTTTGCCGGTCTTGATTTAGATATCGAACGCGGTGCGTTTATCGCCTTGTTGGGCCAGTCAGGTTCCGGGAAGTCGACCCTGCTTAATTTATTAGGCGGCATTGATCTGCCGGATGCCGGGCAAATTGAACTCAACGGTCAAATCCTGACAGATCTGCACGAGCGCGACCGCACTCGCTTCCGTCGGCGCCATATCGGTTTCGTCTTCCAGTTCTTCAATCTGATTCCCACCTTGACCGCTGAGGAAAACTTGCTGCTACCCCTGGAACTGAACGGGCTAGTGATGGCGGAACATCGTGACCGGGCGCTTGAGTTGCTCGACAATGTCGGACTCGGTGATCGCCGGCACAGTTTTCCTGAACAGCTATCCGGCGGTGAGCAACAACGGCTGGCTATCGCTCGGGCACTGGTTCACGTTCCCCTGCTGCTGCTGGCTGATGAACCGACCGGCAATCTCGATGCAGAAACCGGTGAGCGAATTCTGGAACTGTTGTTAAAACTGCACCGGCAGGCCGGAACCACCATTGTCATGGTCACTCACAGTCGTGAGGTTGCTGCGCAGGCGGATCGCGTGCTGGTACTGGATGCAGGCCGTATTCGCGAGATGGCCCGATGACTCCCTTGTTCTGGAAGGCGCTGCTGCGGCATCCGCTGCGCCATCCCTGGCAATTAGGACTGGCCGTGCTCGGTATCGCATTGGGGGTGGCCGTAGTGCTGGCGGTGGATTTGGCCAACGCCAGCGCCCGCCGGAGTTTTGATCTGGCGATGCAGCGAATGAGCGGTGCGGCAACTCATCGCATCGTGGGTGGCTCCGAGGGGGTGCCGGATGCGTTGTATGTGCAACTGCGGGTCGAGCAAGGTCTCCATCCTGCAGCCCCAGTAGTGACCGGCTATCTGTCAAATGCCGATCAACCAGGCCAGCTCCTGCAAATTCTCGGTATCGATCCATTTGCTGAGGCACCGTTTCGCAATGCGGCCGCTGATTTAGCCGGTAGCAGCTTCGATCTACGTGCCTTGTTACTGGATTCAAATGCCGCGCTGTTGCCGGAATCACTAGGTGGACAGGTTACTTTGCAGCGCGGGGCGCAACGATTCACCTTGAAAAGCGCTGGAACACTGGCCGGAGCGGAACTGGATGGGCTGATTATTACTGACGTGGCAACGGCGCAAAATTTGCTCGGCCTGACGGGGCGGTTGAGTCATATTGATCTGATTCTGCAGGAGGGTTTCCCTGGAAAACAGCAGGCAACTCAACTACGCGCCAATTTGCCGCCTGGTCTGCGGTTGGAGCGGCCCGATGAACGCCGCCAAGCGATAGCAAATTTAAGCGCTTCGTTCTCGCTCAACCTGACGGCGATGAGCCTGTTGGCGTTAGTAGTGGGGATGTTTCTGATCTATAACGCTATTACTTTCTCGATAGTACAGCGCCGCGCCCTGCTAGGTATGTTGCGGGCGTTGGGTGTCAGCCGCCGGGAGCTGTTTATTGGCGTATTGGGCGAGGCGCTGCTGTTGGGATTGGCTGGTACCCTGCTAGGGGGATTGCTAGGTCTGTGGCTGGGCTCCGGATTGGTGCATCTGGTCAGCCGCACGATTAATGACCTTTATTATGTACTCAGTGTCCGTGAGTTTTTTATTGACCCCAGTTCACTGGCCAAAGGCGCAGCACTCGGGGTGTTGGCGACCTTAGCAGCGGCTTGGCTGCCGGCCCAAGAGGCAGCGGATGCTCCACCGGGTGCAGTGCTCAGCCGCGCTTATCTGGAAAGCCGTTGGCGCGCTTCCTTGCCGCGTTTCCTATTAGCCGGGTTGGGATTGTTGGCCGCTGGAGGGTTGGTATTGTTATTTTCCCAGTCGCTGGTGGCTGGCTTTGCCGGGTTATTCCTGCTGATTCTCGGTTGTGCATTGTTGACTCCACCTTTAGTGGTCGGTCTGGTGCGATTGAATCAACCGTTGACCGCCCGGTTGGGACTCTTGACGCGCATGGCCAATCGCGATGTTGCCCGTCATCTCAGCCGCACGGGCATCGCAGTGGCGGCGCTGATGGTGGCCTTCTCCGCGACCGTCGGTGTCGGTGTCATGGTGGACAGCTTCCGGGGTGGGGTGGCGATTTGGATCAATGACTTGCTGAACGCCGATTTATACGTTGCCCCACCCGGCATCGAGGATAGCGCGCGCCGTTCAGAAGCGCTTGCACCTGAGACGCTGGCCATATTGCGCGGCACTCCGGGGGTGGCGGCGGTCTCCACCTATCGAGGAATCCAGATTGATCTGGATGGCCGGCCAATTACCTTGATCGCTGTTGATCTCGCGCCCGCTGCCCAGGCAGGTTATCGGTTGATCGGCGGCGATACCGGCCAGGCATGGCAGGCGTTCCAGACGGGTGAAGCGGTGCTGATCTCGGAACCGCTGGCTTATCGCCGGCAGCTTACGGTTGGGGATGTCCTGGAATTGCCTACGGATCAAGGTTCAAGGACCTTTCCCATCGCCGGAGTATTTCTGGATTATGGTTCCGAACATGGGCGGATTCTCCTGCACCGGTCAGGCTATGAGCGTTATTGGCATGACTCGACAGTTGGTTCGGCAGCTGTATTCGCTTCCCCGGATGAGAATTTGCCGGTATTGCGTGACCGGTTACAAGAGCAACTTGCAGCGATCCAGCCTTTGCTGTTCCGTTCCAATCGCGATATTCAAAGCCGCACTTTGGATATTTTCGACCGCACCTTTACGATTACTAATGTGCTGCGATTATTGGCGATTCTGGTGGCAGTGGTTGGAGTGTTGAGCGCTTTACTGGCTTTGCAATTGGAGAGGACACGAGAATTCGCAGTATTACGGGCGACCGGCATGACTGCCGGAGAAGTCGGGGGGCTGGTGTCGCTGCAAACGGGCTTCATAGGCGCGGCGGCGGGGTTATTGGCGATTCCAACTGGGTTGCTGCTGGCGGCAGTGCTGATTTTTGTCATCAACCGCCGGGCGTTTGGTTGGAGTCTGCCGTTTGAGGTCAATCCGCTGCTGCTGCTGGAAACATTGGCGCTGGCAGTTTGCGCTGCGCTGGCCGCCGGATTGTACCCGATCTGGCGCATAGCCCGCACCCGGCCTGCGGACGCGCTACGGATGGAGTGAATATCCGGTATGAATAAACAATATGGATGGTACGGCTTGCTGTTGGTTGGACTTGGCGTTGCCCTGGCAGTTTACCTGGACCGTCCCCGGCTTAAACGTGCCGGGAGCGTGGCGGTTAGCGCAGCGCTGGGCAGCGGCGACAGCACCGGCTATCAGCGCGCCTACCAGCCACGGCCATTTTATTTCCCGGATGATCATGGGCCGCATCCGGAATTTCGCAATGAATGGTGGTATGTAACCGGTAATCTGGCGGATGCAGCGGGCCGGCAGTTTGGCTATCAATTGACCCTGTTCCGCATCGCCTTGAGTCCCGATCCACCGGCAGGGGATTCCGCTTGGCGGACCAATCAGGTGTACATGGGCCATTTTGCTGTCACCGATGCCGCCAACGGAAAACATCATACTTTTGAGCGGTTCAGCCGGGGTGCGGCAGGCTTAGCCGGCGCACAGGCGACGCCTTTTCGCGTCTGGCTGGAAAATTGGCAATTGTCGGGCACGGAATCCGGCGCTTTCCCGATGCAGTTACAAGCACGAGACGGTGATATCGCTCTCAATTTAACCCTCCGGGCGGGCAAGCCGGTGGTCTTGCAAGGTGATCGGGGTTTGAGCCAGAAAAGTGCTACACCGGGTAATGCTTCCTATTACTACTCCTATACGCGTCTGCCGGCCTCAGGTGTGATGGTATTGAATGACCAAATATTCCAGGTTGCAGGTTTCAGCTGGCTGGATCGGGAGTGGAGCACCAGCGCCCTAGGGCCGGCGCAAAGCGGCTGGGATTGGTTCGCGCTGCAACTCGACGACGGACGGGAGGTGATGTTCTACCGCTTGCGCCACAGGGATGGCAGCATGGATTCATTCAGCAGAGGCGTTCTGGTTGACCAGGATGGTCAGGCGCGGCTCTTGCGGTGGGATGAAGTCAATTTGCAACCATTGGGTGAATGGGTCAGTCCGTACTCCGGTGATCGTTATCCGGCTGCTTGGCGGTTGCAGTTACCCAGCGAAAATCTTGAACTAACGGTGACACCAAAAGTGGCGGATCAGGAAATGCGGCTGACTGTGCGCTATTGGGAAGGCGCGGTGGCGGTAACCGGTCGCGCCGGGGAACGTCAAATCCAGGGACAGGGTTATCTGGAGATGACAAGATATGACCCCGCCGCATCACAGCACTAACGCCTTTAGCCGTTAATTCCCCGTTGCCGGCGAGCCTCGAACAGAAAAATCCCCGTGGCCACCGACACGTTCAGACTCTCGACGCCACCTTCGGCCATCGGGATGCGCGCTAATTGATCACAGACTTCGCGAGTCAGCCGGCGCAAGCCTTTCTCTTCTGCACCCAATACAATCGCTGTTGACGGGGTGAAATCTATCTCGTACAGACTCACCTCTGCTGCACCCGCCGTGCCGATGACCCAAATGCCCTGTTCTTTAAGTCCGCGCAGAGTGCGCGCCAAGTTAGTGACCGGTATGAACGGTACGATTTCTGCTCCCCCGCAGGCGACTTTGCGCACGGTCGCATTCAAACTAGCAGCCCGGTCAGCAGGCGCAATTACTGCATGGACCCCAGCCGCCGCTGCACTGCGCAGACAGGCACCGAGATTGTGTGGATCTTGCACTCCGTCCAATACGAGCAGCAGGAGTGGTTCCTCAGCCGCCGCCAGTAACGCCGGCAGGTCATCCTCGCTATGTTTCTGCTGCCGGGCCGCCAAGCGGGCAACCACGCCCTGATGGTGTGTGCTGCCGCTCAATCGATCCAATTCAGTCCGGTCAGCCCGATGGATGGTTAAGCCCAGCCGGGTTGCGGTGTCCAGCAGCGTCTCAATCCGCCGGTCCCGGCGCTGGCGTTCCACCCACAGTTCATGGACCTGCTCCGGCTCATAATCCAGCGCTGCCATTACCGCATGCAAACCGTAAACTTGTTCCTCAGCCAAGACCGCTACTCCTTATTTTCGCCGCCGCGGATAGCGATTACGCCGCTCGGATGCACCACGTTCGTTTTCTACCGGTTCAAAGTCGATCTTGCGTTCATCGAGATCTACCCGCGCGACCTGGACGCGTAATGCATCGCCTAACCGGTACACTTGCCCAGACCGTTCACCGTGCAAGCGGTGGCCAATCGGATCGAACCGGTAAAAGTCATTACGCAGCGCCGTTACATGTACGAGACCTTCCACGTAGACCCCGCGCAATTCCACAAATAGGCCAAATCCGGTCACTGCGGTAATAATTCCGTCAAATATTTGCCCGGCCTTGTCCAGCATATATTCGCACTTCAACCATTCCACTGCGTCGCGGACCGCCTCATCCGCCCGCCGTTCGGTCATGGAACAATGCTCGCCCAACCCGGCCAGATCAGCGTGAGTAAAGGGAAAATCCATTGTCTTGCCACCTTGAAGAATATGGCGAATGGCGCGATGGACTTGCAGATCGGGATAGCGGCGAATCGGCGAAGTAAAATGCGCATAAGCCTCCAGCGCCAAGCCGAAGTGGCCAGCATTGCCAGGGTTATAGACGGCCTGGGCGAGTGAACGCAACATCACTGTTTGAATCAGATGCACATCCGGCCGGTCGTGAACTTGCTCTAGCAACCGGGTATAGTCCTTTGGCGAGGGTTTCTCGCCGCCGCCCAACCCCAATCCCAGCTCGCCAAGAAAGGCGCGCAGCTTGTTTAGCCGGTCCTTGCTCGGGCCATCGTGAACCCGGTACAACCCCGGCATCTTATGACGATGGAGAAACCGTGCTGCCGCAACATTGGCGGCAATCATACATTCTTCGATCAACCGGTGCGCATCATTACGCTCGGTTGGCAAAATGCGTTCGATCTTGCGATCCGCGCCATACTCGATCACCGTCTCCTGGGTATCGAAATCCATTGCTCCACGCTGTTCCCGCGAAGTCCGAAGTATCTGATATAACACTAGGAGACGATCCAGATGCGGCACCAGTTTGGCATACTCAGTGCGGATTTGGGGGTTCCGCTCAGCGACGATGGCCGCGACCGTGTCATAGGTCAAACGAGCATGGGAGCGCATCACGGCCTCAGCGAAGCGCGAACGGATAATGCGGCCCTCCATATTGATGGTCATTTCGCAGACCATGCATAGCCGGTCTACATCAGGATTCAGCGAACAGAGGCCATTGGACAGCCCCTCTGGTAACATCGGAATTGCCCGGTCCGGGAAATACACTGAATTACCTCGCTTGCGCGCTTCCTGATCCAGTGCTGTTCTTGGCCGCACGTACCAGGATACATCGGCGATGGCGACCAGTAATCGCCAATTGTTCCCGCGCCGTTCACAATACACGGCATCATCGAAATCACGGGCGGTGATGCCGTCGATGGTGACCAGTGGTGTGCTGCGCAAATCCCAGCGCCCCTGACAGGCGGACTCGGGGACTGTTTCGCCATATTTGTGCGCTTCCTCGATCACGGCCTCTGGCCAATCGATGGGAATGCCATGGCTGGCGATGGCGATCCGGATCTCCATGCCAGGTGCCATGTGATCACCGAGCACCTCCTTGATGCGGCCGAGGGGACGATTCTGAGCGCTCGGTTGCTCAATCAGTTCGGCAATGACAATCTGGCCAGCCTGTGCTTCTCCGCGCCCGTCCACAGGCACGATAATGTCCTGGTTGATCCGCTTGTTGTCGGGGATGACAAAGCAGACCCCTCGCTCTTCGCAGAACCGCCCGACTATACTTTCGGTGTTACGCTCCAGCACCTCGACAACGGCGCCCTCACGGCGGCCTCGATAATCAACGCTAATAACGCGCGCTACCGCCCGGTCCCCATGCAGCAACTTGCGCATTTGCCTGGGCGAAAGGAACAAGCTATCGCCGCCCTCGTCTGGAATCAGGAAACCATGTCCCTCCGGATGACCGATGATCCGGCCAGTCACTAGGTTCATCTTGGTGACCGGACCATACCCTTCGCGACGGTTGCGAATCAGTTGTCCATCCCGTTCCATGGCGCGTAAACGGCGGGACAATGCTTCAATTTCCCAGTCATCCTCTATCCGCAACTCAGCACGGAGTTCATCCAGAGTCAATGGCATTCCACGTTCATCGAGGGTCTGGAGAATAAACTCCCGGCTCGGGATAGTTCGTCCGTATTTTTCCTGTTCCCGGGCAATAAACGGATCGAGCTGTTGCCAGGAATTTTGTTTTTTATTTTTCATTTCAACTTCTTATAGATAAATCGCTAATCAGTAAAGGAGAACTGGTTGACAGTTTAAGGGCCTATCCGTATAGTCCGCTTCCGTCGCAACGCGAGGGGCGGCTTCAAGCCGAAGTGGCGGAATTGGTAGACGCGCTAGGTTCAGGTCTTAGTTGGGGTAACCCAGTGGAGGTTCAAGTCCTCTCTTCGGCACCAGATTCAAGAAGCCCGGTCATCAACCGGGCTTTTTTGTGTCTATGAAGTTTGATCGCCACATCCGGTAGGATTTGCCGATGGAATAGCCCGCCCGTAGGTGATAATTCCGTCAAATCCCCGCAAAACCGGTTCCTCCGCATCATCATTCGTTATAGCCGTTCCCGGTTGGCCGGACACTCTCCCACCAGGCTCACTCGACCATCTTCATCGACGGCTTCCAGCCGCACTGTAAAACCCCAAAGCCGATACAAGTGTTTGAGGACTTCATCCGTCGTTTCAGGATGCAGCGGCCGGCGATGATAACGGGTATGCCGCAAAGTCAGCGAACGGTCCTGGCGATGGGCGACATTCCACACTTGGATGTTCGGTTCTCGGCTACCCAGATTGTACTGATCCGCTAGCGCCAGCCGCAGCCGCCGGTAACCGGCCTCATCGTGAATAGCCGTGATCTCCAGTTCATCTTGGGTATCATCATCCAGCACTGCGAACAGTTTGAGATCCCGCATCAACTTGGGTGACAGGAATTGGGCGATGAAGCTCTCATCCTTAAAATTGCGCATCGCAAAGTCCAGCACTTTGAGCCAATCCTGTCCGGCGATATCCGGGAACCAGTAACGATCCTCATTGGCCGGTGCCTGGCAGATGCGCTGGATGTCACTCATCATACCAAAGCCCAGAGCGTAAGGATTGATGCCGGCGTAATAGGGATGATCAAACGAAAGTTGATGTACCACACTGGTGTGTGATTGCAGAAACTCCATCATGAAACCATCGTTGGCGTAGCCTTCGTCATATAGCCGGTTCATCAAGGTATAGTGCCAAAAGGTCGCCCAGCCTTCGTTCATCACCTGGGTTTGGCGTTGCGGGTAAAAATACTGGGCAATTTTGCGAACGATCCGCACCAGTTCCCGCTGCCACGGCTCCAGCAATGGGGCATTCTTCTCGATGAAATACAGCAAGTTCTCCTGCGGCTCGGCCGGGTAGCGCCGTTCGGTTTCGGTGACCGTTTCAGCCGGTTTGGTCGGGATCGTGCGCCACAGGTCGTTGACTTGCGATTGCAGATATTCTTCCCGGTCGTGCTGGCGCTGTTTCTCTTCATGCAGCGATAACGGAGCAGGGTGCTTGTAGCGATCCACTCCATAGTTCATTAGCGCATGACAAGAATCGAGGAACACCTCTACTGCTTCCACGCCATGCCGCTCCTCGCATTCGGCGACATAGTTCCGGGCAAACAGCAGGTAGTCGATGATCGCGTCGGCGCTGGTCCAAGTGCGGAACAGGTAGTTGCCCTTGAAAAAGGAATTGTGGCCATAGGCGGCGTGGGCAATCACCAATGCCTGCATCATGGCGGTGTTTTCCTCCATCAGATAGGCGATGCAGGGATCGGAATTAATCACAATTTCATAGGCCAGTCCCATTTGCCCGCGCCGGTAGTTCTTCTCAGTCAGTACGAATTGCTTGCCGTAGGACCAATGCTTATAGCCCAGCGGCATCCCGACCGAAGAGTAGGCATCCATCATCTGTTCAGCGGTGATGATTTCGATCTGATTGGGGTAGGTATCCAATCCGAAGTCGTTGCTGGCAATCTGGCCAATGACTTCGTTGTAGCGCTCCAGCATCGAGAACGTCCATTCGGACGAGTCTGCAATCAATCGCGATGAACTCATGACACACGCCTCTTAAACAAATCCCGGAACACCGGGTAAATGTCAGCCGGCCCGTCGATCTGCCGCATGGCGAAATGCCGGTGCTGGGCTTTCACGTCTTCGTAGGCTTCCCACAGGCTTTGATGGCGATCCGGAGTAATTTCGATATAAGCGTAGTAGCGGACGTAAGGCATGATGCGCTGCATCAGCAGATCCCGGCAGGCGGGTGAATCATGGTGCCAGTTGTCGCCATCGGAAGCTTGGGCGACGTACAGGTTCCAGCTGGACACCGGGTAACGCTCGCGCATGATGTCCGCCGATAGTTGCAGGGCGCTGGATACCACGGTGCCGCCTGTCTCGCGCGAGTAGAAGAACTCCTGCTCATCCACTTCCTTAGCCACTGTGTGGTGGCGAATGAACACGACTTCGATCTTTTCATAGTTGCGCTTAAGAAACAGGTAGAGCAAGGTGAAGAAGCGCTTGGCCAGATCCTTGCGCGCCCGGTCCATCGAACCGGACACATCCATAATGCAGAACATCACGGCCTGGGTGGTGGGCTGCGGCTGTTTGACCCGGTTGACGTAGCGCAAATCGAAGGTATCGATAAACGGCACCGCCCGCACCCGCGCGCGCAGATGCTCGACTTCTTCGAACAGTTCTTGCACCCGCATTTCATCCACGGGCGATGTATCGAGCAACCGTTGCAATTCTTCTTCGGCCTTGCGCAACCGGCGGCTGTAGGGTGCTGCCATGGCCATCCGCCGTGCCAGCGCGCCTCTCATCGAGCGCACCACATCGATGTTAGCTGGGTTACCCGCACTGGTGAAACCAGCCCGTACGGATTTGAACTCAGTGGTTTTTGCCAACTGGGTACGCACCAGATGGGGCAATTCCAAATCTTCGAAGAACAATTCCAGGAATTCATCACGCGACAGTTCGAAGACGAAATCGTCCTCGCCTTCACCGCTGTTGCTAGCCTGACCGCCACCGCCAGCGCCACTGCCGCCCGGTGGCCGGGCGACTCGATCGCCAGCTGTGAATTCTTTGTTGCCAGGATGGATTGCTTCGCGGTGGCCGCCCGGGCCATGACCGAACACTGGCTCGGACAGATCGCGGGCTGGAATGTTGATCTTCTCGCCGTTGTCGATGTCGGTGATACTGCGGCCATTCATGGCCTCGGCCACGGCTTTCTTGATCTGGCCCTTGAAGCGCCGGATGAAACGCTGGCGGTTGACAGCGCTTTTATTCTTGCCGTCCAATCGCCGGTCGATGAACGTGGCCATGTAGCGTATCCTCCGTCAGGATGCTTTGCGGACCCGCAGATACCAGTCGGACAGCAGCCGCACCTGCTTGGCGGTGTAGCCCTTGGCGACCATCCGGTCCACAAACTCGGCGTGCTTTTTCTGCTCGTCGGCGCTGGCTTTGGTGTTAAAGCTGATCACCGGCAGTAGATCCTCAGTGGTCGAGAACATCTTCTTTTCGATCACTGCCCGCAGCTTCTCATAGCTGGTCCAGGCTGGATTCTTGCCCGCGTTTTTGGCCTTGGCCCGCAGTACAAAGTTAACGATTTCGTTGCGGAAGTCTTTGGGGTTGCTAATGCCCGCCGGTTTCTCGATCTTCTCCAGTTCAGCATTGAGCGCTGACCGGTCGAAGGATTCGCCAGTGTCCGGGTCGCGGTATTCCTGGTCCTGAATCCAAAAGTCGGCATAGGTTACATAGCGGTCGAAGATGTTCTGCCCGTACTCGGAATAAGACTCCAAATAGGCCTGTTGCAGCTCCTTGCCGATGAACTCAGCGTAGCGCGGCGCCAGGTAGCCTTTCAGATAAGACAGATACTTCTCTTCAACCTCAGCAGTAAATTGCTCACGTTCAATCTGCCGTTCCAGCACGTACAGCAGATGCACGGGATTGGCGGCGACTTCGGCATGATCGAAGTTGAACACCTGCGATAGAATCTTGAAGGCAAACCGGGTGGAAATGCCGGTCATGCCTTCGTCCACCCCAGCGTAATCCCGGTACTCCTGCATCGACTTGGCTTTGGGGTCAGTGTCCTTGAGATTTTCGCCGTCGTAAACCCGCATCTTGGAGAAGATGCTGGAGTTTTCCGGCTCCTTGATCCGGGTCAGCGTCGAGAACTGGGCCAGCATCTCCAGAGTGCCGGGTGCGCAGGGCGCTTGCGACAGGGAACTATGGGTCAACAATTTCTGGTAAATCTTGATTTCATCCGATACCCGTAGGCAGTAAGGTACCTTAACGATATAAACCCGGTCCAGAAACGCCTCATTGTTCTTGTTGTTCTTGAATGACTGCCATTCTGACTCGTTGGAATGGGCCAGGATGATGCCCTCGAACGGGATGGCTGATAGTCCTTCGGTGCTGTTGTAGTTACCTTCCTGGGTCGCGGTCAGCAAGGGATGCAGCACCTTGATCGGTGCTTTGAACATTTCGACAAATTCCATCAGTCCGCGATTGGCGCGGCACAGCGCGCCGGAGNNCCGACCAGCGAGGAGATGTCCTGGTTGTTCTCGTCGCCAGGTTCAGTTTTGGCAACAGCGATCTGATGCAGGATTGATGGGCGTAACTTGACCACTTTGAATTTGGTGATGTCGCCGTTGTATTCCTGCAAGCGTTTGGCGGCCCACGGCGACATGATATGACGCAGGTAGCGGTTGGGGATGCCGTAATCCTCCTCCAGAATCGGACCATCTTCTTCGGGGTTGAACAGTCCAAGTGGCGATTCAAAGACGGGTGAATCCTTAATGGCGTAGAACGGTACGCGCTCCATCAGTTGCTTGAGCCGTTCGGCCAATGACGATTTTCCGCCGCCGACCGGACCCAGCAGATAGAGAATCTGCTTCTTTTCCTCCAGACCTTGCGCCGCGTGCCGGAGATAGGACACGATTTGTTCGATGCAGTCCTCCATCCCGTAGAATTCCTCGAAGGCGGGATAGAGCTTAAGGACCTTGTTCTGGAAAATCCGTGACAAACGGGCATCATTGCGGGTATCGACTAATTGTGGCTCACCGATAGCCTTGAGCAGGCGCTCGGCGGCGCTGGCATAGGTGCCCGGGTCGGATTTGCACAGCTCCAGGTATTCCTGGAGAGTGAGCACCTCTTCGCGGCTTTCTTCATAGCGCGACAGGTAGCGGTTGAAAATTTTCATGGTCATAACCTCTCTGTCAGAGTCACGAAAGCGTGATCGCTTCCGTTCAAGGTTGTTAGGTCAGCATGGGTTCATTCCTCCCTTGATCCGTGCATCGGATTCCAGCCGGTGAAGCGAGCTGGAGACCGCCTGTTCCTCGGTCCTCGGCGGTGCTGAGCTGCGGTTTATCTTTCTCGCAGGCGCTGCTGAGAAAATAAAGCAATTAACGGACCACTTCTGATTATTATAAATAAAAAGCGCATCCGGCTTTGCGCATGAACCCCGCGTATCTCCAGATAAGGATTATTTGTATTAGATAATTAAAATCAATTATTTAATTTTATTTTTATGATCTGAACGGTTCCTGAATGACCGGTCAGGTTGGAATTGGGACAGCGGAATCTGGCCGTTATTGCACTGTTTTGGCGCAATGCACTAAAGCGGTTCCGAAAACTCATAGACCACGGCCAGTGGCAGCGGTTCGGGAGTCCTTTATCGTTCGATTGGGAATGACGGCGATTTTATTGCTAACATCGTTTAGAACGAAGAACCCAGATAAAAGGCCTTATGAAAATCCTCAGCGATTGGTTTGAACGATTCTTCCATGATCCTCAGGCGGTCATTCTGACAGTTGTATTGGTAGTGGGTACTAGCGTGGTCCTGGTGATGGGCCGCGATCTGGCACCAGTGCTGGCGGGCATCGTCATTGCCTACTTGCTCGAAGGTATCGTGCAAATCCTGCAATGCCGGTTGCGGGCACCTCACCTGCTGGCAGTGGTGGTTGTGTTTATCTTGTTCATGGCTTTTGTATTTTTTGTGTTGTTCGGGCTGCTGCCGTTGGCTTCGCGACAGTTAACTCAGTTAATCCAACAGTTACCTGCCATGATCATCCAGGGTCAGAATCTACTGCTCAGCCTGCCAGCCATGTATCCGGATTTCATTACCGAGGTGCAGGTGCTCGAAGTTATTAACGCTGTGCGAGCGGAAATCGGCACCTGGGGTCAGAATATTCTGACCTGGTCATTGGCGGCAGGTATGGGATTTATCACATTAATTGTCTATCTGGTGCTGTTGCCCTTACTGGTGTTTTTCTTCCTCAAGGACAAAAATTTGATTCTGGACTGGGTCCATGGGTTCTTGCCGCATGATCACACATTGGCTCAACAGGTCTGGCGCGAGGTCGATCGGCAGATGGGCAACTATGTGCGCGGTAAATTTCTGGAAATCCTGGTGGTCTGGGTGGTGACTTTCGCCACATTCGCTTACATGGGGTTGCAATTCTCCATGTTGCTGGCGTTGATGGTGGGGCTGTCGGTGATTGTGCCCTACATTGGCGCAGTCGTGGTGACGGTGCCGGTCGCGCTGGTCGCATTTTTCCAATGGGGTTGGGGTTCCGAGTTTATGTGGCTGCTAGGTGTCTATCTGATTATCCAGGGACTGGATGGCAACGTGCTGGTCCCCCTGCTATTTTCTGAAGTAGTCGATCTGCACCCCATTGCTATTATCGTGGCGGTGCTGATGTTTGGTGGCCTGTGGGGATTCTGGGGGGTGTTTTTCGCCATCCCGCTGGCGACCGTGGTACAGTCATTGATCAAAGCCTGGCCGCGCCAAACGGTAGCTATCGTAGAATAAGTGGCCGGTTCTAGTAACCTGCCGCAATCAATTCAGGTCGTTGGGCAATTTGACGGTGGTGAACCAGAATTCCTGGATGGATTGCACCACTTTGATGAAGTGCCTGAAATCCACCGGCTTGGTGATGGAGCAATTGGTGTATAGGCCGTAGTGCGCAAAAGATCCTCCTCCAATTCAGAGAGGGTCAGCACCGCCCTCAAATATGCCGCAGGGTGGGGGTGTACCAGCGTGCGGCGGCTCACAACAGCGGTGACAGCAATCGGGCTGTGGATTCACCCAGTCGTTGACCCAGAGTGGCCCGCCGGCCGGGTTTGACATAGTGGCTGGCACAGCGCAGATCGGTTTCGAAACTGTGGGCTAGTTGTATAGCGAGTCCCGTATCGTAAAGAACGGCTACTGCCTCGAAATTCAGCGTCAAACTTCGATTGTCGAAATTAGCGCTGCCTACTACAGCGATTCGTTCATCGACCACCATGAGTTTGGCATGTAGCATCGGCGGACCGTATTCGTAAAGAGTGACGCCAGCACTAGCCAGCTCATCGTAATAGCTACGGGCGGCAGCGGTGGCCAGCCATGAGTCGCTTTTCTTGGGGGCCAATACATGCACGTTAACCCCACGCAATGCGGCTGTGACCAATGCGGCCGTCAGGGCTTCGCTAGGGACAAAGTAGGGGGTCGCCAGCAGCACTTGCCGTTGTGCGCCGGCAATAGCAGCGAAATAGAGTTTGGCGATAGCATGGCGATTGTTGTCCGGGCCGGATTCGACAATTTGCAGCCAATGACCGGCGGTTTCAGTGAAGCGAGGGAAGAATTCATCCTTAAAAGGCGCCCGGTCGGTCGCAAAGTACCAATCTTCCAGAAAAATGAATTGCAGCCGGTGAACAGGTTCGCCTTCGATACGCAAGTGCGTGTCGCGCCAGGCATTGTTGCTACGGTGAGTCTGGCTGTGTTCATCGCTGATATTGATGCCGCCAATGAAGCCAATCTGGCCATCGCAGACGATGATTTTACGGTGGGTGCGAAAATTAACGTATTTCAAGCGCAAGCGGCGCAGGCCAATGGGGTTGAACCAAGCTACCTGCACTCCGGCGTCGTGCAAGGGCTGCAAGAAACGATGATGGGCATGATCGGAGCCAATGGCATCTAGCAGCAGGCGTACTTGGACGCCTGCACGAGCTTTCTCGACCAACGCATCGCGTAACTGTGTTCCGGTTTGATCCGGTTGCCATAGGTAGTATTCGAGATGAATGTGATGGCGGGTGGCAGTGATAGCGGTTTCGATGGATTGATAACAAGCATCGCCAGTTTCCAGCACGGTCACACCGGTCGCTGGCACAGGAACACCCTGGCCTACCCGCGCTAGCATCAGAGCGATCTGCCGTTCAAATCCTGCATCCGGGAAACCCTCTGGAATCGCATGATCGGGGCGCAGGTCGCGGGTCGACTGAATCAAGCGTTCCCGTGCGCGGCCATAACGCAACCGGCGCCGGCGCAGCCGCCGTGGTCCAAATAGCAGGTAGATCAGGAATCCGAAGTAGGGCATGAACAGCAGAGCCAGTAGCCAAGCCAGCGTAGCTACCGGTGAGCGGCGCTCCAAGACCAGTCCAATTGCCACCAATGCGATCCACAGTAGCCAAGCCAAGGAAAGCAACGCAATGAGATGGTCGGTCATGCGCTAACCGCCTACAGTTGCTCCGAAGCAAATTCAGCTAATCGTGACCGTTCGCCGCGTCGTAGAGTCACATGTCCCCCATGCGGCCAGTCCTTAAAACGATCGACAACATAGGTCAGGCCAGAGGTGGTTTCTGAGAGATAGGGGGTGTCGATCTGGGCGATATTGCCCAAGCAAATCACTTTAGTACCGGGGCCGGCGCGCGTGATCAGCGTTTTCATTTGTTTGGGCGTCAGGTTTTGCGCTTCATCGAGGATCAGGTACTTGTTCTGGAAGGTCCGTCCACGCATAAAGTTGAGGGAGCGGATCTTGATCCGGCTACCCAGTAAATCGGCGGTTGCGGCGCGGCCCCATTCCCCGCCTGCCTGCGGCGCCAGCACTTCCAGATTGTCCATGAGCGCCCCCATCCAGGGCGTCATCTTTTCCTCTTCAGTGCCAGGGAGAAAGCCGATGTCTTCGCCGACAGGCACTGTGACCCGGGTCATGATAATTTCCCGGTAGCTCTTGACGTCCAATACTTGCGCCAGCCCAGCGGCCAGGGTCAACAAAGTCTTACCGGTACCAGCAGCGCCGAGCAGGGTCACGAAATCAATCTCGGTATCCAGTAAAAGATTGAGGGCGAAATTCTGTTCACGGTTGCGGGCGGTCATACCCCAAACTGCATGGCCAGGTGCGGTGTAGTCCTTGAGAATTTCAATAACGGCCTCCTGACCGCGTCGTTGGCGGACGATGAAGGCGGGGCCGTTATCGGCGGGAAACAACCCTTGATTGGGATGCCAGTTCACCACCCCAGGACCGCTAACCCGATAGAATGTGCGGCCGCTTTCTTTCCAGGAATCCAGCTCCCTGCCGTGCATCTCCCAGAAATCCGCAGGCAGATCGCAGAGACCTCCATACAGCAAGTTGACATCATCAAGCGCCTGATCGCTATAGTAGTCTTCGGCGTGGATGCCGAGAATGGCAGCCTTAATCCGCAGGTTGATGTCTTTAGAAACCAAGGTGACCTGGCGCAATGGGTGGTCCTGACGTAAGGTCAGCGCCATGCCCAGGATGTCATGGTCCGGCGTATTGCCGGGTAGAGGGATCGATGGGCTGAGATGGGTGGGGCGGATCTGAAAGTACAACCGGCCGCCAGCCGATTTGCCGCGCGGACCCAATGTGCCAGGCAATGGCAGTCCTTGCTCAATTTCCTCCTGACTGGCACCGGCGACTAGTTCATCTAAAAACCGGCTGGCTTGGCGGACATTGCGGGCAACCTCAGAGACGCCTTTCTTGGCATGATCCAGCTCTTCCAGCACCCTCATCGGTAAATAGATATCATGCTCTTGGAAACGGAATACGGCAGCCGGGTCGTGCATCAGCACGTTCGTGTCGAGAATAAATAAACGGTTTTCAGGCATGGGGATGCAGGTTACCCTTTAATTGGTTCCAGTACCGCATCCAGATTCAGATCGTCGCAAAAATCCAGGAATTCCTCACGCAGCAGGGCAATATGGGTGTTGGCAGGAATACCTATTGCTAAATTGACTGAGAACATCGGTGTGCCGGTGTGCGGTGCGCTGTAGCTACGGGTTACCATATCTTCGATGTTGATCGAGCGGCTGGCGAAAAAGCTGGCTAAATGGTGGACGATACCTGGCTGGTTAACCGCAACGACCTCGACTGCATAGGGGAGGACATCCCCGGTTACTGCCCGGCCTTCAGTGCGCTTAGCAATGATGGTCATACCCAACGCCTGCTCTAACCGCTTGAGTTGCATTTCCAGCTTCGTCAGGGTATTCCAGTTGCCCTGCACCATCAGCAAAATGGCGAACTCACCGCCCAGCACAGTCATGCGACTGTCTGTGATACTGCAATCACAGTCCAGTATCGCCCGGGACAGTTCGTTGACCAAGCCGGGACGATCTTCACCAAGGGCGGAAATGACCAGGTAGTTTTTCACGGGCGGAGTTTCCTACAGGCAGGTGACACGAAGTGTCAAAATAACAGTGTACAGGTATCTAATAAGGGTGAAAACTGCTTCGCTACAGTCTCGATAGGCGCTTGTCAAGCATATCGGGTATCTGTGCCACAGTCTCGATAGGCGCTTGTCAAGCTTGTCGGGTATCCGTACCATGCGGCGATTGCGGATCAATGGAGAGCGTACTCATGTTTCGTGGCAGCATGGTGGCCATTGTAACGCCGATGCAGGCGGATGGCGGGCTGGATTTCGAAGCGCTGGCCCGGTTAGTGGAGTTTCATATTGACAATGGGACTAATGCTATTATCGCTGTGGGCACTACCGGCGAGTCGGCAACCCTGAATTTTGAGGAACACATCACCGTGGTCCGCAAAGTGGTGGAACAGGTCAAGGGACGGATTCCGGTGATTGCCGGCACCGGGGCGAACTCCACCAGCGAGGCATTGCATCTGACCCGCCGGGCGATGGAAGTTGGGGCGGATGCCTGTCTACTGGTGACCCCTTATTATAACAAACCAACTCAAGAAGGATTGTATCGTCACTACAAGTTAATTGCGGACAGCGTAGCAATTCCGCAAATTCTCTATAACGTTCCTGGGCGCACCGCCTGCGACCTGATGCCGGAAACGGTCGAGCGATTGGCTGATACTCCGAATATTGTAGGTATCAAGGAAGCCAGTACCCTGGAGCGCATACGGGAATTGGTGCGTCGCTGCGGTGATCGGATGGATGTGTACAGTGGCGATGATGGTATTGCCGCTGAGGCTATGCTGAGTGGTGCCAAAGGAGTGATCTCGGTGACCGCTAATGTCGCACCGCATGCCATGCATGAATTGTGCGTTGCAGCGCTGGCCGGCGATCGCGCCCGCACCGAAGCAATCAATAGCCAATTGGCTGAATTGCACAAGACCTTGTTTCTCGAATCGAACCCGATACCGGTGAAGTGGGCTGTTAGCCAATTAGGGCTGATTCCACAGGGGATTCGTTTGCCGTTGACGCTATTTTCCGAGTCGTTCCAGCCCGCACTGCGGGCTGCGATGCAGCAGGCCGGAGTGCTTTGATAATGATGACGCGATTTTTGTATTTCCCGTGGCGTGCGGCAACACTGTCAGTTGCCGTAGCGCTGACGCTCACTGGTTGCTCCAAGAGCTTTGATACGCTGCTACCGGACCGGCGTCCGGATTACCGGAAAAGCACGATTGTGCAACCATTGGAGATCCCGCCTGATCTCACTGCATCGACAATTGATGACACCCTGGTGGTGCCGGAGATCAACCCCGCGGGTTCCGCACGCTTGTCGGCTTACGCCCAGGAACGCGGCGGATCTCAGGCCCGGCAGCCTGCGGCTGTGTTGCCATCACAACCTGGCATTACCTTGCAACAAGATGGAAACCAGCGCTGGCTGGTAATTACGGCGCCTGCCGACCAAGTTTGGCCTAAGGTTCGGGAGTTCTGGACCAGTAATGGTTTTACTTTGAAACGTGATGACCCGACGATCGGCATTATGGAAACCGATTGGGTGGAAAATCGCGCTGATATTCCTCAGGACGGTCTACGCGGTTTGCTGAAGCAGTATCTGGATGTGCTGTATTCAGCCCCCACCCGCGACAAGTTCCGCACCCGGCTGGAGCGTAGCGCCGACGGTGGGAATACTGAGGTTTATATGACACATTACGGTGTTGAGGAAGTTGCAGTCGGTGGAGCCAGCGCCAGCGCCACCAATACCTATATGTGGCAACGGCGGCCTTCCAGCCCAGAGCTAGAAGCTGAGATGCTCAGCCGGCTAACGGTTTATTTGGGTGCATCGGAGAAACGCACCGAGGTTCAGCAAGCTAAGACAGGTGCGGCGCCAGCGGGACCACGCACCCGCTTGATTGAAGAGGGAGGGGAAAGCCGGTTACTTATCAATGAGGATTATTCAAGCGCTTGGCGACTGGTTGGGCTGGCGCTGGATGGCAGTAATTACGGAGTGGAAGAACAAAATCGGGGTCAAGGTTTGTACGTGGTCGAATACCGTGATCCCGAACTGGAGAACCAAAAATCTGGGGATGAAGGCTGGCTTTCCAAGCTGGCATTTTGGCGCAGCAAAAAGACGGAAGCTCCCCCGGTTGGTACGCGCTATCGGGTCCGGCTCGCCGGCCAAGGTGGACAGACGGTGGTGGTCGTGCGGGATAGCAACGACCAGCCGGATAATTCGGCGGGTGCCAAACAAGTGGTGGAGGTATTGCAGCGGGTCATTCGCTAATGGCCGGGTCACAATTTGAACGTGCGCATTCGACTCCTGCCGCCGCAACTCATTAGCCAGATCGCTGCTGGCGAAGTCGTTGAACGCCCTGCGTCGGTGGTCAAGGAGCTTCTAGAGAATAGCCTGGATGCCGGCGCGACCCGTATCGCCGTCGAGGTGGAGCACGGTGGCGTCCGGCTGATCCGGGTCCGCGATAATGGTTCCGGCATTCCGCCAGACGAGCTGGCACTGGCACTGGCCCGCCATGCCACCAGTAAAATCGCCAGTTTCGATGATCTTCAACAGGTCACCAGTCTGGGTTTTCGTGGTGAAGCTCTGCCCAGTATCGCCTCCGTGTCGCGGTTGACGTTGACCTCGCGCACGGCGAATGAGGAGACGGGCTGGCGGGTTAGTGGGGATGGCAGCAAGGCTGTTGATAAACCAGCGCCGGCGCCGCATCCGGTGGGCAGTACCGTCGAAATCCGCGACCTGTTCTTCAACGTCCCCGCCCGCCGCAAGTTTCTACGTACTGAACGCACTGAATTTGGCCATATCGAAGAAAGTATCCGTCGACTTGCCCTGGGCCGGTTCGAAGTTGGATTCAGCTTGTGGCACAACCAGCGGCCCGTATTAAATCTGGAACCAGCGAGTCACCCGGACGGCTGGGCGCAACGCATTGCAGAATTGTGCAGCCGGGAGTTTATCGCAGCCAGTGTGTTTTTCGATCAGAGTGAAGGCGGGCTGCGGCTCTGGGGCTGGCTCGGGTTGCCAACGGTCTCGCGTGCGCAATCCGATATGCAATATTTTCTGGTCAATGGCCGGCCAGTGCGCGACCGGGTGATTGCCCACGCTGCGCGGCAAGCTTATCAGGATGTCCTCTACCAGGATCGCCAGCCGGCGATGGTGCTCTATTTGGAGATCGATCCAGCAGCGGTGGATGTCAATGCCCATCCTGCTAAATATGAGGTCCGGTTCCGGGAATCATCAGCCATTCATGAGTTTGTCCGGCGGGCATTGCGAGCGGTATTATCCAAAGTACGGCCTGGCGCAGCGCCACCTCCCATGGTCCAGGCGAGTGAACGGTTGGGCGTGATTGGTGGTGGTGATTGCGGATACGGTGTAACAACTCAGTTTGGCGCGCGTCAACCGGGGTTGCCGCTGCATGTTGGAGAGCGTCTGGCGAGCTATGGGCGGTTGCATACCGTTCCGCTGCCGGCGGCGCCTGATAATGTTATTCCTGCTAGCGTTGCCGAATCACCGCCTCTCGGTTATGCGCTGGGGCAGCTGCATGGTGTTTATGTCTTGGCGGAAAACGATGCTGGACTGGTGGTGGTTGACATGCACGCCGCTCATGAACGTATCCTGTACGAGCAATTGAAGACTACCCTTATTGGGGCGGAACTGAAGACCCAAACATTATTGGCGCCAGTGACCTTAACCGTGACGCCGAAGGAACGGCAATTGGTCGAAGAGCATGATGCCTTATTTGCTAAGGCAGGATTGGAGCTGGCGATATTAGGACCGGAAATAATCGCCGTGCGGCAAATTCCAGCGCTGCTGGCCGGTTTGGACATCGCCTTACTGGTGCGCGACATGCTGGCCGATCTGGCAACGCATGAAACCAGTGATCGAGTTGAGACAGCCGTTTTAGCCCTGCTGGCCAGTTTGGCTTGCCACGGGGCGATACGTGCTAACCGGCCGCTGAATCTGCTGGAAATGAACGCTCTGTTGCGTGACATGGAGCGCACAGATCATAGTGGTCAGTGCAACCACGGGCGGCCCACCTGGATTCAATTGACGGTGGATGAGCTGGATCGGTTGTTCCGGCGCGGGCGCTGACCTGTCACTGTTCACTGCTCACTCAATGACCATCACTGATTCCCGCCCGCCCGTGTTGTTTCTCATGGGGCCTACTGCCTCTGGCAAAACAGCGCTGGCGGTGGAGTTGGTGCAACGGTGGCCGTTTGAGATTATCAGTGTTGATTCAGCGCTGGTCTATCGGGGGATGGATATCGGTACCGCCAAGCCTAACGCCGAGACGCAACGCATCGCGCCACACCGGTTGATCGATCTTCTCGATCCGGCTGAGGCTTATTCCGCTGGCCGATTCCGCAATGATGCCCGCCGTGAGATCGCTACCATTCATGCTGCTGGGCATATTCCTTTGCTGGTGGGTGGTACGATGCTCTATTTCAGGGCCTTGGAACAGGGCTTAGCAGAGTTACCCTCTGCTGATCCAGTAGTGCGTGCTGGGCTGGCAGCGGAGTTGGCGGAGCAGGGTAGTGGTGTTTTGCACACGCGGTTGGCACAGATCGACCCTATCGCAGCAGCGCGTATCCATCCCCATGATGTGCAGCGGATTCAGCGGGCGCTGGAAGTGTACATATTGACCGGTCAATCGCTGACGGAACTTTGTGACGGTTCGCATAACGAAATATTGCCGTTTCGAATCGTCAAGCTGATTGTGGCTCCAGCAGACCGGTTTGTACTATATGAACGGATTGGTCAGCGATTTCAGGCCATGTTGAAGCAGGGTTTCGTCACTGAAGTAGCGCAATTGCGGGCACGAGGGGATCTCGATTTGCGCAAGCCAGCTATGCGGTCAGTCGGTTACCGGCAGGTCTGGGAGCACTTGGATGGTATCCTGGATTATCCGGCGATGGTTGAACGAGGAATCACGGTAACCCGCCAGTTTGCTAAGCGGCAATTAACTTGGCTGCGCTCTGAAACGGATGCATTTTGGTTGGACAGCGCCGGGCTTCATCTCTTGGATCAGCTTGTCGCTAAGCTGAATGAAACAGGGCTTACCAGCTATGAATTTTCAAAATCGCCGGACTTACTGGGTAGAAATCGGTATTAACTATTTGATTTTATTTATTATAAGTTGATTGGAATGTGCTGGAATCCTGGCTAGAGAGCGCTATGGGCAGGTGGTGAGTGAAACGGGAGGGTACCCAAAATATCAGACTGTTTGTGTTAATATAAAAATGTTCTGGATGGGCTGCTGTCGCTTAATAAGAAAGGTAGTGGCGTTTCCAGGATTTTTGAAATTCTCAAAGAAACACCGTGCGGGAACGTGATAGGCTGATCATTTAGTGGATGGCTTTGGGGGGTTGGGCATGAATTCTGCTACATGCTCAAGTGGTTTTTTGGCTTTTGAGATTTTTGAATCTTTATCAGCTTTGAGCTTGATTTCTGTGTTTTCGACCCATAACAACAAGGGAGCGTCGCGATGGCAAAAGGTCATTCTCTTCAGGAACCTTTTCTGAACGCCTTGCGTAAAGAGCGGATTCCAGTTTCAGTGTACTTGGTAAACGGCATCAAGTTGCAGGGACAGATCGAATCCTTCGATCAGTTCGTGGTGCTTCTGAAGAATAGCGTCAGCCAAATGATCTATAAACACGCGATTTCCACGATCGTGCCTGTTCGCAATGTACGGTTGAATCTGGCTACAGATGAAAATGGCGGCAGCGATTAATCCTGACAGCTTAATGGCGAAATGTAGGGGGCGGTTTGTTTGAGCGTCCGCAGGGCGGCGAGCGCGCCATTCTAGTCCATCTGACGCTGGATCGATCGGAAGAGGATGCCCAGGATCTCGCGGAGTTCCAGGAACTGGCAGTCTCGGCAGGCGCCGAATACATGGCGTTAATTACCGGACGCCGGCCGGCGCCTGACCCGCGGCTATTTGCCGGTAGCGGTAAGGCCGAAGAAATCCGGGAGGCGGCCAAGCAAGGTGATGCAAAACTGGTGATCTTCGATCATAACCTGTCGCCAAGCCAAGAGCGCAACCTGGAAGCGTTTTTGCAATGCCGGGTTGTAGATCGCACGAGGTTGATCCTGGATATTTTTGCCCAGCGGGCACGCAGTTTCGAAGGTAAGCTGCAAGTAGAGCTGGCGCAGCTGCGTCACCTATCCACCCGGCTGGTGCGAGGCTGGACTCACTTAGAGCGGCAACGGGGCGGAATTGGGTTGCGCGGCCCAGGTGAAACTCAGTTGGAAACCGACCGGCGGTTGCTGGCCGAGCGTATCCGGCAAATTCGTTTGCGGTTAATGCGAGTCGAGCGGCAACGTGAACAAGGCCGCCGCGCCCGGCGCAAGGCGGACTTGCCGACGGTTTCCCTGGTCGGCTATACCAACGCGGGTAAGTCCACTCTGTTCAACGCGCTGACTCAAGCCGATGTCTATGCAGCCGACCAATTATTTGCAACGCTTGATCCGACCCTGCGCCGCTTGGAGTTACCCGGGGTGGAACCCGTGGTGCTCGCCGATACAGTTGGATTCATCAGCCGGCTGCCACATGAACTGGTGGCAGCGTTTCGTTCAACCTTGCGCGAGACGGTTGAAGCCAGCCTGTTGCTGCATGTAATCGATGCGAGTCATCCTGATCGAAATGGCATTATCGCGCAGGTCGAAGCCGTGTTAGCTGAAATTGGTGCGGTGGACGTACCGCAATTACAGGTGTTCAACAAGATTGATTTGAGCGGTGAACCGCCACGTCTGGAAAGGGACAGTGAAGGCCAGGCACGTGCCGTCTGGCTGTCAGCAGCGGCTGGCACCGGGCTTGACCTGCTATCCACCGCGATCGCTGAGCGGCTACGGGGGGGAACAGTGCATGGCTGGCTCTGTCTGCCGCCAGTGGCGGCGCGATTGCGGGCTCGTCTGTTCAACTTGGGTGCTGTGGTCGCTGAACAATCCGGACCCGCGGGTGAATGGTTGATTGAAGTGCGCACCTCACGCGGCAATGTGGACCGGCTTTGTCGCCAGGAAGGCTTATGTGCGGAATGGGTGCGTTCAGGTTTTGAAATTCCGGTGGTTTGAACCGTATTGACATGAACTTTGAGGTATGACATGGCCTGGAATGAACCGGGAGGAGGTAACCGCGATCCCTGGAGTGGTGGTCGCGATCAGGGACCACCCGATTTGGATGAAGTGGTTCGCAAGCTGTCGGACCGTTTTAATAATCTGCTAGGCGGTGGCCGGCGTGGCGGTGGTAGCAGCAGTGGTGGCAGCGGTGATGCAGGTCCCTCAGGTTCCGGGTTGGCCGGTATCGGCCTGATAGTCGGAATCATCGCCTTGATTGGCTGGTTGATCGCTAGCATCTACATTGTCAATGAAGGTGAACGCGGGGTCGTGCTGCGCTTCGGCCGCTATTTGGAGACGACCCTGCCGGGACCCCATCTGCGGCTGTTTCCCATTGATCAGGTGGAAATTGTCAACGTGGAACAACGGCGTTTTCAGGAAATCGGTTATCGCTCTGGGGCGGGTGGCGGCCGGCAACCAGCTATCCGCTCGGTGCCTAAGGAAGCGTTAATGCTCACCCAGGATGAAAATATCGTTGATGTGCGCCTGGCGGTGCAATACCAGATTAAAGATCCTCGCGCCTACCTGTTTAACATACTTGAGGCGGAAGCAGTGCTGGTGCAAGTCGTGGAAAGCGCCACCCGCGAAACCATCGGCAAAAGCACCATGGATTTTGTGTTGACTGAGGGTCGCAGCGACATCGTGGCCGATATCAGGACCTTGAGTCAGAGTATTCTGGATCAGTATGGCGCCGGCCTGCAGATTATCACGGTGGTTCTACAGGATGCCCAGCCGCCGGAAGAGGTGCAGGATGCTTTCGCTGACGCGATTAAGGCGCGTGAAGATGAGCAACGGCAGAAGAACGAGGCCGAAGCCTATTCCAATGAGGTGATTCCCAGAGCGCGCGGCCAGGCAGCACGACGCTTACAGGAGTCCTCCGCTTACAAGGAACAGGTCGTCGCCCAAGCCCAGGGTGAAGCCAGCCGCTTTGAACAGCTGTTGACAGCTTATCAACAAGCGCCGGAAATAACCCGCGAGCGGCTCTATCTGGAAACACTGGAATCGGTGCTGTCGCGAGTGAGTAAGGTGCTGGTGGACGTCAAGGGAACCAATAACCTATTGTATTTGCCACTGGATCGCCTATTGAAATCCAGTGAAGCGCCCAGCGCGGGTGATGTGCGCACCACGGGTGGCTCGCTACTGGAAACATTGCCAGCGTCTTCGTCGACATCGGTTGATGGCAGTGCAGCGGCTACCCGCTTGCGTGATTTGAATCGTAGCCGGGAGGTGCGCTAATGGCCTTGCCACAATTGCCGATGTCCCGCAATATCCTGTTGGGCGTGCTCGCTGCCATAGTCCTGCTGCTGGCAACCTCGTTATTCACGGTCAATGAGACTCAGACGGCTCTCCGCTTCCAGTTGGGCGAAATCGTTGAGGCTAACTACCCGCCAGGTTTGCACTGGAAATGGCCGTTGATTAATAACGTTCGCAAGTTCGACCGCCGGCTACAGACGCTGGATACCGAACCGGAACGGTTTTTGACGGCGGAAAAAAAGAATGTCATCGTCGATTCCTTCGCCATGTGGCGCATCGAGGACGTGCGATTGTTCTATACTACGGTTGCTGGCGATCCAAACCAGGCGAATGTCCGGTTGGATCAGATTGTCAAGGACAGTCTACGCAGCGAATTCAGCAAACGTACCATTCAGGAAGTGGTATCGGGGGATCGTGAGCAGATCATGGAAACCCTGAGTCGATTGCTCCGCGAACAGGCGACCCAATTGGGCGTTGCAGCAGTGGATGTACGGATTAAGCGCATTGATCTGCCAGCGGATGTTAGTAGTTCGGTGTTCAGCCGAATGAAGGCAGAACGGTTGCGGGTGGCCAAGGACTTCCGCTCCCGCGGCGCTGAGGCGGCAGAACGCATCCGTGCTGATGCGGACCGTCAAAGCACGGTCATCCTGGCCGAAGCTTACCGCGATGCCGAGCGGCAACGGGGTGAAGGCGATGCCCAAGCGATCGATATTTACGCGCAGGCTTACGGAAAAGATCAGGATTTCTACCGGTTTCATCGGAGTCTGTCGGCCTACCGGCAGAGTTTCCACAACAAGGATGATGTGCTGGTACTCCAGCCGGATTCCCAGTTCTTCCGTTACTTCAACCAGTCCTCACCATCGCAACCAGAATGACGATAGCAATTCGTCAGCCAAACGGCGATGCATTAGCGATTGGACGCCGCCATGTGGGATGAGTTACTGGCGGCATTCGGTTTGATGTTGGTGCTGGAAGGTATCCTGCCCTTTCTCAGTCCGAACGCTTTTCGTCAAACCTTGCTTCGGATTTCCCAAACGGAGGATCGCGCTTTGCGGCTTGCCGGTTTAGGGTGCATGGGGCTGGGGCTGGTGGTACTGTACCTTTTCCGCTGAGATTGGGTCAGGCAACCCGGCCCATAAAACTTTTCATATCCCGTCTCCCATGATCCCTGAAGACCGCTGGTTATTACCCGAAGGCATCGAAGAAATCCTGCCACCCGCTGCCCATCGTCTGGAGTGGTTGCGGCGTAAGTTGCTCGATCTGTACCAAAGCTGGGGTTATGAGCTGGTCATTCCACCGCTGATCGAATTTCTGGATTCGTTATTGACAGGCGCCGGTGATGACCTTGAGCTGCAAACCTTTAAGCTGACTGATCAATTGAGTGGACGGATGATGGGGGTGCGTGCTGACATGACCCCTCAAGTGGCGCGGATCGATGCGCATCTGCTGAAGCGCACTGGGCCGGCCCGGTTATGCTACATGGGCACTGTATTGCGAACCCGTGCTGATGGCTTCGGTGGTTCCCGTAGTCCATATCAGGCCGGTGTGGAACTGTATGGCCATCGTGGCCATGAGAGCGATCTGGAAGTACTGACGCTGATGCTGGAAACATTGCAGGTGGCTGGTGTTAGCGAAGTGCACTTGGATTTGGGTCATGTCACGATTTTTCATGAACTGATTCGTCAAGCCGGTTTGGACCGGGAACGTGAAGGAATCCTGTTTGATGCATTGCAACGCAAAGCATTGCCGGAAATCCACGCGCATTTGGCGGAATGGGCACTGCCCGTATCATATACGAACTTGTTTCTAACATTAGCCGAGCTGAATGGCGGGCCGGAAGTGCTGGATGATGCCAATATGCAATTGGCGGCGGGCGGCGCGGAGATATGCAGCGCGTTGGCAACCTTGCGGCAGCTAGTGGAAGCATTGCGCCAGCGATGGCCGGGTTTGCCGGTTCACATAGATCTGGCGGAATTGCGTGGTTATCACTATCACACGGGTGTGCTGTTTTCAGCCTATGTCCCTGGCCAAGGGCAAGCGGTGGCGCAAGGCGGGCGTTATGACGAGATTGGTCAAGTCTTCGGCCGGGCGCGGCCAGCAACGGGTTTCAGCACTGATTTGGCGACCTTGCTATTGCTGGGTTCGACGCCGAAAGTGGCGGAATCTGGTATTTACGCACCGCCAGCAGGCGACGCAGCATTGGAGGAACAGGTAGCCATATTGCGCCGCCAAGGCGTAAGGGTTATTCGGGCGTTGCCGGGGGCAGAAGTGGAGCCACGCACTTTGCGGTGCGACCGGATGCTGGCGCAACGGCAGGGAGAATGGCAGGTCGTGCCGCTAGCGAATTCAGTCTAAGCAGTAATACAGGAACCTGACATGGGCAATAACGTAGTGGTCATCGGTACCCAGTGGGGCGATGAGGGCAAGGGTAAGGTAGTGGACCTGTTGACCGAAAATGCAGCGGCGGTCGTGCGGTTCCAGGGAGGGCATAATGCAGGGCATACGTTGGTTATCAATGGTCACAAAACTGTCTTGCACCTCATTCCTTCCGGCATCCTGCGTGAGGGCGTCGCCTGCCTGATTGGCAATGGTGTGGTATTGTCACCGGCCGCTTTACTGGCCGAGATTGACCGGCTGGCACAGCAGGGTGTAATGGCAGTAGAACGGCTGCGGATCAGTGAAGCCTGTCCACTGATTTTGCCCTACCACATCGCTCTGGATCAGGCTCGTGAAAAGGCGCGTGGCGAACGGGCGATTGGCACGACGGGACGTGGCATCGGCCCGGCTTATGAGGACAAGGTATCACGGCGGGCAGTGCGACTCGGTGATCTGTTTCACCGGGAGCGCTTTGCCGCCAAGCTCGGCGAAGTACTGGATTTCCATAACTTCGTTCTGCAACGCTATTTTCAGACTGATCCAGTCGATTTCCAGAAAGTCCTGGATGAAACATTGGTCATGGCTGAACGGCTGTGTCCACTGGTTGCGGATGTGACGGAACTATTAGATGCGCATCGTCGACAGGGTGACAATGTATTGTTTGAAGGCGCCCAAGGAGCAATGCTGGATATCGATCATGGTACTTATCCCTATGTCACTTCTTCCAATACAACGACGGGCGGCGCATCCACGGGTACTGGTCTCGGGCCGTGCTATCTGGATTATGTGCTGGGCATCACTAAGGCCTACACCACCCGGGTTGGCGGCGGACCGTTCCCGACCGAATTGTTTGACGAAACCGGTGAGTATTTGGCCGAACGAGGACATGAGTTCGGCTCGACCACTGGCCGGCGACGGCGTTGTGGCTGGTTTGATGCCGTTGCTTTGCGCCGTTCGATCCTGAACAACAGCGTATCGGGACTCTGCGTAACCAAGCTGGATGTATTGGATGGCCTGGACAGTATCCGGTTGTGCGTTGGTTATCGATGTGGCTCGGAGCGGTTAGATCATGCGCCATTGGGGGCTGAGGCGTTAGCGGCTTGCGAGCCGGTTTATGAGGAGATGCCGGGTTGGCAGGATTCGACAGTCGGGGTGCGGGAATATGAGGCTTTGCCAGTTAACGCTCAGGCTTATTTGCGGTATGTTGAAGAACTGACCGATACACGCATCGACATCATCTCTACGGGCCCGGATCGGGCCGATACCATTGTGTTGCGGGATCCATTTGCCAGATAAGGGATGGCTGTATTTTTCAAATCGCGGTGACTGTCCGTGATCAGCCGTGTTGCACAGGGTACGGTTGCCGAGGATTTGGCTCTTCGCTACCTGGAAACTCAGGGCATGACTCTGATTGCTCGGAATTTCCGCTGCCGCGTTGGCGAACTGGACCTGATTATGCGTGATGGCGAGCACCTGGTTTTCGTAGAGGTACGCAGCCGTCGCCATGTCCGCTATGGTACCCCTGCCGAGTCAGTGACCCGGACCAAGCAGCAAAAACTGTTGCGTGCCGCTGCGTTCTACCTGCAACGCCAGCGTCTTGATTCGCCCTGTCGCTTCGACGTGGTGGCGGTTCTTCAACCTGGCGGCGAACCACAAATGGAATGGATTCGGGATGCTTTTCAGTTGACTTGAATTGCCCACTATTCTGCCGAAATTGTTGAGTACTTTGCCGATGACCGTTGACCGCACCGCTGAATTGTCCGACTTGCTTGCCCGCCGTATTCTGATTCTTGACGGCGCGATGGGCACCATGATTCAAAGCTACCGCTTGCAAGAGACCGATTACCGCGGTGAACGATTTCGTGACTGGCCGAGCGATCTCAAGGGCAATAACGATCTTTTAGTACTGACTCAACCAGCGATCATCCGCCAGATTCACGCCGCCTATCTCGATGCCGGCGCGGACATTCTCGAAACCAACACCTTTAACGCGACATCGGTGTCCATGCATGATTACGGCATGGAATCCCTGGTAGGGGAATTGAACCGGGAAGCGGCGCGTCTGGCTCGTGAGGCCGCCGATGAATTTACCGCTCGCGATCCTGCCCGTCCACGCTTCGTTGCCGGGATACTCGGTCCCACCAATCGCACCGCCAGTTTGTCGCCGGATGTGAACAATCCAGGTTTCCGCAACATCAGTTTCGACGAACTAGTGACTGCTTACACGGAAGCCGCCCAGGCGCTGATCGAGGGCGGTGTCGATCTGCTGCTGGTCGAGACGATCTTCGACACCTTGAATGCCAAGGCGGCGCTGTTCGCCATCCAACAGCTTTTTGGCAATGCCGGCATCCGGCTTCCGGTCATGATTTCCGGCACCATAACGGATGCTTCCGGGCGCACCCTGTCCGGCCAAACGGCTGAGGCGTTCTGGAACTCGCTCTCGCATATCCAACCCTTATCTTTCGGCCTGAACTGCGCGTTGGGGGCAACCCAGCTTCGGCCCTATGTCGCTGAACTGGCGCGTATCGCCGATACCTACGTCTCCGTCCACCCGAACGCCGGTTTGCCGAATGCTTTCGGTGAGTATGACGAAACCCCAGAGATGATGGCTGCCACCATTCGCGAGTTTGCCGAGAGCGGCTTCCTCAACATTGCCGGTGGTTGCTGCGGCACGACACCGGCTCACAT
>DDST01000135.1 GCA_002343485.1 Proteobacteria bacterium UBA2383
AGGTTAGATGCTTATTTATGCTAAATAAGCACTCCAATAAATTGATCAATATTGCGCAGTACTATTTGCCTTAAAATAAAACGTCTATTCAATTGGTTAATGTCAATTTTTATATCTCCCGCCACACCAAAACTTGCCTGTTTCTAATTTTAAGGAACCCGCTGACCGATGACTCCTGATGCCCTCTTCGTATTCAGCCTGTTAGGCGTAACTGTCGTCCTGTTCGCCAGCGACCGTCTGCGGCCAGATGTGGTGGCCCTACTGGTGATTCTGGCGCTAATTCTTGGCGGCATCCTGCCAGTTTCTCAGGCCGTGGCTGGCTTTGGCGACCAATTAGTCCTGCTAATCGCAGGTTTGTTCGTGGTCGGCGAGGGCTTGGTACGCACCGGCGTCGCTTATCAGGCCGGACTCTGGCTAACCCGAATGGCTGGCACCAGCGAAAGCCGATTGCTGATCCTGCTCATGCTGGCGGTTGCCGGACTGGGAGCATTTATGAGTTCCACCGGCGTCGTCGCAATTTTCATCCCAGTGGTGCTGGGCATCACTGCCCGGCTCGGCATCAGCCCTGGCCGGCTGATGATGCCGATGGCCTTCGCCGCCTTGTTCAGTGGCATGCTGACCTTAATCGCTACACCGCCCAATCTGGTGATTAATGACGCCTTGCGTAGCGCGGGCCTGCAACCATTTGGCTTTTTTGATATCACACCGATCGGTCTGCTGGCCTTGGCACTAGGGATAGTTTATATGTGGGCCATTGGCTCCCGCCTGCTGCCAGCCAGTCCACTAAAAACAGGAACCGCCGGCCGCCGCCAGACACTGCTGGAGCTGGCTGAAAGCTACAATTTAATGGGGCAATTGCATCGGCTAAGGTTTGATCCAGGCTCGCCATTGATTGGCCAAACTGTTTCTCACGCACAACTACGCACCCGTTACGGCCTCACCGTTGTCGGCATTGGTCAATCAGAGCGCTCCACAGAAGTCGTTTCTCCAGCGCTGGCTAACACCGAATTTCACCATGCCGATGCACTCTATGTAGTGGGTCAGGATGCAGCGGTTGCTCACTTATGTGCCACCGAACGTTTGTCTCGGCTATTGATCCAGGAAAGCCAGCAGCGCAGCCTGGTCCAAGAGCTGGGCATGGTTGAGGTCATGCTGCCGCCCGATTCAGAATTGATTGGCCAAACCCTGCGCCAAGCAGCATTCCGCACTCATCATGGCCTCAGCGTCCTGGGTATCCGCCGAAATCGCCAGCCACTGCCGGGCAACCTAATTGAGGAAAAACTGGCATTCGGCGACACCTTGCTGATTGCCGGCGCCTGGAAGCAAATCAGTCTATTGCAAGGCGAGCAAAAGCATTTCCTGGTACTCAACCTGCCAGCGGAACTAAGCGATATCGCCCCAGCCTATCGGCAAGCACCGTTTGCCTTGGCGATCCTGCTGGCAATGGTTGCGCTCATGGCCTTTGGCATCGTATCCAATGTGGCCGCAGTGCTGCTAGCAGCCCTGGCCATGGGCCTGTTCCGTTGCTTACGCATGGAAGACGCCTATCGTTCCATTAACTGGCCGAGCCTGGTGGTAATCGCTGGCATGTTGCCCTTGGCCAAGGCATTGGAGCAAACCGGCGGCGTCACGCTGATTTCCGATGGGTTGGTGGCCGGATTAGGCGGGTTCGGCCCTCTGGTCCTGCTGGCCGGTGTTTTCCTGCTGGCGGCGCTGGTCGGCATGTTCATTTCCAACACCGCTACCGCTGTGCTGGTTGCGCCCATCGCCATCGCTGCTGCCCAGAAAGTAGGCGTTTCACCCTACCCCTTTGCCATGACTGTCGCCATAGCGGCCTCGGCGGCATTCGTCACCCCCGTCTCTTCACCGGTCAATACCCTCGTACTGGCGCCTGGCGGCTACCGGTTCAATGACTTTGTGCAAGCCGGGCTGCCATTGCTGCTGATCATCATGGCGCTCACGCTGCTGATGACGCCGTTATTGCTGCCGTTTTAACTCGATCCCGTTGTCTCAGAAACTCTCGAAATGCGGCCAGCGGCATGGGCCGGCCGATAAAATAACCCTGGCCCTCATCACAACCATGCGCTTTCAGAAAGGAGAGTTGCTCGGACGTTTCTACACCCTCGGCCACGACCTCCAGATCCAAGCCATGCGCCAGGGTGACGATGGCGTCAACAATCGCCGCGCTACTCGTATCTTCCGGGAGATCCATGACAAAGGCGCGATCAATCTTGAGCACATTGACCGGAAACCGCTGCAAATAACTCAGTGACGAGTAACCTGTGCCAAAATCATCAATAGCGATCCGCACCCCCATGGATTTGAAGGCCCGCAACGCGGTCATGTTTTCCTCATTGTTATGCATCAAGATGCCTTCGGTCAGTTCCAATTCCAGACAAGCTGGATCAAAGCTGCTGGCCGCTAACACCTCGCGAACCTGATCTTTCAAATCCGTTTGCCGGAACTGCCGGGCCGATAGATTGACTGCAACACGCAATCGAAAACCCTCTTGATGCAACTGACCAATTTCATTCACGGCAGCGCGCAATATCCACTCACCTATTGGCAGCACCAACCCGCTATCTTCAGCAATCGGAATGAACCGGGTGGGTGAGACCAGACCCAAATCAGGGTGGTTCCAGCGAACCAAGGCTTCAACGCCGGTAATAGCGCTAGCGCGAAAATCCCATTTTGGCTGGTAGTAAAGCTCCAATTGCTGCCGATCCATAGCATGTCGCAAATCGGTTTCCAAATGCAGCCGCTCACGTGACAGCATTGTGGCTCCAGACCGATAGAGCTGATAGTTGTTTCTGCCTATATCCTTAGCGCGATACAAAGCAATATCGGCTTTTTTCAGCAACGTCTCGCCGGTAACACCATCACGTGGAGACAAACTGATACCAATACTGCAGGTGACATTCAACTCGTGCCCATCTAGGTGAAAGGATTGGGCTATGGTATTTCTTATGCGCTCGGCAATCAGTGTAGCATCATCGATGCCAATCAGATCAGGCAGCAAAACGACGAATTCATCACCGCCCTGCCGGGAAATAGTGTCGCATTGACGAACGCATTGTTGCAGCCGGGTCGCAGCCTCACTCAACAAGCAGTCGCCGATTTTATGTCCCAACGCATCGTTAATTAATTTAAAACGATCCAGATCGACCAGCAGCATCCCAACCAGGGTGTGCTCGCGACCCGCGCGCAACAACGCTTGTTGCAACCGATCGTTCAATAAAGCCCGATTAGGCAACCCGGTCAGCGTGTCATAATACGCCAAGTGCTCAATATGCTCTGCGGCTTGCCGGCGCTCCGTGATATCCTGGATAATCATTACAAAATGGTCTATTGAACCATTCGCTTGATGCACACAACGAGTCGACACACTCGCGTACAGCAGCGCACCATCCTGACGAATAAAGCGCTTATCGAGCGAATAACCCTCAGCGCGGCGGCTCATAACTCGTTCAAACTGGGCTTCCTCAGTGGATTGATCATCAGGATGCGTCATTTCTGCCCACGTCATGCCCAACAATCGTGACTGCCGGTAACCCAGCATTTCACAAAGCCGGCGATTGACTTCCCACCAGCGCTTGTCAGGACCTGTCAAGGCGATGCCAATCAGCGGCAATTCGAAGTAATGGCGAAAGCGGGCCTCGCTAGCACGCAGCGTTTCCTCAATTTTCTTGAGATCCGCAATATCTGTGCTAGCGCCTAGATAACTTGTGATTCGACCCATACGATTCCGCACGGGCACAGCACGGGTATTCAACCATGTTTCTCGACCCGAAGGTGTTCGAAACCGGTATTGAGTAATAATTTCGCTACCATGTTCGCCTGCATCTTGCCACATGCGCAACACCTGCTCGCGATCATCGGGATGCAATGCCTGGGTCCAGCCCAAACCAATTGCCTGGCCGGCAGTTAGGCCCGCCAACCAGCACCAATGGTCATTGACATACCGGCACTCGCCATGGATGTCATTGATAAAGACACCCACAGGAAGCTGTTGCGCCAGCATTCGAAAGCGCTGCTCGCTTTCTCGCAAAGCATTTGCAGCATCCCGCTGGCGTTCAAGTTCCATTTCGAGTTGCTGCTGACGTTCATTCAGCGTGGCAAGACGCTCTTGCTGCCTTTCTTGAGTTTTCTGATGCTGACGATCCCGCATGACTAACAAGGCGACGAGGCTAGCCACCGCAAAACCCAGCAACACTAATCCAGAACGGTTCAGAATCACGGTTCGAGAGGGCATAGCCACGCTATCGCACGATGTGGACACCACCACAATTCCTGCAGAAAAAGCAGTGACCAGCCCGCTCACACCCATTGGTAGCACCTTGAGCTTTAGAAACTGGCAGAACCGGTCCCAACTCTTGCCGAGATAACTGGTTAGTTCACCGAAGAGCATTCGATTCATCATTTTTGCTCTTTCATAACTAGGCCCATAAAACTGCTGCTAGTGTATTTCTCCATCGGCAGACGGCTGACAAACACAGCTAGACAACTCATACTCATCCAACTCTTTGATTAATCGAGCGCGGGCGAAAGCTCTAAAGTGACTTTCTACAATAGGACTGTTCATGCCGCTCTTACGATACAGACTAAGGATAAGGTGTATCTCAAATCCATGGCTCTGTTCAAGTTGAGTCACATAGTCCTGTTCCAGTGCTTTTCGTTCTTCTGACTTTAGAAGATCAAGAGCAGCCTGTAGCCGCTCAGCCTGAAATTGAATTCGCAATGGGTCATCGGGTCCCGGCAGCGCCTCACGAGACTTAACTGGCACAGAGGTAGTACCGGCTGAGTCAGTTGAGTGAGCTGAACCGGTCGAAACCGGTCGTATTTGCGCCCCTGCGGAACGATAATCTTCGTGCAATGCAGCCTGTAAGTACGCAGGCAGATTATGAATTTTTCCAGCGGCCAGGTCACGTTCGACTATGGCAATGTTTTCTTCTAAATAAGTCAAATTGTGCTGATTGAGCGCCATGCGTGTTTGGCGGACATTCAAGCCAAATGCCCGCAACTTTTCGTGCACCTGTTTCAAACGTTCTCCATCCTGATTCTGCACATCATGGCTAACCGATTCCTCTGCCGGCAGCGCTTCCTCCTCCAAAGCGGCGGCAAGCGCCGCCTGCCGTTGCGCAAACAAGAGCATCTGTGGATTGTCGCTAACCTGAAAACGCACTGCGGCCACCTTGCGGTTATTGCGCTGATACTCGATATCCAGAAACAGATCCGAACTATCATTAACTTGTCGCGCTGCCGGCTTAATCACCTTATCATTAAACTTGCGGAAGTCCTGATAATAAACATCGGCTTCGCTGATGCCCAATAACCGCTTAAGGTTATCCAGGCTAATCCAGCCAGTCGTACCAATCCGCCGGTAGCGCAGGCAGTTTTCATATAACGCCAAGGCATAGCCGCTACTGAATTTTCGCTGGATGCTGAGGTTCAGCAGGGCATAAATTTCAGGACGGTAAAGCTTTTCGCAGAGTTCGGGGCTATAGGCATAAATACAATAGCCGTTCTTGATAACCGCCTGCGCTAGAAGCGTTGTGGCACCCCATTCCTCGTGAGCACCGTTCTCATCAAGAATGTTCCATTCCAGCACGGTCCGGGCTAAGGTCTTGAGCGCTTCCTTGAGGGGATCAAGATTGTTGGTATTAAAACCAATGGCCTCGGCCAGATCCTTAACGCGGATACGATGCACCCGCGCGGTCATCAGGTTCTCGTAGGCATTGTACAACAGCACATTGGAGGCTTTGCGCTGCGTCAGCGTTAGCCGGTTGTTAATGTGAATTGCAGCAATGTGCTTTTTAAGATTCTGATCAACGAGTTCGGTCATGGGCACTGCTCTGGTCAACATCTTTATAGTTACATTGTGAAGCTTAGCAAAAATGTCCCCAAAACCGAACTCAAACTTGGGGACATTTTTATCCCATAAACGGGGACATTTCAGCACTGATCTTTAATTCCTATCCGCTGATAAGTGTGATCTGTGCTTCAAAATAACCCACGGCAACGCAAACCAGACCCATAAAGCCGAGTCTCGCTTGAATTTATATAACCTATTAATTAATAATAATTATATTAATTTTTTCCTGAGCTTAACGC
>DDST01000098.1:0-2141 GCA_002343485.1 Proteobacteria bacterium UBA2383
CAGCATGTTGGGTCCCGATCAACCAGTGATCCTGCAATTATTGGAAATCACCCCAGCGTTACAGGCCCTGCAGGGTGTCGTGATGGAGTTGAATGATTGCGCTTTCCCGCTGCTGGCCGGCGTAGTCGCCACCGATGACCTGAAGACTGCTTTCACTGACGCCAATTTCGCCATGCTCGTCGGCGCCCGGCCACGCGGCCCCGGAATGGAACGCAAGGACCTGCTCACCGCTAACGGTGCTATCTTCGGACCGCAAGGCAAAGCACTGAACGACTATGCCGCTCGCGATGTGAAGGTGCTGGTCGTCGGCAACCCAGCCAACACTAACTCCCTGATCGCCGCCAGCAGCGCCCCAAGCCTGAGTCCACGTCAGTTCCATGCCATGACCCGGTTGGACCACAACCGCGCTCTGAGCCAACTGGCCGAGAAAACTGGCACCCATGTTAACGACATCAAGAAGATGACCATCTGGGGTAATCACTCAGCAACCCAGTACCCTGATATCAGCCAATGTACCGTCAAAGGTCAGGCAGCCGCCTCGCTGGTTGATCAGGGCTGGTATCGTGATACCTTCATTCCTACCGTGCAGCAGCGCGGTGCGGCGATCATCAAGGCCCGTGGCGCTTCTTCCGCGGCCTCCGCTGCTTCTTCGGCTATCGACCACATGCGCGACTGGGCGCTAGGCACTCCTGAGGGTGACTGGGTCAGCATGGCGGTGCCTGCCGATGGTTCCTATGGCATCAGCGAGGGCGTGATCTACTCCTATCCCTGTGTCTGCAAGAATGGTGATTATGAGATTGTGCAAGGTCTGCCGGTCGACGAGTTCAGCCGCAGCAAGATGGATGCTACGGACAAGGAACTGCGTGAAGAACGTGCCAGTATTGAGGATTTATTGAAGTAAACAGCGATCCCCCTCCCCTTGAAGGGGAGGGCTGGAATAGAAAGTCGAGCGGTTACGACAGGAAATTTCCGGGCAAGCAACTACACTAATTGCCGCCGACAAACATAAACGTCGCGTTTCTAAACCATCGAAGCTGAAGGATACCTAAAGTATGACTTACGAAGAATTCCACCGCTGGTCCATTGATGATCCTGAAGGTTTCTGGGGCGAACAGGCCCAGTTGATCCATTGGAACAAGCCACCGCAGAAAATACGGGACTACAGCAAGCCGCCGTTTTGTAAATGGTTTGTTGGTGGCGAAACCAACCTCTGCTACAACGCGGTGGACCGGCATCTGGCCGATCGCGCTGATCAGAAGGCACTGATCTATATCTCGACGGAAACCAATGAGACCGTTGTTTATACGTACGCTGAGCTGTACCGCGAAGTAAACCGCTTCGCCGCTGTGCTGCAATCGCTGGGTGTCGGCAAGGGCGACCGGGTGATCATTTACATGCCGATGATCGCCGAAGCCCTCTTCTCCATTCTGGCGTGTGCCCGGATCGGCGCCATTCACTCGGTGGTATTCGGTGGTTTCGCTGCTTACAACCTGGCGGTGCGTATCGACGATGCCAAGCCCAAGGTCATGGTCACTTCCGATGCCGGTATGCGCGGCGGCAAGGCCGTGCCCTACAAGCACCTGGTCGATGAGTCGTGCAATCTGGCCAAGTTCCCGCCGGAAAAAGTCGTACTCTGCAACCGCGGGCTGGACAAGAATCTGACGCTAGTGGAAGGCCGCGATCTAGATTACGCGACACTGCGCGCCCAGCACATGGATGCCGAAGTGCCGGTGGTCTGGCTGGAGTCGAACGAGCCGAGCTATATCCTCTACACCTCTGGCACCACGGGCATCCCCAAAGGCGTGCAGCGGGATGTCGGCGGCTATGCGGTGGCGCTAGCTTCGACCATGAAGCACCTCTATCACATCAATCCGGGCGAGACGATGTTCGCTACCTCCGACATTGGCTGGGTGGTAGGGCATTCTTATATCGTTTACGGGCCGTTGATCAACGGCTCGCCGACCATCTTCTACGAAGGTCTGCCGACCCGGCCCGACCCGGGCATCTGGTGGAAGATCGTCAATGAATACCAGGTACGAACCATGTTCTCGTCGCCGACGGGGGTGCGGGTACTGAAAGGTCAGGATCAGAAGTACATGACGGCGCATGACGTGTCCTGCCTGCGCTACCTGTTCCTGGCC
>DDST01000098.1:2187-20010 GCA_002343485.1 Proteobacteria bacterium UBA2383
GATGCTGTCCTACCTGCCGGGCGTGGACCTGAAGCCGAACCGTTTCGGCTCGCCAGGATTCCCGGTCTATGGCTACGACATCCGGGTCATCGACGAAGGTACAGGCGAGGAAGTTCCGCGAGGAGAAAAGGGCGTGCTGGTAGTCGAGCCGCCCTTGCCGCCGGGCTGCCTGAGCACAGTCTGGGGTGACGATAAGCGCTTTGTGCAGAGTTACTTCTCTAGCTTTAAGGAGTTACTTTACACGTCCTCTGACTGGGCGGTGCGTGATGAGGATGGTTACTTCTTCATCCTGGGCCGCACTGACGACGTGATTAACGTTGCAGGTCACCGGCTGGGTACCCGTGAAATCGAAGAGGCGATTCAATCCCATGCGGCAGTGGCCGAGGTCGCGGTGATTGGCGTGGCCGACAAGGTTAAGGGTCAAGTGCCGGTAGGTTTCTGCCGGCTCAAGGATCCGGCGCAACTTGACGCGGCAGGCGCCACTGAACGGATGGAGAAGGAAATTATCGCCAAGGTGCAGGAACTGCTGGGCGCGGTGGCCAAACCCCATGCCGTTCACTTTGTCAGCGCGTTGCCGAAAACCCGTTCCGGCAAATTGCTGCGGCGCTCGATTCAGGCACTGGCCGAAGGGCGCGATCCCGGCGATCTGTCCACCTTGGACGATCCGAACTCACTGGAAGAAGTGCGCCGGGCGATTGAACATCACTAAGCGCTTTCACGGGCACGTTGTTTAATCAATCCCGTCCCTCCGCTAGAGGGACGGGATTTTTGTTGTCTTCGCTAATCAGGCTGCACTGCGTCCAGACAGTAGGCCTTTCAATTTGGCCGCAGTCTCGCGCAGCATTTTCCCGGTGGTTGTCCAGTCCACACAGGCGTCAGTTACCGATATGCCATACTTGAGCTGGCTGCGGTCCGCTGGAATCGATTGGCTGCCCCATTCCAGGTTGCTCTCGATCATCAACCCAACGATGGATTGATTGCCTTCTATGATCTGGTGGGTGCAGTCGCGCATCACCAGCGGCTGCATGGCAGGATCTTTGAAGGCATTGGCGTGGCTGCAATCGACAACAATGTTGACGGGCAATTTTTTATCACGCAGCGCCTTTTCGCAGAGGGCGATCGAGACTGAGTCATAGTTGGGACGGTCGCCGCCGCGTAAGACAACATGGCCATAGCGATTGCCCAGGGTGCGGATCACCGCTGATTGGCCGAGCGGGTTAATGCCCAGAAAGCTATGGGGACGCGCAGCGGATTGTAAGGCGTTAATCGCTACATCCAGGTTGCCATTGGTGCCGTTCTTGAAACCGACCGGGCTGGATAGCCCGCTGGCGATTTCGCGATGGGTCTGTGATTCGGTGGTGCGGGCGCCAATGGCAGTCCAAGCGACCAGATCAGAGATATACTGCGGAATGATAGGATCTAATGCCTCGATACCCGCCGGTAGCCCCATCTCCGCCAATTCCAGCAGTAAGCCGCGGGCGATCTGTAAGCCTTCATCAATATGGAAGGTATCGTCCATTCGCGGATCGTTGATTAAGCCTTTCCAGCCAACCGTCGTGCGCGGTTTCTCGAAATATACGCGCATGACTATGAATAGCGTGTCGTTGACCTCGTCAGCCAGCGCTTTCAAACGCCGGGCGTAATCGCGGGCCGCTTCAACATCGTGGATGGAACAGGGGCCAACAACCACGAATAATCGCGGGTCCTGGCGGTCCAGGATGCGTTTGATCGTTTCCCGCGCTTGGAACACAGTGTCTGCGGCTGCTTCGCTGAGTGGCAGGCGTTGCTTGATCTCCTCAGGCGTGGGTAAAACTTCCAAGGCGGCGACATTGACGTTGTACAGGTTTTGCATGGGCGTAAGATTAAGTGAGTAAATGAAAAATAATGGAGGTTAGCCTCGCAAGCTAATAATTGGCCAGCCACGCGCTTTAGCATAGTTGGTGAGGGTCGCGTCAGGGTCCACCGCTACTGGATAGGTAACCCGGTCGAGCAGCGGCAGATCGTTGTGGGAATCGCTATAGAACCAGCTTCTTGCGAGATTACCGCCGGTTTCCATCAGCCAAGCGTTAAGCCGTTCCACTTTGCCGTGCTGGAAGCAAGGAATTCCTGTTGATCGGCCCGTATAGCGGCCATCAACATATTCTGGTTCGCTGGCTAGCAAATGTGATACGCCGAGCCGTTCAGCGATGGGTGCGGTGATAAAGCGATTAGTGGCAGTAATAATCAGCAGGGTGTCGCCGGCCACGCGGTGCCGGTTCAGTAATTCATCTGCCTTTGGCAGCAGGATTGGCTGGATTTTCTCTTCCAGGAACCGCTCGCGCCAAGCCAGCAGCTCAGCCAATGGATGTTCGGCTAGCGGTTGCAGCATGAACGCCAGAAAGGCATAGATATCGAGCGTGCCCGCTCGATATTCGTCATAAAAGCGTTGATTTTCGCGTTCGTAATGCGCACCGTCGACCAACCCCTGTTCGATGAGAAACTGGCCCCAAAGATAATCGCTATCACCTCCCAGCAGGGTGTTGTCAAGATCAAAAATCGCTAGAGCCATAAAATCATCATCGTTGCCGTGTTTGCGCGGGTTCAACGAAACCGTATTGCCGGAGTTTTTTTCGTAAGGTGCCACGATTGATACCGAGTAGATCGGCTGCCCGGGTCTGATTGCCGCCCGTGCGCTGCATGACGATCTCCAACAACGGCGGCTCCACCTCCTGTAACACCAAATCGTACAGACGGCTGGGCTGCTGATCGCCAAGATTGTGAAAATAGATGCGTAGCGCCTCATAGACATGATTGCGCAATGGCGTGGCGGGCAGCAGGTCAACGGGAGGATCGGGGTTATTATTGTTCATTGAAAAAGACGCTCGCTATCGGCAATTCGGGCAGAGTTACTTAAAGTGGAAACCGATGGGCATGATTAGGGTTGTTTGGAGAAAAGATGGTTATCATACCGGAGTGCGTCATGAGGATGAAGTGGCATTACTAAGTAGGGCCTCATTCTCGAACACGACGGACTCATAATCACGGTGAAAAAGACATTAGCATGATCGAGATAGATACGCATTCCTTGCAGTCCCCGAATATTTCCCGATGGTTCCTGTTGAGTTTGCTGGTGATCTTTACCCTGGTCTGGTTCAGCAATCTCGAATCTCGCAAGCTGTTCCGCCCCGATGAAGGGCGCTATGCCGAGATCGCCCGTGAGATGGCCGTGTCCGGAGATTGGGTGACGCCCCGCTTGAATGGCCTGAAGTATTTTGAGAAACCCCCCCTGCAATACTGGGCGACGGCGGCGGCGTTTAAGTTGTTCGGTGAACATCACTGGACGGCGCGCTGGTGGCCGGCGGCCACCGCTTTTGCCGGTGTATTGCTGATGTTCTGGGTGGGCCGCCGGCTCTATGGCGAGGCGGCCGGCCTGGCGGCGGCAGCAGCGCTTGGAGGGTGTACCTGGTTCCTTTTCAATGCGCATTTCAATTCCCTGGATGCCGGGTTGACGGCTTTCCTGACCGTGGCCCTGCTAAGCTTCCTGATGGCTCAACGCCCCGGCGCGGCAAAAAAAGAGAATCGCAATTGGATGCTGACGGTTTGGGCGGCGCTGGCGCTGGCAGTCCTTAGCAAAGGCTTGATCGGCGTCGTGTTGCCGGGTGCGGTGCTGACACTGTATATCCTGATCGAGCGCGACTGGCGGATGCTGACCCGTCTGCATCTGGGCAAGGGGCTGGCACTGTTTCTGCTGATCGCTGCGCCGTGGTTCATCGCTGTCTCGCTGATCAACGATGAATTCGCCCGGTTCTTTTTCATCCACGAGCATTTTGCGCGGTTTACGACCGATGTCCACCGGCGCACAGGGGCTTGGTGGTATTTCGTTCCTGAGCTCGTGATCGGCTTGATGCCGTGGACGCTGTTTGTCGCGGTGCGGTTGCGTGATGGCTGGCGGCGCGAAGGGGAACGGGGAACATTGCAACCCTTACGCCTGTTGTTGATCTGGGCGGCCTTTATTTTTATGTTCTTCAGCGTCTCGCATTCTAAATTGCCCTCCTACATTCTGCCGGTGTTTCCAGCACTGGCCTTGTTTGCCGGGGTCGAGATGCAGCGGATGAAACCGGAAATTCTAAGCGGTTTGGCCTGGGGGCTGGCGGCCATCGGCGGGGTATTGCTGCTCGTCGTGCTGCTGGAGGGCGAACGCCTGGCCCAGATGTTTTCCAAGGACACCTCCCCGTTTGAGATCGTCCGTTACTTTGTACCCTGGATCCTGGCTTCCATTGCCACGTTCACTGCCGGCGCCAGCGCCGCTGCCGGATTATTTCGCCAAACAGCCTGCACCACTGGCGTCGTCGTTCTGGCGTTTGGCAGTCTCGGCGCCGGCATTCTCGCCATGAACGGCCACAATGAGTTATCCCGGTTATACTCCGCTGATGATATCGTCGAAAAGATTGAGGCGGAATATGGACCCTTTGACCGTAACGCGCCCTTCTACAGCATTGAAATGCATGATCAGACATTGCCATTCTATCTCAAGCGCACGGTCACCCTGGTGCAATATATCGATGAATTTGCCTTGGGGCTGGCGGCAGAACCGGAGAAGGGCATTGCGCAGGTCGGGGATTGGAAATCGCGCTGGCAGGCGCTGGAGCGAGGCTATGCCATCATGAATCCTCACAACTATCAACACTTCACCGCTGAGGGGCTGCCGATGCGTCTCTTGGCCCGCGACCCGCGCCGGGTGATCGTGAGCCGCCAATGACCCTCGCTAGTTTTGCCTTGATTCTGACCGGTGTGTTGCTCAACGCCGCTGCACAGTTATTGCTGAAGGCGGGAACCAATGCGCTTGGGGTGATTACCCCCACTGTTTCCAATGCCTTGCCGCTGGCTGGGTCCATTGCCACCAATCCGCATTTCCTCGGCGGTTTTGCCTGCTATGGTGTCAGTGTCCTGGTGTGGATTCTGGCCCTGTCGCGGGTGCCGGTGAGCATCGCCTATCCCATGCTCTCCATTGGCTATGTGGTCAATGCCTTGGCCGCTGGGTATTTGTTTGGCGAGGCGCTGACCGGCGGGCGCTGGCTCGGCATGGGCTTTATCATCGCCGGCATTGTTCTGCTTGCGAGATCCTAACTATGGCATCACTTCCTTATCTGCCTTTTGCCCGTCCGGCGCTGGATGAAGAGACCATCGCGGGTGTGGCCGAGGTGCTGCGCTCCGGCTGGATCACGACCGGGCCGCAGGTCAAAAATTTTGAGGCAGCCCTCTCCCATTATCTGGATGGCCGTCCGGTGCGGGTTCTAAGCTCAGCGACGGCCGCGCTGGAAGTTGCGTTGCAACTGTGCGGTATCGGTCCCGGCGCTGAAGTCATTACTCCGTCGCAAACGTTCTTCGCCGCACCGAATATGATCGCCAAGGTGGGGGCGACACCCGTGTTTGCCGATGTGGATCTGGTCAGCCGCAATCTAGACTTCGACGCAGTGGAGCGCGCTATTACTCCGCACACCCGCGCGATCATGCCCACCCACTTTGCTGGGTTGCCGGTGGATATGGATCGTCTGTATGCGATCGCCCGGCAACACCGGTTACGGGTTATCGAGGATGCCGCCCTGGCGATTGGTTCCAGTTGGCGTGGCCGGCGGATCGGCAGTTTCGGCGATCTAACCGTATTCAGCTTTCATCCGAATAAAAACATGACGGCGATTGAGGGCGGGGCGCTGGTGCTCAATGACGAGACTGAAGCGCGCGAGGTGGAAATATTGCGTTTCCACGGCATCACCCGGTTGTCTGACGGCACGCGCGATGTCACCTTTCCCGGCGGCAAGTTTAACCTGCCCGATGTCAACGCCCGGATCGGCATTGGCCAGCTCGCCCGGCTTAATGTCTTCAACGCCCAGCGCCGTGAGCTGGTTGCCGAGTATTTCCGGCAATTTCCGTCCGGCACGCCCTGCCTGTTGCCGCACCCGGGCTATCCAGGGGATGAAGCTGGGCATAGCTGGAATTTATTCGCGCCGCTGTTGCCGCTGGACCGGTTGACGATCGGCCGCCAGCAGTTTCGCGCGGCCCTGGAAGCACGCGGCATTGGCACTGGCATCTCCTACGAGGCAGCGCATCTGACCACCCTGTTCCGCCGGTATGGTCACCATGAAGGGGAATTGCCGAATACCGAACGGATCGCCCGGGAAACGGTGACGCTGCCATTGTTTCCAGCTATGACCCACGCCGATGTGAAGCGAGTTTGTAATGCGGTTGGCGAGGTGCTGGCGGGTCATTGTTCACTCCCCGGCGAAAGGGGAGAGGATCTCCGATGAGTATTCCCCAACTCTCCGTCGTCATCCCGGTTTACAACGAACAAGAGACCTTGCCTGCCTTATTTGAGCGGCTCTATCCGGCTTTGGATGCGCTGGATGTATCCTATGAAGTGCTGTTCATCAACGACGGCAGCCGTGACCGTTCGGCGGCATTATTGAAAGACCAGTACCAGCGCCGGCCCGATGTGACCCGGGTGATTTTGTTCAACGCCAATTGTGGCCAGCACATGGCGATTATGGCCGGTTTCGAATACTGCCGGGGTGAGCGGGTGGTGACTTTGGATGCTGATCTGCAAAATCCGCCTGAAGAGATTAGCAAGCTGCTGGCCGCTATGGATCGGGGTCATGACTATGTTGGCAGCGTTCGGCAGACACGAGAGGACAGCCTGTGGCGGCATGTTGCCTCCAAGCTAATGAACCGGTTGCGTGAGCGGATTACCAAAATCCGTATGACCGATCAGGGCTGCATGTTGCGCGCCTATAGCCGGTCTATCGTCAAAGCGATCGTATCCACCCGTGAGGTCAGCACGTACATCCCCGCGTTGGCCTATACCTTCGCGGCTCATCCGGCTGAGGTAGCCGTTGCTCACGCTGAGCGCGCTGCGGGCGAATCCAAGTATTCTCTGTACCAACTGATCCGGCTGAATTTCGATTTGATTACTGGCTTCTCAGTCGTTCCCTTGCAAATGTTCTCGCTGGCTGGGATCGCCCTGTCGTTGGCCTCGGCAGGATTTGTGGTGTTCCTGGCCATTCGCCGGCTTATTGTTGGTCCAGAGGCTGAAGGTTTATTCACCCTGTTCGGGCTTAATTTTCTGTTGATCGGCATCCTGCTGTTTGGCATTGGCCTGTTGGGCGAATACATCGGGCGAATTTACCAGCAGGTGCGCGAACGCCCGCGTTTCACTATTCAAGCGATTCTGGAGCGGCGCGAAGAAGATTAACGGGACGGCCATCCTCCCCCAACCCCAATGATTTCCCTCGAACCCAGTAAAGGCTCTTCTCCATGTCCGTGTTCAATTTCAATCAGCGTCTGTTGGCGTCTCTGATCACTATGCTGATGTTGTTCGCCGCTCACAGCGCTCGATCTGACATTTTCGAGGAGGGCGGCCTTTTAATGCTGCAAGCCGCGCCCGGCGTCATTCATTTCAATTCCGATCCCGAACATACGAAGTATTCCTGGCTGGTCGGTTTGGAATGGCAGTCGCCTTCGCGCTGGCTGGCGGGCGCATCCTATTTCAACAATAGCTTCAATCAGAAGTGCGAGTATTTTTACTTTGGCAAATCCTGGCCGCTGGATTTTATTAGCGACCAGGTGTACTTCAAGCTGACGGGGGGGCTGCTGTTGGGTTATAAAGAGCCATATGAAGATAAAATTCCTTTTAATAATAATGGGATTGCGCCAGGCGCTGTACCGAGCCTGGGTTACAAATACGGTGACTTCAATGTTCAGCTCAACTTGCTGGGTGGTGCTGGGTTGATGTTTACCGTTGGCTATGACGTGTTGAAATAAAATTTCCTTTGCAAGGATATGGGTTGTCCGTCTCGGTTCAGGCTTTTGGCGGATTCAGAGCCTGAGTGTCAAATAGCGCCAGCGTGGCTTCGATCCGTTCCGCGTGATGGCCGGTAGGGGGGGGTGTCCGGCGGCGGCCGGCCACCTGTTCCTCGCGGGTTTCCCGGGCAATCACCTCATACAACACGGCCTGCTTGCCATCGCCGCGCCGCAGAATGCGGCCCAAGCGCTGCACAAATTCCCGCGCCGAGGCGCTGCCCGACAGGATCACGCCGATTGAGGCATCCGGGACGTCGACGCCTTCGTTAAGAACGTTGCTGGTGACGATAGCCAGGTAATCGCTGGATTTGAATCGCTCCAGAATATCTTGCCGCTCCTTGACCGCCGTCTGATGGGTCAAACAGGGAATCAGGAAACGCTGGGCAACCTCATAGGCTGTGGCATTGTCCTCGGTGAAAATCACCGCTTTAGCGCCTGGATGATTAGCCAGAATCATGCCTAAGGTGCGCAGTTTGGCGGGGGTGGCGTGAGCGATGCGCCGGGCTTCACGGTGGGCGCGCATGGCGCGGCGGCCCTCGGCGCTGCGCGCCGAGAGCATTACAAACCGGTTCCAGCCTTCCAGCGAGCTTAATGACAACCGGTTGGCCTGCAAGAAGGTGTTGCGATCTTCCAATGCCTGTTGATAAGCGGTGCGTTCGGCAGGGGACAGATCGACATACACCGTCCGGATTTGAAAATCGGCGAGCACGTCGCCGGCCAATTGTTCCGGGCGCCGCCGGTAAACAATCGGGCCGATCAGCTCCAGCAAATCAGCATCGCGGCCATCGCTACGTTCCGGCGTGGCGGTCAACCCCAGCCGGTAGGGCGCCAGCGAGAATTCAGCAATGCTGCGGTAGAACTCGGAGGGTAAATGATGCGCCTCGTCGAAGACCAATAGGCCAAAGCGGTCACCCAATCGCTCGACATGGCGGGCAGCAGAATCGTAGGTCGCGATGGTGAGCGGTTGCGGCTCGTGATAGCCGCCACCGATCAAGCCAATCTCTTGATCGGGGAATGCTGCCCGTAATAAGGCATACCATTGATGCATCAAATCCAGAGTAGGGACCATGATCAGCCCGTCACGCCGTGCCCAGCTCAACGCCAGCAACCCTACTAGGGTTTTGCCCGCTCCCGTCGGTAGCACCACCACCCCCCGCCCTTTCGCTGCCTGCCAAGCGGCCAGCGCTTCCTGTTGATGCGGGTAGGGATTCATCTCCAAGGTGCAGATCAGTTCGCGGCGCTGGTAACGTGGTGCTTTATTCCGCGCCAACTCACCTTTCAGTGGTCCGATGATTTCGCTGTAGCGATGAGCCGGGGCGCGGTAGGCCTCGATGCGTGGATCGTACTGAAACCAGCTTTCTAATCCAGGCGGTAACTCGGCCACGCCTTCCAGCAGCAGGGTGCCGCGATCGAAGCGAAGCTGGCGCGCAGCGCCGTCACCGCCGGTACGGTAGATACCTGGAGAGTCGTGAGTACGATGTTTCATGTCTTTCCGGCGATAGGTGGATGGCTGATCCGCATCCTAAACCATCGTGGTGTATGAACAAAATATCAATCCCGAATTCCTGCCTGCTTTTCCTGAACTGGAACCGAATTCCTGCCCGCTTTTCCTGAACCGGAACGGCGTGGGTGATCGCGAACTGGCCCGCTGGCATCATCGAGGATGCCGGATACCGCTTGGATCGGGGCAATTGATTTGGCCTTATTTGCAGCTTATGATGCGCTGCACCATTGACTGCTCTGGCAGTGGCTGCGAATAACGACAAACCGGGAGGATGGCACGATGTCGGCAAATAAAAGCAAGAGTCGCCCGTCAGCGCTGATCATCGGCGCCATCGGGGTGGTTTTCGGTGACATCGGCACCAGCCCCCTGTACGCGCTCAAGGAAACCTTTGCCGGGCATCACCCCATTGCGGTCGAACCGGCCAGTATTTTCGGCATTTTGTCGCTGATCTTCTGGACCATCATGGCGCTGGTGACCTTGAAATACGTCGCCATCATCATGCGCGCCGACAATCGTGGTGAAGGTGGCAGTTTGGCATTGCTGGCCCGTGTGACGGAACTGACCAAGAACTCGCGGGCGACTTGGTTTGTGACCATGCTGGGCATCTTTGCCGCTGCGCTGTTCTATGGGGACAGCATGATCACGCCAGCGATTTCGGTGCTCAGCGCGGTCGAGGGGCTGGAGGTGATCGCACCGCAGTTCAAGGAATACGTGTTGCCGATCACGGCGGTGGTGCTGACGGGCCTGTTCTGGATTCAGCGGTATGGCACGGGCGCAGTAGGCCGTTTTTTCGGCCCGGTCATGTGCGCCTGGTTTGGTATCCTCGCAGTGCTGGGGATGATCCATGTATGGGAGGTGCCGGCTGTGCTTGCGGCACTGAACCCGGTTCATGCCATTGAGTTTCTGTTCCGTCATCCCTGGGAAAGCTTCCTGGCACTCGGTGCGGTGGTCCTGGCGGTGACCGGCGGCGAGGCGCTATATACCGACATGGGGCATTTTGGCAAATTCCCGATTCGCACCGCCTGGTTTGGTTTCGTACTTCCGGCGCTGGTCCTGAACTACTATGGCCAAGGGGCTCTGCTGCTCAAGGACCCCGCCGCAATCCAGAGTCCATTCTACCTGCTGGCGCCCGGCTGGGCNNCGGCGCCTTCTCGGTGGCGCGCCAAGCGGTGCAGCTTGGCTACCTGCCGCGCATGAAGATTGTCCACACCTCGCACATGGAGGCTGGGCAAATCTATATTCCGTTTACCAACTGGACGCTCTATCTGGCGGTCATGGCGCTGGTATTCGGTTTCCAATCCTCCAGCAACCTCGCGGCGGCTTATGGCATCGCGGTAACCGGCACCATGATGATCGACACGATCCTGGTTGCCTTTGTCGTGTTTCTCGCCTGGCATTGGAATCCCTGGCTGGCTGCGCCCCTGCTGGGTGCGTTGCTGCTGATCGATTTTGCCTTCTTCTCCGCTAACGCCATCAAGCTGCTGCAAGGTGGCTGGTTCCCCATCGTCATTGCGCTTGCGTCCTTTATTACGCTGACCACCTGGCGGCGCGGGCGGCAGCTCCTATTCCAGGAGATGGGCAACCTGACCATGCCTCTTGGTCAATTCATCCGCTCGATTCAAAAGGCGTCGCTGCAACAGGTCAGCAGCACCGCCGTTTATCTGACCAGCCGGCCTGAGGGCGCACCCTCGGCATTACTGCATAACATCAAGCATAACGAGGTGCTGCACGCCCGCAACATTCTCATCACGATCCAAACCACCGAAGTCCCCTATGTCGCGGACGCTGACCGCATCGAAGTCATTGATCTCGGCCACACCTTCTATCGGGTGTTCGTGCACTACGGTTTCATGGAGCAGCCGAATCTTCCCGAAGCCTTGAAGGGGTGCGGTCAAAAAGGTCTCGAAATCGACCTCAACAAAACCTCGTTCTTTGTCAGCCGGGAGGTGGTGGTGCCTAAGATGACGCCGCCAATGATGTTATGGCGTGAGATTTACTTCATCTGGATGCTGCGCAATGCCCAGAGCGCCTCTGATTTCTTCCAGATTCCCGCCAACCGCGTCGTCGAATTGGGAACGCTGGTCGAGATCTGAAGCCGCGGGCTTCGATTCAAAGTAAGACGACATGCCCCAAAGAATTTCACGTTCAACCTGGCGCCTGATTACGCTGCTGGTCAGTATGCCGATGGCGGTCTTGATCTTCGGGGGTATTTACATGCTCGGCTCTACCTATCTGGAAGGGAAACCCGTTAACTACTGGTCGAGTTTGGAATGGGCCTCCGAGACGCTGACCACCACCGGCTATGGTGCCTACGCGCCCTGGAAGCATCCGGTCATGATCCTGCTGGTCATTCTGACCCAGTTCGTCGGCATGTTTTTCCTGGTGCTGGTTTTCCCCGTGTACGTACTACCGTATATCGAAGAACGGTTCGAGATGCGGTTGCCGCATGTCTTGCCGCCCATGGAGGGGCGGGTGTTGTTCTATCGCTATGGCCCGGCGCTCGATTCACTGCTGGAAGAATTCCAGCGGACTAGTTCCGCCTTTGTGATCTTCGAGGAAGACATGCCGTTGGCCCGCAGCCTGCGCGACCGTGGCTATCCTATCGTGTTCGGTAATCTGGACGAAGATCCGGGGATATTGGCTGGGGTGGCGCAGGCGCGGGCGGTGGTGACCAACGCTGGCGACCACGCCAGTGCAATCTGCATTCTGGTGGTTCGCGAGCAAGGGTTCGAAGGCCCAGTTTACGCCCTCGCTGACAACCCCCTGTACCGGCCACCGATGCTGAAGGTGGGCGCGTCGGCGGTATTCACCCCAACCCATGTCCTCGGGGCAGCGTTAGCGGCTCGTGCCAGTACCCGCATCAGCCCACCTGCGGAAGGTCTGCATTTGCTGGGGGCGCGGGTGGATCTGGTGGAATTCCGGGTCCGGCCAGACAGCCCGCTGGCGGGTCAGTCGCTGGACGGGTTGAAATTACGGGAACGTTACGGCGTAACGGTGCTCGGCCAATGGCGTGGCGGACGCTTCGCGATTGCCAAGGGACCCGGGATGCGCATCGAACCTGGCGCGATCTTGGTCGTGGTTGGCGCGCAGACCAGTCTCGCCCAGGTCGAGCGGCTGGCTGCACCGATCCGCCGTACTGGTCCCATCGTGGTGGCTGGTTATGGGACGGTTGGCGGCAAGGTCGTGGAAATGTTGCGCGACGCGCATGAGATCACCGTTGTTATCGATCAACAGCGCGTGCCAGGGGTCGATGTCGTCGGTAATGTGCTCGAACATGCCACGCTGGCCCGGGCGAACGTGCGTGCGGCGAGCGCGGTGGTGCTGGCGCTGAGCAACGACAGCGAAGGGGTGTTCGCCACGGCGGTGGTTCGCGATTACGCGCCCGAGGTTCCACTGATTGTCCGGGTCAACCGGGTGCCGAACGTGGCGCGGCTGTACCAGGCGGGTGCCGATTTCGCCCTCTCGGTGGGACAGATGGCCGGGGAAATTCTCGCTTACCATCTACTCGGCGAGCAGACGGTAGCTGTCGAGCCGCGCATCAAATTCGTCCGGCTAGCGCCGGGGGCGCTGGTGGGCCGGCATCCGTGGCGTTCTCAAGTACGCGAACAGACCGGCGCAGCGGTCGTCGCCGTAGAGCGGGACCAGAGCGTGTTTGTCAAATTCGACGATGACTTCCAGGTAGCTCCAAGCGATGTTTTGTTCGTTTGCGGAACGCGCAGCAGTCTCGACCAGTATGTGCGTGAGTTTCAGGCGACACCTGCTGAGAGTCCACTAAGCTAATTGAATCATGGCAGATTTCGAGCATTTCAAAAGGATGGATGGAATGCGGGTGATTGAGTGATTGACCAGGAATCCTGGGCTTAACCATGCGCCTCTTACTGGTGGAAGACGACCCGATGATCGGTAGCAGCCTGCGCCAAGGGTTGCGCAGCGAAGGTTTTGCCGTGGATTGGGTTCAGGATGGACGCAGTGCGGAATTAGCCGTGGAAGCGAATCCTTACGCACTGGTGTTGCTTGATCTTGGCTTGCCGGAAAAGGATGGTTTGGCCGTACTGCATCACTGGCGCCAATGCGGGCTGACCGTGCCGGTACTGATTCTCACCGCCCGTGATGCAGTGCCGGACCGGGTGAAGGGGCTGGACAGCGGGGCTGACGATTATCTGGTGAAGCCTTTCGATCTGACCGAGTTGCTGGCTCGCATCCGGGCACTGCTCCGCCGGCAAACAGGCCGGGCACAGGATTTTATCGAAAATGGCGCGCTGCGGCTCGATCCAGTCACGCATACCGTTGACTATCGGGGGCAGCCGGTCCTGTTGTCAGCGCGTGAGTTCGCCCTGCTGCGCGCGCTGCTGGAAACGCCGGGCGCGGTGCTGTCGCGTGAACAATTGGAAGATCGGCTATACGGCTGGGGCGAGGAAGTGGAAAGCAACGCCGTCGAAGTTCATATTCACCATCTGCGGCGCAAGCTCAGCACAGGGATCATCCGCACCGTGCGCGGGATCGGTTACCGGCTTGGGGAAACTATTTGATTTCCATTCGCCAACGGTTGCTGATCGGATTGCTCGCTGGGCTGAGCGGGGTGCTGGGCCTGTCCGGTTATGCCACCTACCGTCAGGCCCGTGCCGAGATCAATACGCTGTTCGACTATCAGTTGAGGCAGACCGCCTTGGCGATGCGCCAGCAAAATTTGCTGGCGTTGGCGTTGAACCGTGAAGCAGACGAAGGCGAAGGCGATCTCTTGATACAAGTCTGGGACCGGCAGCGTGGCCTGTTGTATGTATCCCGGAAACCGTGGGAATTGCCGTTTGCCACCGAACCCGGCTTCGCGGATTTACTCTGGCAAAACGAGCGTTGGCGGCTGTTCACCTTGCCTGCCGGTGACCGCATCGTCCAGGTAGCCCAACCGTTACAGGTCCGGCGCCGGATGAGTACAGACATCGCCTTGCGCAATCTTGCCCCTTTTCTGTTGCTGTTGCCGGTCATGGGCTTGGTGGTCTGGTTTGGTGTTGGCGCTGGTTTGCGGCCTTTGTCCCGCCTTGCCGCTGATCTTCAGCAGCGCCGGCCGGAAGCACTGGAGCCGGTGGCGGCGGAGCGGCTACCGGCAGAACTCACGCCGCTGGCGAGCGCGCTGAACGAGTTGCTGGCACGGCTCACGCAAACCCTAGACGCCCAGCGCCAGTTTATTGCTGACGCCGCCCACGAACTACGCACGCCACTGACGGCTGTGCGGCTCCAAGCTGAGATAGCGCAACGGGCTACAGCGGATGAAGCGCGCGCAGAGACGCTGGACACACTGCGCGCCGGTCTGACGCGCGCTTCGCATCTGGTTGAGCAATTGCTGGCCATGGCCCGATTGGATGCCGCCCCCGCCGCTGGGCGCATCGAACTGCTGGATTTACTCGATCTGGCCAAACAAGGAGTGGCCGGATATGCAGCGATTGCTGATGACTACGGACTCGACTTAGGTTTGCTGCCCAGCGATGCCGTCATGGTCGCGGGTGAACCGGGTGAGTTGCACGCCTTGCTGGGCAATCTTATCGATAACGCTTTGCGCTACACGCCAACGGGTGGCCGGGTGGACGTTCAGGTGCGCCGGGTTGGCCGTGAGGCTGTGCTGAGCGTCACCGATACCGGCCCTGGCATCCCTGTTGAAGAACGGGAGCGGGTTTTCGACCGCTTCTATCGCGGCCCGCATACCGCTGCGCCTGGCAGTGGGCTGGGGCTGGCGATCGTCAAGCGCATTGCCAGCCGTCACCAGGCGCGTGTTGGTTTGAGTGAGGGGGAGTCCGGAGGCGGGTTGCGAGCAACGGTCTGCCTGCCTATCGCGCCTTAAGATTTCCTTAAGCATTGCCAGAGACAATAACACGCAATCAGGGGGCCGGAAGTGTTCCGGTCCCGGTAATGATCCGCTTGATATTGCGTGAGGAGATATGACAATGCGATTTTCCAGCAAACTTAGAAAACTGACCTTTGCGGTCGCCCTGGCCACGGGCACTGCCGTGCTGGCGACCGACATCCTGTCACCGGCATGGGCGTTCGATACGTCGCCGCCGGTGCGGGTGGAGATGACCATTCCGGATTTCAGCGCGCTGGTTGAACAAAACGCTGCGGCGGTGGTGAACATCACGGTCAGCGGAAAAGATCAGCCGGCCGCCGCTTGGCGCGGGATGCCGGATTTGAACGATGATAACAATCCGTTTGCTCCTTTCTTTAAGCGCTTTCCGATGCCGAAGATGCCGCATGGCGGCAAGAGTCAGCCTCTACAGGGGATGGGGTCTGGTTTCATTATTTCCAGCGATGGCTATCTCATCACTAATCACCATGTAGTCGATGGCGCTGACAAGATCAGCGTCAAGCTGAATGACAAGCGCGAATTTCCGGCCAAGGTCATCGGTAGCGATCCGCAATCGGATATTGCTTTGCTCAAGATTGATGCTAAGGGCCTGCCGACCGTGACCATCGGCAATCCCGGCGATCTCAAAGTCGGGCAGTGGGTGTTCGCCATTGGCGCGCCGTTCGGCCTGGAACGCACTGCCACCAAGGGCATCGTCAGCGCCCTGGGCCGGTCGTTGCCAAACGACACGTATGTGCCGTTTATCCAGACGGATGTACCGATTAATCCCGGCAATTCCGGCGGGCCGCTGTTTGACCTGAGCGGTCAGGTGGTGGGGATCAATTCCCAGATTTTCAGCCGCAGTGGCGGCTATATGGGATTGTCATTCGCCATCCCGGCGGATGTGGCGATGGATGTCGTGGCGCAGCTCAAAGCAGATGGCCGTGTTACACGAGGCTGGCTGGGCATTACCCTGCAAGAGGTAACGCAGGATTTGGCCCGCTCGTTTAATCTGGATCAGCCGCGTGGAGCGCTGGTGTCGGCGGTGAACGCGGACAGCCCCGCAGCCAAGGCGGGACTGAAACCCGGTGATGTCATCATTGCCTACGCAGGTAAGCCGATCGTGGATAGTGCCGATCTGCCGCCGCTGGTCGGGTCGACGAAACCGAATGCGACTCAGACCCTGACCATCATTCGTGAGGGCAAGCAGCAGGAAATCGCGGTGACTTTGGGTTCCTTGCCGGATCAGGATCAGAACGAATTGGCGATGGGCAGCGCTCCGAACGACGGTTCACCACGGCTGAATGTGTTGGTTGCCGATCTGCCGCCCGGTCAGGGTGAGGAGGGTGTGCGGGTCCAACAGGTCGGGCCGGGCATCGCCGCCGAAGCAGGGGTACAACCGGGTGATATTCTGATTAGTTTGAACCGTCAGCCGATCAAAAGTACCTCGCAACTTCAGCAACTTGTCAAACAACTACCTGCGGGTAAACGGGTGCCGTTGTTGGTGAAGCGCGATGGTGGATCGCTGTACCTGGCACTGGAGGTGCCGGCGAAAGATCAGGCCGGCTGAACGGAGCGGCAGCGGTCGAAAAACTACTTTCACGCCTCCCCTTCGCTGGTTGGGGGAGGCGTGAGTAGGTTGGGGTGAACGAAGTGAAGCCCAATATCTTGAGTCATTGTTGGGCAATGCTTCGCTCTTTCTCAACCTACAATGATGGCCAATCGCTTAAAATCCATGCAGAATTTGTATTGGGCTTGAGCCCTTTGAGCCATGTAGAATGGTGAAGCCATCAATGAAAATCAGCGCCTGGAAAGGATGGGCTTGGATAGTGGCCCGTCTGCGCGCGGTTATCCGTGCGCTGTGGTTTTCCTCTTACACGGTGCGGATTCCCGAAGCGACCCTTCAGCGGCTGTTGGCAAGCCGCTTTCCCCTAGAGAAAACCCGCTACGGTTGTACATTGGCTGTGCATGACCCAGTGGTTCGGCTGAAAGCTGGCGGTGACGATGCGGTTGGTCTTGAAGTCACGCTTAGAGCCACCCTCCCTGGCGGTTTCCGCCCCGCATGGCGTGGTTGGATCACGCTGCGGTTGGAGTATCAGCGGGATCAGGGCGCGTTTTATTTGCGTGATCCCCGCCTCCAGTCACCGGAGCTTCCCGGCATGCTCGCCGGTTATGCGAAACCGGTGCTGACATTGATCAGTTTGGCGTTGGACCCGGTTCTTGCCGCAACTCCAGTTTATACATTTGACCCGGCTGATTACCGGCACCGATGGACCCGGATGTTTCTGAAGTCGGTGACCGTGCAGGATGGCCAGTTGCTGCTCGAACTAGGCAGGAACGGCAAACGGGATTTTGTCCGCTGAGAAATGTCTCATTGCCGATATGGCAGGCTTGTGAATCACAGTGTACAATTTATCTATCAATTTTTGTCGCAGACGTTTTTTATCTGCGATAACGAGGGTAGTGGATAGGTATCTGCTGATGCGGATCAACCGGATACTACCCGTCCGAAATTGCGTTTTAAACGGGCTTGCCGGTTATCCGTTAACCCGCTAATAATCGATGGAAATATATGAAAAATCCCTTTAAATCATCTGAATGGAAATACCCAAAAGATTGGCCCCAAGAGGATTTTTTTTGCCAATATATGGAT
>DDST01000030.1 GCA_002343485.1 Proteobacteria bacterium UBA2383
AATGTCCATCAAAGAATAACAATTTTTTATTATTTTAAAATGAGTAACATAAAGTCGAATCAATCGTTATTCCAGCAAAATAGGTTTGCATAATTTACCTGAGCGTTGTAAAACTAAATTAAGCTATAATGTAACCATTAAGTTACTAAATAAAGGTTTTTCAAATTCCAATACTGATTCGCTAAGCCACCCGCTGATCCGATCTAACTAGACCGCAACATATTGATAAGTCATTGATTAAACTGTCTCGTTAACCCATTTGCATATATAGGCCAGAGGCGCTGCGGGCAAGCATTACATTGCCATAATGCGGATATCGAGTTCAGTAGAACCGCGACCCGGGAATTCTTCCAATGAACATCAAAATTGCAATCAGAAACCTCTACAAGATCTTTGGGGATAATCCCAAGATAGCCTTGCCGCTGCTTGAACAAGGCGTGGACAAGGCGCAAATTTTCGAGCGTACCGGCCACAGTGTCGGGGTCATGAATGCCAATTTTGATATCCACGAAGGCGAAATTTTCGTCATCATGGGCCTGTCTGGTTCTGGAAAATCCACCTTGGTGCGCTTGTTGAACCGGTTGATCGAACCCACGTCAGGACAAATTCTAGTGGATGACGAAGACATTGCCGTCCTGCCCGCTGAAGGATTGCGGAATCTCCGGCGGCGCAAGATGAGCATGGTCTTTCAGTCTTTCGCATTGATGCCGCATTTCAACATCATCGACAATGCCGCTTTCGGCCTGGAGCTATCGGCAGTTCCGCGTGCAGCCCGCTATGCACGTGCCTTGGCAGCGCTGGATCAAGTCGGGCTGAAAGCCTATGCAGAAAGCTATCCGGATGAACTCTCAGGCGGCATGAAACAACGGGTTGGATTGGCGCGGGCGCTTGCCAACGATCCCGATATCTTATTGATGGATGAGGCATTCTCCGCCCTCGACCCGCTGATCCGGTCAGAAATGCAAGATCAGCTACTGGACCTCCAGACGCAGCAAAAACGCACCATCGTGTTTATTTCCCATGATCTGGATGAAGCGATGCGCATTGGCGACCGCATCGCGATTATGGAAGGCGGGCGTGTCGTGCAAGTAGGAACACCAGAAGAAATTCTGCGCAATCCCGCTGACGATTACGTCAGTTCCTTCTTTCGAGGCGTAGATGCTTCCAAGGTATTGACCGCTCGTGATGTGGCACGCACCGAACATGCGACGCTGATCGATCGCCAAGGCACGGGCATCCGCGCCGCCCTGCAACAAATTTCTTCTCGCCTTGAAGATTACGGCTATGTGGTCGGCTCCAACCGGGCGTTCCACGGGGTGGTGTCCGCCGATTCCTTGCGCGCGGCGGGCCGGGGCGAAGACGTCCCGCTCAAACAAGCCTTCCTGCCAGACATCGACCCGATCCCAGCTGACACACCGCTGAACGAACTGTTATGCACCGTCGCGCAGGCACCTTGTGGCGTACCGGTCGTTGACCTGAAGCAGCATTACCTGGGCGTAATCACCAAGGCCAACCTACTACTGGCACTCAATGGCGAGGAGGAATTCGTATGAGTAGCGAAAATCCCTGGGCTACACCCGATGAATCGGCCTCCTCCTCAGTGCCCGCTACAGGAACAACCAATGCGCCGGCAGCCAATCCATGGGACAGCGGCGGTGAACCGATGCCATCCCTTGCGCCAGCAGATCCGGATTGGTTGACTGCCTCATCTGCCTCTGCCGATCCTGCCGCATTCGACTGGCTTCATCCTTTTCAGGAGACCCTGATTCCGTTGAATGTTTGGGTAGATCAAGGTCTGGACTGGCTGGTAGACAACTTCCGTCCGGTGTTCCAGGCGATCCGCTGGCCGATCGATGCCATTCTGACCTCCGTCGAATCCGCCCTCTTAGCGGCACCCGCATTGTTGATCATTCTGATATTCGTGCTGCTGGCCTGGCAGATGGCCGGACGCCGGTTGGCGGCAGGTACGCTGATCTCGCTGGTGATCGTTGGGCTAATCGGTGCCTGGTCCGAAGCGATGGTGACCTTGGCTCTGGTATTGACTTCGGTTTTTTTCTGTGTACTGGTTGGGTTGCCGCTAGGCATCTGGCTAGCCCGCAATGATCGAGCGCTTGCGATATTTCGCCCGATCCTGGATGCCATGCAAACCACGCCAGCTTTCGTTTACTTGGTGCCCATCGTCATGCTGTTCGGGATCGGCAATGTCCCCGGAGTAGTAGTCACCATCATCTTTGCGCTGCCACCGCTGATTCGTCTCACCAATCTAGGCATCCGCCAGGTTCCAGCAGACTTGGTGGAGGCTGCCCAAGCATTTGGCGCCAACCCGCGACAACTGCTTTATAAGGTTCAGATTCCTCTGGCGATGCCTAACATCATGGCTGGCGTCAACCAAACACTCATGTTGGCGCTATCCATGGTAGTGATCGCCTCGATGATTGCCGTGGGAGGATTGGGTCAGATGGTGTTGCGCGGGATCGGCCGCCTCGATATGGGATTAGCGACCGTCGGCGGCGTAGGCATTGTGCTGCTTGCCATTATTCTTGACCGCCTCACCCAGTCGTTTGGCGCGGATACTCGCCATCGGGAAGCCCGTCACTGGTACCAGCACGGTCCGGCGGGTTTGATCTATCGCTTGTTGGGCCGTCATTAACGGCGCGGAAACGCGTCACCCCGCCGGAGCGCTGCGGCGCTCCATCCTTAATCCTGCTTCGGAAAGTAAGGAGAGACGCATGAGATATTTCACAACTCGATGGATGGGCCTGAAAGCATTTTTCGCCGCATCACTAATGCTATCCCTATGGCCTATGGATAGTCAGGCAGCGGACCTGCCTGGAAAAGGCATCACCGTTCAACCGCTACAGAGCTCGATTGCCGAAGAAACTTTCCAGACATTACTCGTGGTAAAGGCGCTGGAGCGCTTGGGCTATGAGGTCAAACCGATCAAGGAAGTTGAATATGCGACCGCGCATGTCGCCATCGGCAATGGTGATGGTACGTTTCTGGCGGATCACTGGGATCCACTCCATGTAGACTTCTATACCAAAGCCGGCGGCGCCGGCAAGATTTACCGGGAAGGTGTTTACTCGCCAGGTGCATTACAGGGCTATCTGATCGACAAGAAAACCGCCGATCAGTACAAGATCACCCATATCGATCAGCTCAAGGATTCAAAATTGGCCAAGGTATTCGATACCAATGGCGATGGCAAAGCAGATCTTGCTGGCTGTAATCCAGGTTGGGGCTGCGAAAAAGTGATAGAGCATCAACTGGATGCTTTCAAACTGCGGAATACCGTCACGCATAATCAAGGCAGTTACTCAGCAATCATCGCCGACACCATTACCCGCTTCAAGAAAGGTGATCCGGTGCTGTATTACACCTGGACGCCTTACTGGGTTTCCGGTGTGATGGTACCCGGACGTGATGTGGTGTGGTTGCAGGTACCGTTTTCTTCACTGCCCGGCGAGCGCAAAGATGTCGATACCACGCTGCCAAGCGGTCAAAATTACGGTTTTGAGGCCAATAACCAGCGCATTATCGCCAATCTGAAGTTTGCACAGGAAAATCCCGCGGCAGCCAAACTGTTCTCGATCATGGAGATCAGCGCTAACGACATCAGCGCGCAGAACCTGCGAATGCGCGATGGTGAAAAGAGCATGGCAGATATCGAACGCCACACCGATGCCTGGATCAAGGGCCACCAGGAAACCTTCGATGGCTGGATTCAAGGAGCCCTCAAGGCTGCTGACAGCTAAAAGCTGAATAATAATTTTTGCAACTTGGTAAAGGCCACTCCTTGACAGTGGCCTTTATTTTTTGTTTCTCAAAAAAGCAAAAATGTGACTGGATCATGAGGCTCAAGAAGATGTCGAAAAGGCTATCGATGATGAACTATCATTGGTGATCATCGAATTTTTATACGATAGCAGGGCGAATGCGAACTCAATCCCGTCGAAAAGCTTAAAAACCATTAGAATGGAGGGCTAGTATGGTATTAACCAACCCATGGAACATTACCCTGCGCAACTTAATCGTCCAACCTCGATATTGGCTAGTGATTGCTGCTGGGCTTAGCGGATTAGCGATGGCGCCGGCATGGGCGAATCCTGCTTGGACTGCAGTCATCCGCCCCGATCCAGTGACTCGTCAGTCACGTTGTCTGTTGGTTAGCGAAACCTTGATCACCCCCGACGGTTATGATTCCACGCCAGTTTTCTTGGCGTTGGATGGCATGAGCCTACGGATCGTCACTGAATCAGAACTGGATGTCTCATTTAACGATCTGCGCCTGGATGTAGATACAGAGCCGCCGGTTTACAGTAGCAAATTAATACAAAAAACGATTTTGGTTTTCGATCAAGATATCCCTAAGCTGATCGAGCAATTCCGGAAAGGCAAGCAGACAACCGTGCATTTACGTTTCTGGCCGACTTGGCCGGCGACCCAGTCATTCCCGGTTCAATTCAATCTGATCGGCTTCAGTAAAGCCCATGACAGCTTTACTCACGGCTGCCAGCCAACCGGATAAGATCTTACTGACCATTGCTATTTCGAGGAGTTTGCCCATGGGTTTGCGCATGAAGTTTAATCTGGTGTTATTGCTGGCCTTCGCGATCGGTCTGACGCTGGCAGCGTACCTGTCCGACCAGATTCTCAAGCAGAATGCCCGCGAGGAGGTGCTCCAAAATGCCCGGATCATGATGGAGAGCGCGCTGGGCGCCCGTGCCTACACCGCCGAGCGTATCCGGCCTCTGCTAGCCTTACAGATGAAGCGGGAATTTCGTCCGGAGACGGTCTCGGCTTTTGCAGCGGTACAAAGCTTCAAGGCGCTACGGGCTAAGTTCCCTGATTATACCTATAAGGAAGCAGCACTTAATCCGACCAATCCTAACGACCGGGCCAATGACTGGGAAGGGGATATCATCCATGAATTCCGCAATAATGCGGAACGCAATGAACTGATTGTTCAAAGAAATACGCCGACTGGACAGATGCTCAACCTGGCACGGCCGCTCGGTATCAATAACGAGGGATGCCTGACCTGCCACGGCCGGGTCGAGGATGCTCCCAAGACCATGACCGACATCTACGGAGTGAGCAACGGTTTTGGCTGGAAGATGGGCGAAATCATCGGCGCGCAAATCGTCACAGTGCCAATGTCGGTGCCACTGGAGCGTGCCCAACAGACTTTTATTACCTTCATGATCCTGCTGGGTGGCGTATTTCTCTTGCTTCTAGTGCTGCTTAACATCATGCTCCACTTCGTGGTCATCCAGCCAGTCAAGCGAATGTCAGCGATCGCCAGCGAAGTCAGCTTAGGCAAGCCCGATGTGCCGGAATATGTCAAGACAGGCTCTGATGAAATCGCCTCGCTATCGCAGTCATTTAACCGGATGCGATTGAGTCTGGAAAGCGCCTTAAAAATGTTGGGCGAATGAAATAATAGGTAAGACATGAGCGAGAACGGCGAGATCAGCGGTGCCCTGCCGCCGCGTATAGGCCGTTATCGCGTGATAGGCCTGCTCGGCCGCGGCGCCATGGGGATGGTCTATCTTGGACACGATGAGGCCATCGATCGCCAAGTCGCGATCAAGACAATTCATCGCCGCTTGCTGGGTGGCGAGGACGGTGTCGAATGGCTGGAACGGTTCCGCCGCGAGGTGCGGGCCGCGGGCCGCTGCTTGCATCCCAATATCGTCGCTGTGTTCGAATACGGCGAGGAAGCAGACGCCCCTTATATCGTCATGGAATACGTGCAGGGGCGGGAATTGCGCGACTATCTCAAAAGCCGCCAACCCATGCCGTTGAGCCACACCGTGGCGATCATCCTCCAGGTGCTACGAGCGCTCGGTCATGCCCATGCGCATGGCGTTGTGCATCGCGATATCAAGCCCGGCAATATCATCCTGTTAGCTGACGGTAAGGTCAAGGTAACGGATTTTGGCATTGCCCGGCTGGAAATGTCCGGCAGTCTGACCCAGGTCGGTATGGCAGTGGGTACCCCTGGTTACATGGCACCGGAGCAGTTCAGTGGCCGGGAAGCAGACCGGCGCGCCGATCTATACGCCACAGGCGTAGTATTGTTTGAATTATTGACCGGTGTCCGGCCCTTTCCGGGACGCGGTGCTGGTGAAATTATGTACCAGGTATTGAACGAGCTGCCTCTTCAGGCCACCAAGCTCAATCCACGATTGCCGCCGGAATTAGATGCCGTGTTTGCCAAGGCATTAGCGAAATCCCCGGAGCAACGATTTCAGAATACCGACGAATTCATCGTAGCTCTAGAGAGTCTGCAGCTAGTAGAGCGCGAAATTACCGCTGATGGTTCCACGGTCATCCGGATGGAGCCAGTCCGGGTACCAGAACCACCCTCTCAGGTGCTACCGGGCTGGGACGCAACGTTATTGGCTCAGGCTGAGCATTTTCTGGTCGAGATCCTCGGCCCGGTCGCCCGGCTGCTGGTCCGCAAGACCGCGAAACAAACCGGTAGCCCCAAGGAACTGGTGCAACAACTGGCGGAAGCAATACCCGGTGAGCAGGATCGCCTGTTATTCCAGCGGCGCATGCGGGGGGTGATCGGAGGAACCATGACTGGCACGGCCGTCAGCCAGAGTTCATCGATGATAGGCAGCCAGGTCAGCGCCTCGATGGGGCCATTCAGTCAGGATTTCCTGGAGTCCGTCCGCCGCGATTTGGCGGTGTATCTCGGCCCTATTGCCAAGTTACTGATCAAACAGATTGCTGGTAAAGCGAATACGCCGCATGAATTGTATCAACGGCTGGCTGAGCATATTCCGACCACTGCCGACCGGGTTGCCTTCCTCAAGCGGGCGCCGGGCGAGGCAGATTGAAGACCGATATTTATTCCCTAACTCATCCATTCTTCCAGAAGAAATGGAATAGCCATCTATCTCCTAAGCCAAAGGATTGTAGCCCTCCTGCTTCACGGAGGGATAGATCCGCAGAACTGCCCTGCCGGAAAATCAGAAACTCTTTTCCCGCTTCCGCATGGTTCTCATAGGAGAGCGAAACGGGAACATTTTGTGATAGCGTCTGGCCACCGGCCCTAAACCCAGGAAAACCGGGACATCAGCAAGTCAAACGCCCCATGGAGCTAATGCTGTCATGCAAGGCTGGAACGTACTTTTGGCGATGGCTAACGGGATCATGATCAAGCTACCTTTGGGTTGTAGTAATGCATGCCCTCGCAACCGGCAACCGTCAAGGGCCATTCCAGTTCAGGCCACCGCTAATATCAGTGATTCCAGGCATTGCTCAATGATCGTCAAGCCTTCGTCCACCAAGGCATCGGATGCAGTCAACGGCACGAGAATACGCACGACGTTTCCGTACATGCCACAAGGCAGCAGGATCAGGCCGCGTTCGGCCGCCCGGGTCACCAACGCCTTGGTCAGTTCGGGGTCGGGCGCCCGGTGCGCCTCATCCTGGAAAAACTCCATCGCCACCATGGCGCCCAAGCCGCGCACGTCGCCGATGCGGGTTACACTATCTGCCAGCTTTTTAAGCCGGGCTTGGATCATTTCGCCCAGCCGCAGGCTGCGTTCCAGCAGACCTTCACACGCAATGATATCTAATACGGCCAAAGCCGCCGCGCAGGCCGGTGGACTACCGGCATAGGTACCGCCCAGACCGCCAGGGCCGACACTGTCCATGATTTCGGCGCGGCCCACCACTGCAGAGAGTGGAAAACCACCGGCCAGACTTTTAGCCATCGTGATCAAATCGGGCACCACTCCGCTATGCTCGATGGCAAAGAATTTACCTGTGCGCGCCGCGCCAGTCTGAATTTCATCGGCGATCAGCACAATGCCGTGCCGGTCGCAAAGCTGGCGCAAGCGTTCCAGGAATTCCGGCGGCGCGATGTAAAAACCCCCCTCCCCCTGCACCGGTTCGATGATGATCGCTGCCACCCGCTCCGGTTCCACGTCCACTTTGAAAAAATACTCCAGCATCCCCAGCGACTGATCGGCGCTGACCCCATGGAGGGGATTAGGAAATGGTGCATGGTAGATCTCAGGGAAGGGACCGAACCCCGTCTTGTAGGCCGGCACCTTGCCGGTCAGGCCCAGCGTCAGCATCGTCCGGCCGTGGAAACCGCCGCTGAAAGCGATGACAGCTGAGCGTTTGGTATGAAAGCGCGCGATCTTGACGGCGTTTTCCACCGCCTCGGCGCCCGTGGTCAGCAGCAGCGTTTTATGAGGCCCCTGGCCCGGTGCCAGCGCGTTCAGCCGCTCGGCCAGCGCCACGTAAGGCTCGTAGCTCATCACCTGAAAACAGGTATGGGTATAGCGCTGCATCTGCGCGTCGACCGCCGCCATCACCTGAGGATGGCGATGGCCGGTATTGAGCACGGCAATGCCGCCGGCAAAATCGATATAGCGCTTGCCTTCCACGTCCCAGAGTTCGGCGTTCTCGGCCCGTTCGACAGCGATAGGATGGATGCTAGACACCCCCCGGGCGACGGCTTGCGCGCGGCGCGACAGCAGTTCGGCATTGGTGGTCATCGTTCGATACTCCATCGGTAAAGGCAAAAGAGAATTGGGAGCAAGTGGCTCAGTGGTCGATGCCGCCCATGCACAGGTATTTGACTTCCAAATATTCTTCGATACCGTACTTGGAGCCTTCGCGACCGAGGCCGGATTCTTTCATGCCGCCGAAGGGGGCGATCTCAGTAGAAATGAGTCCAGTGTTGACGCCCACCATGCCATATTCTAAAGCCTCGCTGACGCGCCAGATCCGGCCTATGTCGCGGCTGTAGAAATAGGAGGCCAGGCCAAACTCAGTGTCATTGGCGATGCGGATGGCGTCCTGCTCGGTCGAGAAACGGAACAACGGCGCCACCGGACCAAAAGTTTCTTCCCGCGCCACCGCCATCTCCGGAGTTACTTGAGTCAAGATCGTCGGCTGGAAAAAAGTCCCGCCGAGTTCATGCCGCTGACCACCCAGCATAATACGGGCACCCTTGCTCAGCGCGTCGGCAATATGTTCCTCCACCTTCGCCACGGCGGCCTCGTCAATCAATGGCCCCTGGGTGACACCAGACTCCAAACCATTACCCACCTTAAGTTGGGCCGCCACGGCCCGGCTCAGCTTGTCAGCAAACGCCTGATAAACGCCATCCTGCACCAGGATACGATTGGCGCAGACGCAGGTCTGACCCGTGTTACGGTATTTGGAGATGATTGCGCCTTCCACGGCGGCATCCAGATCAGCATCGTCAAAGACGATGAAAGGGGCATTGCCGCCCAATTCCAGCGACAGCTTCTTCATGGTGCCGGCGCATTCCCGCATGAGCTGCTTGCCGATGGCGGTGGAACCGGTGAAGCTGAGCTTGCGGATCACCGGGCTGGCGGTGAGTCCGGCGCCGATGACTTGCGCGGAACCGGTGACCACGTTCAGCACTCCCGCCGGTATGCCGGCCCGCTCTGCCAGTTCACACAGCGCCAGCGCCGAGAACGGGGTCTGCGAGGCGGGCTTGATCACCATCGGGCACCCAGCAGCCAGCGCAGCGCCGGCCTTACGGGTGATCATGGCAGCGGGAAAATTCCAGGGGGTAATCGCTGCACAGACGCCAATCGGTTCCTTAATAACGACGATGCGCTTATCGGCTTGATGCGGGGGGATGACATCACCGTAAACCCGCTTGGCTTCTTCAGCGAACCATTCAATGAAGGATGCGGCGTACGTGATTTCGCCGCGCGCTTCCGCCAGTGGTTTGCCCTGCTCCAAGGTCATCAACACGGCTAAATCTTCCTGATGATCCAGCATCAGATTGAACCACCGGCGTAGAAGGGTCGAGCGTTCCTTCGCGGTGCGCGCCCGCCAACCGGCGAAAGCGTCCTGAGCCGCCGCGATCGCCCGATTGACCTCGACAGCCCCCAACCTGGGCACACTGCCGAGCGTTTCGCCCGTAGCTGGATTGGTCACCGCAAGCGTTTCTTGACGATCGGCATCCACCCAGGCGCCACCGATATAACACTGCTGATGAAACAGGCAAGAATCTTTCAGATACATGGGGAACTCCGTCGGTTTGCGGAAGGCCGCCGTTGCGTGTTCCAGTCGAAAAGCAAGGCCTAACCGTACTCTGGATCGCTTGAATTCGTAACCGCAAGCCTATCATCGTTTAAAAAAATAAACAATAATCAATCCAAATCATTTTTTGAAGCGTATCATTTATCGATCTAATAATAAGATATATATGCTATATCTGTTAAATATTGATAATCTCACCGGCCAGTACCTTGATGATAAACAGCCCAAGGAAGTTTAATATGTCGAACGTTGATGAATATTCCACCGATAACCTGACCAATGCAGAACTGGGGTTTGATCTAGGCACCCGCTTACGAAGCGTACGTGAGCAGTATGGTCTATCGCAACGTGAATTGGCTCGCCGCGCCGGCGTCACTAACGGCACTATTTCCCTGATCGAACAAAACAAAAACAGCCCATCGGTGGCATCTCTGAAGAAAGTGCTCGACGGTATTCCACTTTCGTTAAGCGAGTTTTTTACCCTGGACCTGCCTTCTCAGGATCAGATTTTTTTCAAGGCGCACGAGTTGCTGGCACTGGCCAAGGGAGCAATTTCCCTTCGTCAGGTAGGCAGGAATCTGCGCCACCGCAAATTGCAGATCCTGCATGAACGTTACGCACCTGGGGCTGATACCGGTACGCTCATGTTGCAGCACGATGGCGAGGAAGGCGGCATTGTGCTGCGGGGACGGATCGAAATCGTGGTGGGCGGCCAGAATCGTGTGCTGGAAGCGGGGGATGCTTATTACTTCGATAGCCGCCAGCCGCATCGTTTCCGCAATGTGCATGATCAGGAGTGTGAACTGATCAGTGTATGCACCCCGCCTTCATTTTGAATCTCTCTTCCATCAGGGCAAGGGCCGCTCACGCTGATGAGTGATAAGCGCGCTTGCTTGGCTTTCCCAGCAACACCGCGCAAGGCTATAGCAGCAGCGTCGCCAGACCGAGAAACACGAAGAAACCAACGACGTCGGTGACGGTTGTCAGGACAACACTGCCCGCCAGAGCCGGGTCGATGCCCATGCGCTGCATGAGCAATGGAATTGCCACACCGGCCAGCGCCGCGCACAGTAGATTCAACAAAATAGCAACAGCAATAATACCGCCAATCGCCCAATTTCCGAACCAGATTACTGCCAGCAATGCTACGACCAAAGCCCAAAGTAACCCGTTGAGCAGACCAATTCCCAGTTCCTTAAACAATAATATACGCCGGTTGCCACTTTCCAGGTGTCCCAATGCCAGCCCACGAATGACCAAAGTCAGCGTCTGGCTGCCGGCGATACCACCCATGCTCGCCACGACGGGCATGAGAACCGCTAGAGCCACCACTTGCTGTAGAGTGCTCTCGAACAAACCGATGACCCAAGCGGCAAGAAAAGCTGTCGCGAGATTGATACCGAGCCAAACTGCCCGTCGCTGACTGCTAGCAAACACGGGCGCAAACATATCCGTTTCCTCATTCAGACCTGCCATACTCATCAGAGAATGATCGGATTCCTCGCGAATGACGTCCACCATATCGTCCACGGTAATCCGGCCTAGCAGACGGCCATCCGCGTCCACGACCGGAGCGGATATCAAATCCTGTTCTGCGAAGTGTTGCGCTACCTCCCGGCTCGGCTGATCAACAGGGATCGGCACAAAGTCCCGATCCATCAGGGTAGCCACCGCCATGTCAGGTGAGCTGGTTAAGAGCCGGTGTAGGGGGAGTACCCCTTGATAGCGTTGTGACTGATCAACCACGATCAATTTATCGGTATTGGCTGGCAGATCATCGAAAAGCCGCAGGTAACGCAGCACGGTTCGTACCTTAAGATCTTCCCGCACTGAAATGTGATCCATATCCATCAGTCCACCGGCAGAATCCTCCGGGTAGGACAACATGGATTCCACTCGCTCCCGCTCGCGCTGCTCCAAGGTTTGAAGAATCTGCCGCCCAGTGGGCTCCGGCAAATCCTGAATCAGGTCGACCAAATCATCCAGCTTGAGCTTTCGAGCTGCAGCCACGAGATCTTCCAAATCCATTTCCAGCGCAAGCCGCCGGCGCACCTCCTCGTGTAAGTACCGCAGCACCTTAGCGGTCCGGTCGCTACTTACCTGCTCCCAGACAGCAATGCGTTCCCGGGAGGGGAGCGATTCGAGCAGTCCGGCGATTCGAGCAGGGTGGACTTTCCGCAGGAGCCGTCTGACCCGCTTGAGCTTGCCCTTTTCCAATGCATCAAGCACTTGTTGCAGTTGGGTCCTACCTTCAGGCGCTATTGCGTCGTCATCCGCATCGGTCTCCGAGTCACACGTCAATTGCGGGCGAAGTTTCGCGTCTAAATGGGCCAAGACCTTCCCTTCCACCGCCACATCGATCTGCTGCCAGACCGCAGCGCGCTGAGAAGCCGGAAGCAATTCCAATAGACTGGCGATCTTCGCTGGATGCATCGGCTTCAGGATCTTGTATAACCGTTTATGCTCCTCTTTCTCCAGCGCTTGAAGGACCGCATTGAACCCAGTCCGAATATCTTCATCGGTTTCAAGCATGAACAACTCCTGATATGGAAATTAGCCCGCAACTTGTTAACGGCTGATGGTTTATTTTTATGAGCATGCGAAAACCCGCTGTCTTTGTACTCGTTTACTTCCTTATAGGGGGAGAGGCGCAAGAGTACCGCCAGCGGGCCGGTCAGTAATGGCGTTTTATCCGCTCACAGGCAGCCCGGAGCGTTGCTAAGAAACCGGCATAGTGGAAGCGAAGGGACTCCGGATCAGCGAGCCATCCTGAGCGGCGTAGACACTGCCATCAGGGTTTTGAACCGCTTGGCCAATTCTCAGATGGTGCTTAGAAGCAGTAAATTGCACCCGGTACCGGCGTTTTTAGCGTTCAATGTCCTCGCCCGCTTGCAGGAGAGAGGCCGGGGGTAAGGACATCGGTTGCAATGACTGACCTAATCACCCTCATCCCTTTCTTTGGCAGGGGGCGAGGGCATTGAACGATTACAAATCGTTTACATCATAACTGCTAACCGCCAGCAGTTGTTGAAAGCCGTCGAGAGACGCTAGAGTCACTCCTCACTCTGGGCTGAATCTATCAGTTGCTGCCTAAGACATCACGCAAGCACATAGTCAGCGTATCCAGAGTGTACGGTTTTTGCAGAAAACCACACAGCCGCTTGCCAGCAAACCGTGGCGCAATTTCCGTTTCCGTGTAGCCACTGGTCATCACCACTCGTACCTTCGAATTGATCTTCCGCAGGTGCTGGAACGCCTCCTCACCATCCATGCAAGGCATCGTCAGATCAAGCAATACCAACACGATATCTTTGCTTCGCGCCTCATACAGTTCCAAGGCTTCCTGACCATCAGTGGCAACCAGTGATTGAAAACCAATCCGTTCCAGCATGCGGGTTCCTAACGATCGAACCGATTCTTCATCATCCACTAACAAAACAGTGCCAACCCCTCTCCACTCGCTTGGCTTTATGTTGGGCTGAACCACAGACTTACGTTTCTTCTGCGCTATAGGGAACAATACCTTAAAGGTCGTTCCTTGGCCGGGTTCACTATAAACCCGCAATGCACCTCGATGCCCCCTTACGATACCCAGCACCGCCGACAGACCTAAGCCACGACCCGTAAATTTAGTGGTAAAAAATGGCTCGAAAATACGCTGTTGGGTTTCATAGTCCATACCGCTCCCGGTATCGGAAATTTCTAACCAAATATAGGTTCCCTCAGAGAGATTTTCGTTTAGATAGGCTTCGGAAAGATAATCACGAGTACACTCCATGATGCCCGTTGAAATCGTCACCACCCCGCTCTGCTCGCCAATTGCCTCTGAAGCATTGATCACCAAGTTCATAACCACCTGGCGAATCTGGCTAGGATCGCCACGCATCGACGGCAACGATTCCTTCAGATTCAAGTTTAAAATTGCTTTTTTTGATATAGATGCTTTAAACAGCGAGATCATCTCTCCGATCAGATCATCCAGCAGGATATCTTCAATAACAAACCGGCCTTTGCCCGAATAAGCCAGCATCTGCCGGCACAGCTCAGCAGCGCGCAAAGAGGTTTTCTCAATCGCCCGCAGGCCATCGTGAGCCGGCGAGTTCGGCGGTAATTCATCCAGCGCCAGGCTGGCATTACCCAGGATGATAGTTAGGAGATTATTAAAATCGTGGGCGATACCTCCCGCTAACACTCCCAGACTTTCCAGTTTCTGGGTTTGCTGCATGTGGCGCTCCAGTTGCAAACGTTTGTCCTCAGCCCACTTGCGTTCATTAATATCGGTCACTGCCAACAACAGCAAGGGAGCGTTCTTTTCCCGGCGCCCCTCCAGTGGAGTGCTAAACACCGCTCCTTCCATTTGCGCGTAAAAAGCCAGCCCCTTTGCCCGCAGGATCGATGCTTCCAAACTTTTACCCGCTGGATCTCTGAAAAACGCCCGATACCGGGCCAGGAACACGCCACGGTCCTTCTCTTCCATGCACTCCGAAAAAGGATTACCGATTAACTGATTCCGATGTCGATTCAGCATCCGGCAGAAAGTCTCATTGACTTCATAAATCAACCCCACCTCGTCCAACACCAAATAGCCGACAGGAGCCCGGTGAAACAAGAGAGAAAACTGATTCCGGGATTGCTCCAAATCAGACATGATACGGCGCAGCTCTTCGTTCTGAAGCTCCAGTTCGATTTGATGGACTTGAAGCTCATGAACCAGCCGGCGGGCGTCTTCGACCGAAAGCTCTGGCATCTCCGGTTGGCGCTGGATGGCGCTGGCTTCCGCTTTTTCCCTGAGAATTCGTGCCCGGTCTTTCTCGTCCTCGATCATATTGTCTCTTTACCTAGTTGTTGATTAGCTGTTTCCGCAACCGGCTTATCCAACTTGTGCAACTGGCGCTGGACGCGATCCAGCTCACACATGCTGCCAATCATTTCAATGATGTCATTGAAAGTTGCGAAAACCTGAAATAGTTTTTTTCACCGGGATTAAACAATGGAATTGCGCTTACCCGAAACGAGCGCGGCTGATCGCGTTGAGGATTGAACACGCTCCTCACGATATCGATCACTGGCTGGCCGGTTTGTAACGCAACCATGAAGGGATGCTGGCCGCCAGGAAACTCCGGGCCATCTTCATGGATGGCCTTCCAGCAAGAGCTTACGGTATGCAGCTCTTCATTGACCGATTGTAATTCCTCATTCGTGCTTTGCACTTCTTCGTTGCTGGCCAGCAACTCTTCATGAGTGGCTTATAATTCTTCATTAGAGGTCTCTAACTCCTCAATCGTGGCCTGCAAATTTTCATAGGAAAATTGCAGATCCTGCTCCAGATCGTTTATGCGCTGTCCGGCTTCCTCGGTGACATTGTAAACCTGCATCTCGCTCGAAGCCGTTTCCTTGAGCTGCGGCGTAGTTTCTTCAATGAACACGGCCAACCCGTAGTTCTTGGCCTTTCCTGCCAGGTAAGGGCCGGATCCGCATCTGTACAATCTTGCTCTCGCTATTCCAGTTTAACCGGATGCTGGTGTATTTTAGCTCCTTACCGGTTTTGAATACCTTCTGCAGGCCGGTGGCCAGCGAAATAGCCAGGTCGCGCACGGCGATTTTAGTGATGTCATTGATCAGCTTGCCCGATGGTAGCCGGAAATATCCATCCGAATTATCCAAGATGTGCAACACCTCCAATCGCTCATTGACCACCACCGCTAATGGCACATAGTCACCGGCCAGCGATTGGAGAAAGCGATCAAGCATGCGTTCATCATCCTGGCCACGCGACCAAGACCCATTTGTAGAGCGAGCACGGCTTTGCCACGAACGTGCTTCAGGAACAGATAAAAACTCCGAGCCACTGATCGGGCGGCGCTTGCCCTTGGATGCATAGATTTTATGTTTCGGGTGCAGTGTCTCGTACAGTTCGGCCACTTCGCCGGTGGTTTCACTGCTGCCCAGCAGGAGAATCCCTTGGGGATTGAGCGAGAAATTTATCAACTCCAATGCCTTGCGCTGCAAGACCGGCTGCAAGTAGATCACCAGATTGCGGCAACTGACCAGCTCGATGTTCGTAAAGGGGGGATCTTTAATCAAGTTGTGCTGGGCAAACACCACCATTTCCCGTATCGAGCGGTCGATCTGATAATGCTCTTCTCGGCGATGGAAATACTTAGCCAGCAATTTCGCTGATAAATCGGCAGCGATGCTCTCAGGATACAAGCTATTACTGGCCCGCAAGATGGCGTCACGATCAATATCCGTGGCAAAAATCTTGATATCGATCCGTTTGCCCATTTTCTCCATTACTTCGCGGCTCAACATCGCCAGCGAATAGGCTTCCTCACCCGTAGAACACGCTGCGGTCCAGAAGCGAACCTCACGACCCTCAACGCGCTCGAACAAAATAGGAAGATGGTTTTCCTCCAGATCCTCAAAAACCTCGCGATCCCGGAAAAAACTGGTGACGCCGATCAACAATTCGCGATAAAGCGTTGTGACCTCGCCAGAGTAGGTCTCCATGAACTTGACATAATCGCGTAAGTCGTGAATCTGATTGACGGTCATGCGCCGTTCAATGCGCCGGACCACCGTAGTTGGTTTGTAAAAGGTGAAATCAACCCGGGTACGCTCACGTAATAAAGCAAAAATACGTGTTAGCCGGTCTTCATCCGACAATAAAGTTTGCGGACGATCAACCTTAGAAGCATAGGGGTGGCGGACAAACGATAGTAGCTTAGCGGGCATTTCATCCGGGGGCAGGATAAAATCGGCTAAGCCAGTAGAGATCGCCGCGCGCGGCATCCCATCGAACTTGGCCGATTCCTCGCTCTGCACCATGATCATACCACCGGCTTCCTTGATAGCCCGGATACCACGCACTCCATCACTGCCAGTGCCGGATAAAATAACGCCAATGGCTTTCTCAGCCTGATCGTCAGCTAGCGAACGCATAAACACATCGATCGGCAGGTTGAGTCCTCGCGAATGATCAGATTCGCTCAGCAGCAGCTTGCCGTGAAAAATCGACAGGTTTTTCTTGGGTGGAATCAGGTAGACTGAGCCGGCTTCAACTAACATCCCTTCCTTGGCGCGACGAACCGGCATCGCCGTGCGCTTGGATAGCAGCTCAACCATCATGCTTTTGTAATCAGGTGAAAGGTGCTGGATAACAATAAACGCCTTTCCGCTTTCAGCCGGTATTTGCGAAAAGAATACCTCTAGCGCTTCCAAACCGCCCGCTGAAGCACCGGCACCAACATAATAGATTGGGTTGGAGCCATCGATATCAGGCTGGGAATAATTACAATCTTGCATAGATTTAACCCATGCCTGTTAATAGCAACAGGCAAATCAATTTAGAAACAAAAAATAACCGTGAGAGCGCTTATCGAACGCATAAATTCATGACTGTTCAACTTCACTGCTATCCTACTGCCCTGTTCGCCCGGTGTGGAAGTAGATGTCACCTGAAGAACAGTATAAAAAATTTATTTTCAAACTTTGTTTTAAACATTTGCTTGTTTTTTAATTAATTTTCAACATAAAACCTGGAACCTGGAACCTGGAACCTGGAACATGACGATCCATCATCTCGATGCTCTCTTCAAACCGGATACTATCGCCCTGATCTGTGGAGACGGCGATAGTGAAGTAATGATCGCTCGCAATTTGATGAAGGGCGGCTTTAGAGGTCCGGTGATGCCGGTAGACGCCAAGCGCTGGGCGCTCGAAGGTGCTCTGACCTATCCGGATATCGCTAGCCTGCCTCTGCCTCCAGCACTCGCAGTCATTACCCGGCCGTTAGAACAAGCGCCCGCGTTGATCGAACAACTGGGCACGCGGGGCACACGCGCCGTATTGCTGATCAGCAACCAGCGCCGTATCGCTCCTAATGAACGCAGCGGACTGTCTCAAGCGATTCTGAATGCAGCCAAGCCGTATGGGCTCCGGGTGCTAGGACCCGGTTCTCACGGGTTCAACGTACCATTGTCCCAGCTCAATGTCAGTTTAAGCCACCAGCCGCTGCTACCCGGTGAAATCGCGTTCATCACGGAATCAGATACCATTGGGCAGACCGCCCTGGATATCGGCAATTATCATGGATTCGGATTCAGTCACTTAATTCATCTTGGCGACAGTCTTGATGTCGATCTCGCTGATCTTCTGGACTATTTATCCAATGATTACCGGACCCGGGCGATCCTCCTATATGTGGAACAAATTAGCAATGCGCGTAAATTCATGTCGGCGGCGCGGCGGGCCGCACGCCTGAAACCGGTAATCGTACTGAAACCACGCCGTTACCCTGAAGAACTAGATGACGCTGTTTATGCGGCTGCCTTTCGCCGCGCGGGTCTATTGCGTGTGGAAGACAGCGATGAGCTGTTGCAAATGGTTGAAGTGCTGAAAGCTGCCAAGCAGGTGAATAACGACCGGCTGGCTATCCTCAGCAACAGTTCCAGCATGAGTTTGCTGGCCACCGATACCTTATACCGTTTTAACGGACGGCTGGCGCAGTTTTCCGAGGCGACCCAGCAAGGTTTAGAAACATTGATCGAATCCAACGCCCCCCTCAATCCGGTGGATTTGGGCGATCAAGCCAGTGTCCAAGTTTACCGTCAGGCGCTGGATTTGCTGCTCGTCGATCCAGGGGTGGATGGCGTACTGGTCATCAAAACACCGAGTGCATTCAGCGAAACCGCGCCGCTGGCCACGGCGTTGATTGAACAACTTCCTCATAGCCGTTGTTGCCTGATCGCCAGCTTTCCGGGTCCGCAAACGGGCGCAGAAGCACGGAAATGCCTGTTGAAACGGCAAATCCCGACCTATGAAACGGCAAGCGCTGCAGTACAAGCTTTCATGCGCATTGTTCAGTATAAGCGTAATCAGGCACTCCTCATGGAGACGCCACCTTCTCTTCCTGAAGAATTCGCCCCGGATATCGGTGCAGCGCGGGCCATCATTAGCCGGGTCTTGGCGCAAAATCGACGGCGCCTCGATGAATATGAGGCGGCACAATTATTGATGGCCTATGGCATCCCGATGGTGGATACCCGGTTGGCATATTCTCCCGAAGAGGCGGCTGAAATCGCAACGCTCCTGAATCCGCCCGTATTTCTGAAACTGTTCTCCCCGGATATCCCGCATAAATTATTAGTAGGAGGGGTAACAGGCTATTTGAATACCCCCGAAGCGGTTCAACAAGCCGCAACTGCCATGCTGGATCGATTGCAGCATACTGCCCCGATGGCACGATTCGGTGGATTTGTATTGCAACCAATGATCGCGCGTGATAGCGCTTATGAGTTGACCTTGGGGATGCGTTCAGGCGAGCGTTTTGGTCCGGTAATTTTCTTTGGCCAAGGCGGTTTCGAGGTTGCGGCGATTGACGATCTGGCCTATGGCCTGCCGCCGCTCAATATGCATCTGGCCCGTGAGATTATGGCGCAAACCCGGATTTACCAGCGATTGCGTTACAGTCTGTTGCGACGCGCCAACCTCAATGCCCTCGCGCTGGCGCTTGTCAAGATTTCCCAGATGGTGATTGACTTGGGCGAATTGGTCACTCTGGACATTAATCCGCTATGGAGCAACGCTCAGGGTATTATGGCGCTGGATGTACAGGTGGAAGTTGCGCCAACCAGAAGCGACCCAGCCCGGCGTCTGGCTATCCGGCCCTATCCCAAGGAACTGGAGGAAACTATCGTCTTGCCTGACAAGCAAGAGTTGCTGCTACGCCCGGTTCTGCCTGAAGACGAACCCTCTCTACAAGCCCTCGTGGCGCGGGCTTCCCCTGAAGATTTGCGGCGGCGCTTCTTTCAGCCGATTCGTGAACTCAGCCATGAAATGGCAGCAACCTTGACACAGATCGATTACCATCGAGAAATGGCGCTGGTCGCGGCCGGCCCAGGTGTACCTGGCAAAGCAGAAATCTATGGTATTGCCAATCTCAGCACCGGCCCGAATCAAGATCGGGCGGAATATTCGATCATCGTCGACCGGGCGATGATCGGCCTGGGGTTGGGCAACAGCCTGATGCGGCGAATTATCAACTACGCTCGGGTGCGCGGCATCGGCGAGATTTATGGCGAAGTATTGCAAGAAAACAAACCGATGCTGCAATTGAACCGGGCACTCGGCTTTGCAATTCGTTCTGATCCCGATGACCCTAGCCTGAAGCATGTTATCCTAAAATTACATGAGATTGGAATGTCTGCAGGTTGAATGACATGAGCGAAAAACGTCTGCTGGTGGTCGACGACGAGCCTGAATTTGGTGAACTGGTGGCACGGGTAGCTGCTGATTTGGGTTATGAAACCCAGGTGACAACCAACGGCCGGGATTTCCAAAGCGCCTACCATGAACTACACCCGACTTTGGTGGTATTGGACATGGTCATGCCCGAGATGGATGGCAATGAGCTGGTGTTGTGGCTCATGGAGCAGCACTATGCTGCCGATTTGATCATCATCACTGGTTATAGCCCCGAGTATGCCAAGGATGCCCAATTGCTGGCCGAATTCAAAGGCCTGCATTCAGTAACTACGCTGGCTAAGCCAATCCGGCTGGCCAAGCTGCGGGAAGCGTTGGGTGGTTAGTGCATCTTCTTCCTCAACTGGGCATCGTCCTGCTGATGGCGGCTTTAGCGATCGGTGGTGGATACTGGATCACCGGCGCGGGCAGCAAGAGAGATGGCGGCAGTCCGGGAAACTCACGCTCGAACAGCCCTATAGTGGTCGAAATAGCCCACACCCAATTGGGCCAGGTTAAGGAATCAGTGCCAGCAGTAGGTACTGCCCGTGCGGCTCATGCTGTCAAGATTGTTTCCACCACAGCGGGCCTGGTGACGCGTGTAGCTTTCCACGCCGGGCAACGAGTCGCGCCTGGCATGCTATTAATTGAACTTGACAATGAAAGCGAGCAAGCCGCGGTCCATGAAGCCGAGAGCGAGTTGACCAACCTGCGTCTACAGATGAAACGCGCTGAGTCTTTGCTTGAGCGAAAACTGTTGTCGGCAGCAGAGCTGGATGAATTACGTGCCCGATTCGGGATGGCGGAGGCCCGGCTGGCGGCGGCACGCAGCCGGCTGCAAAAACGAATGATTCGAGCACCGTTCGCGGGAGTAGTGGGGCTGCGCAATATCAATGCCGGTAGCTATATCGATTCCGATACCGTGCTGACCACTCTTGATGACTTGGATACCATCGAGCTGGAATTCCGTGTGCCGGAACGCTATTTCGGCGCAGTCCACTTAGGGCAAACGGTGAGCGCCACGAGTGCGGCTTTTCCTGACCATTCCTTTACTGGCGCAGTGCACGAAGTGGATACCCGCATCGATCCAACGGCTCGTGCTTTTCGAGTGCGGGCCAAACTGCCGAATCCCGATGCCTTGTTGCCAGATGGCCTGTTCATGGCAGTCAGACTGACCATTGCTAAGCGCGATAACGCTGTGCTAGCGCCTGAGGAAGCAGTGATCAGTGAAGATGGTCAAAGTTATGTTTATGTGGTCATGGATGGGATTGCGCTAAAAACCGCAATCACTACTGGGCAACGGCTCGATGCGGCTATTGAGATCTTAGCCGGATTGCCGCCGGACGCGAAAGTAGTAACCCGCGGCCATCAATCACTGCGGGATCGATCGCCCGTAAAAATTTATCAGCAAGGTGGCCCATCGCCGTAACTACCTCTTCGCTATGCAATGCTAATCCTTGAGTTAGCTTTCCATCTGCTCATTGCAAACCGGCTCCGAGATAGCGAAACAATGATTTCATTCGCTATCGAACAAAGCCCTTCTCAAGAAAAATCCTTTGCTTATCGAGGGATGCCGACAATCACTTCACCGTCTTGATAGTGACTGGCCAACGGCCCCCGGAACTTTGCACCGTCAGGGTCCATACAGGCAATATGCGTGTTGGAAGCACCATAGACGCTCACCACATGATTACCGACGCCCGGTTTGCGATAGCCCACGACCAGTGGCCCATGCTTCATTTTTTGATTGACGTAATGGCAAGTGAAATCCGTACCAGCAATGGCTTCGCAATCCATTCGCCAGCGGCCGTCGCGAATGATGGCCATTAAGTTGGCCCGCGAAACGGTTCCATAATTTGGATTAGTATCCGGGTTGGAAGAATCCCAGTATCGGAGGTAAACATTCAACAAATTGATCTGAGTAATGACAGGCCGGGTACCAATGGCTCTCGCCCACCATTCCAACGTAGCTGCCCAGCAGGAAGTAGGATCAAATTGCTGAACGGGTTTTATCAAGCGATAGTTTTTAGCCATTTTTTTCCTCGAATATGTTGATCTTTAAATAAGAATCTCGCTTAATGCGGGATTCTGGCAGTAGATTATTAGTAAGCGTTCAAACCCTTCACCTCGACGCTTCCTTCTGTGGAAGGAAATCCTACAAGATCAATGCATTGCTTGACTCCTCCTCCCTTCTATGGGAGGGGGTGAACACTTACGATTATTAATCTCCCAGTAGATTTAGCATATAGCATGCCATTATAAAAAATATATATAAAACAGATTAATATATAAAATCATCAGTAGAATTTGTGATTCAGGCTCATGATCTATCTGCTCAGAATGACCGGATCAACAGTTCAGACTGAACAATTTCATTACGCTTGCCACCAAGATACTGGTTGTTAATGTGACATATTTCGCTGAACAGCCAATTTACTTACCGCTTATCAGCTCGCCAGCCAAAACGCGGTTTCTGGAAGGGTGACAGCGAACTTGCCACCCGCCCCAAGGCTTGCGCGGCAATTCCAAGCTCTTGAAACAACTGACTCTGACGTTCAGCTTCCGCTTCGCCTTGATTGACTACCAATAAGCACCCACCCGGCGCTAATAGCGTCCAGGCATGCACCAGCAAATCGAGAGGTCTCAGAAACTGACGGGGCAAACCCCAAATCTTTAGCGGCGCTTCATGAAGAAACGGCAGAAACCAGGTAATAAAACCGTAGCTTCCATGCAGGTCTAGCAAATCGCCCGCGATATACCGGCATTCAGGTAGGGAGCGAGCCACAAACTCACCATGCGCGCGGCGAGTCGTCAGCGTCCAATAGCGGCGATAGGCATCCAACTCGACACCATGCCAGGGACTGCCGGACCACGTTTGCAGACCGGGCAGGTAACTGCCATTTTTGCAGCCGATATCGAGGTAGGGTGTAGGGTAATCGGGGAATCCTGCGTAGCGGTCCAGAACGTCTAGGACATAGAAGCTTTCATGGAAGCCGATTGGATCACAAACGGACGCCCAATGACGCAGATCATAGCGGGTTGCGAGAATCTCAGCGGCTGAACGTTGCGCCGATGGCAATGTTTGCATCAAAGCCGGCAGTGTTCGCGGCCAGTGAATAACCGGCGGTGACCAGGAGAGCGTATTGCGTAATCGCCACGCCAGCCGATGACCGGCTTCATCAAAGTCCGGAATATTGAACGAACGCCAGAACATAAGCCGCTGGAATAACGTCCTTGTCGCCTAAGGTATCTCTAGTCTACCCCCGCATATCAATCCAGGTAAGTTCCTGATGTGAATATGCGGGTTTGAACCGATTAACCCACTTCCACCGTGGTCTGATCGAAGAAGGCTTCGACTGGCTTGCCGACCGTGCCACCCTTGGTATCTTGCTGCTCGTAATGCACCGTCACCTTGGCATAGGCAAAGCTCACATTGCTGATCGGCTCGTCTTCGCCACCGCTGCCTGACCAATCCACATGCTCGACCAAGCAGTTTTCAAACGTATAAATTTCAAAGGGCTTCTGCACCGCTCCCTTAGCGCCGACATTCTTGGTCAGATGGACAATGATTTTGTCGATATGCTGGCCAGCGGTCATGAAACCAAACAGTTGTGGAGTGGCCTTTTCGCGCCGCATCATCACACTGAAGGAACTCACCGAGGTCCGCCCTGAAGACAAACCGGTCGAACCAGAACTGACGGTTGATGGATTAGCCGCACCGAATTGGTAGCTGTATAACTTAATCCATTTTTCATAGCCCTTGGCCGTGCTCTCACCTTCGATACCATTCGAAACCTGCATATAAGAGTCATAAGACATGTCATTCACCTTTGCGTTGGTTGTTTCATCATGTGACACCGGTTGACAAACCGTGCCACCTGTTTCAAACCGAGTTGGCCATCGATTCCACCGTCTATCTGGACATCTGGTTCAATCGCACTCTTGATTTGACTATTGCACACCTCGTGCCATTTCTATAAGTAATTTATTTTAAACAGTTTTATGATATTTATCTATCAACGCCTCATACTGGGTCTGCTAGCTAACCGGTCAGTCTGGCCCCAGACCTGCTCACTCTGAACTGCTGCCGTGTTAGTGAAAGCGGAGTCCCATGACAAAAACCCAGGTTTGTGATCGAATATGCAGGTTTAAAGCGTTACCAGACAATTTAAAAACTCATATGCGGGAATTGTTGGGCAACATCGCATAATGTTGCCTATTACCAGCTTAGAGGATTGCCAGCCACGCTACCGGAAAAATGGTGTATTTTTTCGGTTAGCATCCTTCAATTGCACTCACGATCTGACCGCTCACAACCCGGTGAACCGTATGAAGACCAAGATGACCCTCTTGTCACCTGCTCCAAGCACCATTTTGGGATTGGCGGCTACCTTGCTCGTCTCCTCTGCACCTGCCTTTTCTCAACCGGTTCCGCTGGGAGCACCGGTATTAAAAATTGATGAATGTGGCAGGAAGGGATGGTGTTACATCACGGCCTATCCTGATGGTAGCCGGGAAGCCCGGGCCAATCCGGTTACGGATATTTCCTATCCGCCAGCGGGCGTTCCTGTGAAATTTGTAGCCGGCCATCAGCAGACAGGCGTTGAAATCAACGAAGCTGACTTGCTAGGCGCTCTTAATACCCAACGATTGATGATCCAAAACAATCCTTAAGCTCATACAGCACCTGCCGGGCGATAGCCAGCGATGCAGTCAGTCCTGGCGATTCGATACCGAACAAGTTGACCAGTCCCGCCACCCCATGAACGGACGGTCCTTGAATTAGGAAATCGCCAGCCGCTTCCGCCGGACCTGTGATCTTGGGGCGGATGCCGGTGTAGCCTGGCTGCAAAGCGCCATCGGGCAAATCCGGGTAGTAACGGCGGATCGCCTGGTAAAACTTGTCCTCCAGACCCGGCTCGAACACGTCATCCGGGGCAGCAGGCCAACCGCTGACGTCGGGGCCAAATTTGCACTGCCCTCCAAGGTCAAGCGTGACATGAATACCTAGACCGGCGCGATCGGGCATGGGGTAAACCAGATGCTGGAACGGGCTACGCCCACCCATCGTAAAGTAATGACCTTTTGCATAGAACGTGGGCGGGATCTGGTTCATTGGAAATCCGGCAAGGCGCCGCGCCACATCCTGGGCGAACAAGCCCGCTGAATTCACCACCACTCCGCACTGGAGTTCGCACGGCGCATCGCCCCCGGTTTGCAGGCGGATGCCTTCCGGTGTAATGCGTCCGGCAACCACCGGGGTGCGCGTAACCAGCATCGCCCCCGCCTGTTCAGCATCCCCAAGCAGCGCTAGCATCAACCCGTGGCTATCGATGATACCGGTTGATGGCGAATACAGGCCCGCGATAGCGCGCACGGCTGGCTCCAACCGGTGAATGCCGGCACTCGTCAGGGAGGCTAACGGCACGCCATTCGCTGCCGACCGCTCCGCATAACTGGCCAAATGAGGTAATTCCGAGACATCGCAAGCGACTAACAGTTTGCCGGTCCGGCGATGGGCGATGCCGCGCTCAGCGCAATAGCGATAAAGCTGTTCCTTGCCATCGACACACAAACGGGCCTTAAGTGAACCCGGTGGATAGTAGATACCGGCATGGATCACTTCGGAATTGCGCGAGGAGGTTTGCGTACCAAAGCGCTCGCATGCTTCGAGAATCAGTACTTCGCGGCCCGCTAGCGCCAGTTCCCGGGCGATTGCTAAGCCAATCACCCCAGCACCAATCACGACGGTATCGATGCTTTCCATAGGACGAATTAACGTATCGTTTCCATCAAGAACAGGGCTTGGCAGTATTTTTCCACTGTTTCCCAATGCGCCGGCTTAATCGATGATCTTTTGATGGGCTTGTTGAACCGGGATAACAGAAATTTCCCTGGCAGATCGATAGCAGGATTCTCGAACCCTAACCGGGGCGCCGGTCTCAGTGGTATCACCGGGAAGAGGGGCAGGAATTTATTAATGACAGGATTGAGAGAGATCCAGGTCTCCCGGTGCGCTTTCGCATTGTCCCACTCATGGCGCAACGGGGCATCTTCCTTGCGGCCAACAAACAGGGCAAAGTTGACCGTCAGCGTCCGTTCGATTTCCAGATTTCTTAATCGGGCACTCTCCGCGCCGACCGCTGTTAACGCACCGGGATGAATAAACCACAGCGGCTCCAAATCGGCCTGCTCCAGTTTGCCCAACAATTCATTCAAAGTATAAGTCTTCGCATACGGATGCAGGAACAGGTCGGCAAGACCCGAGTCGAAAGCCGCTTCATGCGTTGCATCCAAACATTCCCGGAGGCGACTGCCAAGCTTTGCCTTGCGATAGAGCGCCTTGACCTCGCGCACGTCTTGAATTCCAAGAATCCGCATGGCCCGGCGCGCGGACTGAATGAATCGTCTTGCGCAACGGCTATAGACCATGAGTCTGGCAAACGCTCCAGGCTTGAGCAGGGCGTGAAGGGTTTGCAAAGCGGCCAAGTCATCGTGGATATGGTGAATCACTCCATAGCAGTCGATGAAGTGGAAGTTTTCATTGCCAAACAGATGAGTCGCCTGGTTCAGGTCGCCTGCGAGAAAATCTATATTGAAATGGAGATGTAGCCAGGTGTGTTGCTTCGCCCGGTTAAGGTTCGCTGTTGATAGATCGAGGGCGATGATTTGCGCTTTTGGATTGGCGATGGCGGTTGGATAAGGGGAAAAACTACCCGAGCCAGCCAGGAGGATTTGGCCGGTCCGGGGATCGAGCCGTTCGCCATTAAACCGCGCCCAGAGCGCTTCAAGATTCAGCGCATAGGTATCACAGCCCCGGACCGAGGATAGCCGGGGAAAGCTAGGGTAAACATATTTTTCATAGTGCGCCTTGACCCGCGCCGGCGTCGTTGAAGAGCCGTTCATAAGCATGCTTAACCCAATAATAAATTTGTTTTTTAAATAACATTTTTGTCAAGCGGATCCGGCTGCCGCCACGGATTGCATCGCCTGAATAGTCTCCCCCCAGCGCCGGGTCTGCACCCAGGCGTTATATCGCGACAGATTAGTGCGCCAGCCAATGTCGCCTGCATGAGGAAATGATAGGCGCTCAAGGTGATAAAGCTCCACCTGCGGCGTAAACCAGATTCGATAGCCAGCGGCTCTCAGCTTCATGCACAGATCGGAATCCTCAAAATCACCCAGAATGTAATCTTCTGACAGCCCACCGACTTCTTGATAAACCTTTTTTTTCAACAGCATGCAAGCACCGGTCACCGCTGTTACCTCGCGCGAGCCAGCATCCGCCTTTGTATCATTCGGCAAGCCCTTGTCGGGATGATCGTTGAACCAGAAACCGGGCAGGGACGGTTCCTGGAAGAAAGTCATGCCAGCGTGCTGGATCAAGCCATCGGGAAACAGCAGTTTGGGACCGAGCACGCCTGGATGATCCAGGCTCTCGAAAATTCCGGTCAGGCACGACAGCCAGCCCGGTTGGCAAGGGAAAACATCTGAATTAAGCAACAGCAGGTACTCACCTCGCGCCTGGGCCGCCCCCAGATTGGTCGCACCGGCATAACCCAGGTTGGCACCCGAAATGACCGTCCGGAACGGGATGCGAAACAGAGGGTACTCTCGCCGGCAGAGGGCAACAAATGTGTTGTACAACGCTGGATCATCGAGGACATAAATCAACTCGCAATTCTGAAAATCCGGGTCATCCGCGAACTGCGCCAACTGGAAACTCAGCAGATCAACACGCCCATATAACGGCACGATCAGCGAAACCCGAGGCTGGGATGGAATCACCCCGAAGGTCTCCTGCCGCANNGGTTGTAAAAGTCAAATAACTGAGGTTCCCAGGTAGGGAAACTGCCTAACAGATCGCGAATCAAGGGTAATGGATGATCAGGATCGTAACGGCGCATGCGGATAGGCAAGCGATGGGTCGCGCCATCGCGCAGCCGGATACGTAAATAAACCGGCGTCTCCATCCTCAGTGGCAAGGGTAACTCTACCCGCAGATGAAAGCCGATCAATTCGCTGACCAGCGGAAGTCCTTTCCGCCGCATGGCCTGAAACACGTCAGGCCGCGCCGCATTGGGTAGTTGCCCCGTTAAATCGATGCCATCACCAAACGCGGTAAACAGGTGGATTTCGGCAACATGGCGCTGAAGGTCGATCAGCCAGCCACAGAGATAGAGACACTGATTGGACAGCGCCAGGACATAATCCAGCCGAAGATGAATGCCGTTGGCAGCAGCATTGCCCTGTTTGATGTGCAGGCCGGATTGGGTTTGCCGCAGCCAGCCGCCAATCACCGGCTGCAGGGATCGCAGCGCGCGTCGCGAGCGCCCTTTCAACAATGGGCCAAAACCTTCCAGTAACCGCAGGGCTTGCTGAATATCCAGGACATCCCGGCTAGCGGCTAGGTTGATCACTGGACGCAAGGCAACCCGCGCGACCGTGGCATCGTCCAGTTCAGCGGCCAGATAGCCCATTTCCAGAGTGGCTAACGGCTGATCGTTGAGGACAAAGCATTCCAGTCCTGGCCGATCCTCCACGGGATTCCCCGTCCAGCAGCATTGACGAACGAGATCGCGGCGCGCAGTACGAGTCAGCCGGTCCGTCAGGTCATGGCTATTGGCGGGTAGATGCAAGGTCAGCCGGCGTATCTTGCCGGGGGCAGTCATCTGATAGCCACTCAGGAACAGGCCCAGGCCGGGCAAGCCTCCGCAATGTTCGATATCCAGTGTCAATGATTGATCCGGTTGTTCACCATCGCGCCGGAACACCCGTTTCAGTTGCGCCAGCGCCCGGCAGCGGCCTGTTTCCAGCCAAACCGCCAGTGGCGCGGACAGGGGGATATTGAAGTCCCGCGCGAGCTCCCACACCGGCAGTGCCAGCTCCACACGGTCACCCAGCGCCGCTAGCCAATGCCCCAGATCATTTTCCAGCGCCAGCGTCTGGACAGGTTGCCAATCATCCACCTGGCGCTCAATCTGCAACATCACTCCTTGAGCCAGTGCATCGGAAAATTCGAACAAGGCCAGCGCCCCATCCCGTTCCGGCCGCCCGAGGCGAATCATCCGCCGTAACACCCCAACCGCGCCAGTTTCCCGTTGACGCACCTGTACAGTCGATGGGTCAGGGATGGTCGGGGACGATAATGGCAGCCAGCCGAACACATACCGCGCATTAAGGCGGTGTAAGCTCTCAACCATGCTCGGCATCGCCCTACTCATGTCCTCCGTTCTTGAGAGGGAGGGTGCTTTGTTCTCAACCGTGATTGAGAGCGTCGGCGGTGTCGGATTAACGATCTTCTCCCAGGCCATGAGAGCCTGCAGCCTGTCAATCAGCGATATTTCCAGGGTTGGGAATGTCACATGTAAGCCTTTGGCCAGCCCCTTGCTGATGCGTCGCCGATCTTCGGGCGATAGATCGGATAAGTCTTGTTCACGCAATGCAGGCAGGCGGGCTTTGCGCGTAGCCGCCAGCTTTGTGTTGTCCGCAGTACTGGCTAACGTGACAGACACCTTGTCAGACAAGACAGCTTCATCCGCCAGCACGATGAAGAGCGCATGGTTTTTCCCAATGCCAAAAGCAATTCCGAGGTACGGCTTGGGCAATTCAAGGGTTTTATTCAGAATGATGCGGAAATCCCGAGGCGGTGGCGCATCCTGATTCCAAAATAAAATTAGCAGTGGACCGTGGGTAAAGGCCGTCAAGGCTGCTGAATTCATGGGGGTTACTCTTTCGCTGAAGGAATTGGCCTCAATAACGAAGACCCAATTCTAAAGTTAGCTTTTTCACGTAACTGTCAATTGCATTCTTTATGAGTCTACTTTAGCATTCCGGGGTTGTGAACCACTGTGGATTATTGATGAGGATAATAGGCCATCCAAAGCTAGAAGCTAGAATGCGGCGATTGAACAGCCAGAGATTATTAGGTCTAATGCTTTAAGAACTAGGTGTCAAATCCTAGCTAGGCAGGTCAACCAGAAACATGTTGGTTTCTTGAGCCACCAGGGCTACCCATCAAGTGATCTATACCAGCAATTCCCGCTCTC
>DDST01000152.1 GCA_002343485.1 Proteobacteria bacterium UBA2383
TAGTTATATTATTTGGATTGATTTTTGCTAACTCTAGATCACACCTTCTATCCTGCGGAGCATGGTCTTGTGAGCATCTCAAAACTCAATCTGTTCTCTTTCAGTGGCAATATCCGTATCCTGCATCTCAGTTGGATCGCTTTTTTCATCAGCTTTGTGGTGTGGTTCAATCATGCGCCACTGCTGGCATCCATCCGCGATACGTTTCAACTCACCGATGCACAAGTGAAGGCATTGCTGATCTTAAACGTGGCACTTACCATCCCGGTGCGCATTCTAGTCGGAATGCTGGTGGACAAATTCGGTCCACGAATCATGTACGCTGCGTTGCTAGCGGTGTGCGGCGCGCTGTGTTTCTTTTTCGCCTTCGCCACGTCCTACGAGATGCTAGCCATGGCCCGCCTGCTACTTGGTTGCGTGGGCGCGAGCTTCGTAATTGGCATCCGTCTAATTTCAGAATGGTTCCCAGCCAAGCAGGTGGGGCTGGCGGAAGGCATCTATGGCGGATGGGGTAACTTCGGTTCAGCGGCAGCGGCGCTATCCCTGCCGTTGATCGCGCTGGCCTTCGGCGGCCCGAATGCTTGGCGTTATGCGGTGGCCACAACCGGCTTGATCGCGCTGGTTTATTCCGTGATCTTTTACGCTCTGGCTAGCAACACTCCGAAAGGCTCGACCTATTTCAAACCGAAAAAACTCGGCGCGATGGAAGTCACCAGTCGCGGTGATCTCGCGCTCTACGCTGCGATGCAGATTCCGATGACGGCGGCGCTGGCGGTGCTGACCTGGAAGCTCTCTCCGGCTGGTCTGAAGATGATCGACAACGGCACGGCTACAGCGATCTATATTGGCCTTGCTGCCCTGCTGACCTGGAATCTCTGGCAATGTCTGAGCGTGAACCGCGAAGTGCTTGCTGGCCAGATCACGCCGGAAATCCATCGTTACAAGTTTAAACAGGTAGCGATTTTGTCGTTCGCTTATGCAGTTTCGTTTGGCTCCGAAATCGCGGTTGTTTCCATGCTGCCGCTGTACTTCAAGGACATGTACGGCCTGACCCTGGTTCAGGCGGGCCTGGTAGGATCCAGCTTCGCAATCATGAACCTGTTCGCCCGGCCAGCCGGTGGACTGATCTCCGACCGCATCGGCCGCAAGCGCACCATGAGCCTGGTGATGATCGGCATCACGGCTGGCTATGGCGCGATGAGCCTTATGGGCAGTTGGCCGCTGTGGGCAGCGGTGACAACAACCATACTCTGCTCGTTCTTCGTGCAAGCCGGCTGTGGTGCTGTGTATGGAATCGTGCCTCTGATCAAACGTCGGTTGACCGGCCAGATCGCGGGCATGAGCGGAGCATATGGCAATGTCGGCGGCGTGACCTTTCTAACCGTGCTATCATTCGTCACCCCGGCGACATTCTTTCTGGTCATCGCTGCAACTGCTGTCGTGGCACTAGCCATCGTCCAGTGGCTCGATGAACCTGCCGGCCAGATCGCCGAGATTATGCCGGACGGCACCGTGCAAATGATCGACGTCACCTGAAGGATGGCATGACTCGCACCCTGCAAATCCGCCTCGGTCAATTTTCCGACCGGGGCGTCAAACCCGCCAACGAGGATTTTCACGGCGCACTCATCCCGGAAGGCGAGGCGCTGGCCCTGAAAGGGGCCGCTTTCGCGATTGCCGATGGGATGAGTTCCAGTGAGTTAGCCCGGCTGGCTTCTGAATACGCCGTCAAGAATTTTCTCAACGATTATTTCGCCACCCCGGACTCTTGGACCGTCCGGCATTCTGCCGAAAGAGTGTTGAGCGCGCTCAACCGTTGGTTGTGCGGACAGGGCGCGTCGCTGCATGATCCGTCACGGGGCATGGTCACCACATTCAGCGCCCTGGTGCTGAAATCCACCACCGCACATATTTTTCATATTGGCGACACGCGTGTTTGGCAATTACGCGACGCCACGCTGGAGCCGCTGACACAGGACCACCACAGTTGGGCCAATGCCGAGCGGGTTTACCTGAACCGGGCATTGGGCATCGACACACACCTGGAAATCGACTACCGCAATCTGCCGGTCGAAACCGGCGACCGGTACCTGTTCACCACCGACGGCGTTCATGAATATGTGCCACCCTTGCAGATCAAGCGCCTGCTCGATGCGCACGGCGACAATCTTGATGCTGCCTGCCGCGCCCTGACCGCCGCCGCCCGCGCCGCCGGTAGCCCGGATAACCTGACCTGCCAATTGCTCTGCATCGACGGCCTGCCGGTACCCGATGCCGATTCAGTCTTCCGGGAATTGACCGAGTTGCCGTTTCCGCCGACTTTGGAACCGGGCATGATCCTGGACGGCTACCGCATCCTGCGGGAAATTCACGCCAGCCCGACCAGCCAGCTTTATCTGGCGCTCGATGAGGATTCCGGGAAGCAAGTGGTGTTGAAAACGCCATCGGTGAATTTCGAGGACGATCCAGGCTATCTGGAACGATTCCGGCATGAAGAATGGGTGGGCCGGCGCATCAATAGTTCCCATGTGCTGAAAGTGATCGAGCCGGTGCGGCGGCGGCGCTTTCTCTATCATATTTTAGAGCATCTGGATGGTCAGACTCTGCGGCAATGGATGGCCGATCATCCGCATCCCTCACTGGCTAACGTGCGCGAGATTTTGCAGCAAATCGCCTGCGGTATCCGCGCTTTTCACCGGCTGGATATGCTGCACCGGGATTTGAAGCCGGAAAACATCCATATCGACCGCCACGGCATCGTGCGGATCATCGACTTCGGTTCGGCGAAAATCGCCGGTATCGCCGAAATCGCCTCACCGGTGGCGCAGACCGATTTGCTCGGCACGAAGAACTACACGGCACCGGAAGTATTGCGCGGCGAACCGGCTACCACCAGCACCGATCTGTTTGCCTTTGGGGTGATCGCCTATGAATTGCTAACGGGCTGCTTGCCCTATGGCGAGCGATTGGGACGGGAGATCAACGCAAAATGGATGGCCCGGCTGCGCTATGCCTCTGCGCGAAACGAACGGCCAGATTTGCCGGTCTGGGTAGATGGGGCCTTAGAGAGAGCCGTGCGTCTTGATCCAAAGCGCCGCTACGTAGTCGAAACGGAGTTGATCTATGATTTGCGTTATCCCAACCCGGAGTTCATCGAGCGCCCCGTCCGGCCTTTGCTAGAACGCAATCCGGTTGGTTTCTGGCGCGGCGTGGCGCTGGTTTCGCTGTTTGGGAATCTGGTATTACTGTATTGGTTACATCAAAGCTAAATCACCCCAGTTTCGTGAAGAACTGGTAGTGAATTAGCTATAGCCCACTGCGATCTGGATATATGCGTCCTCCAAGCACGCTACTTTCAACTTTGCCCACCACCGCCAGCCACAAGCTTACGGCGGACTACCGAGCGGAATAGCACGGTGATTGCGGTTTGCAGGGTCTGCTTTTCTCCTCCCAAGCACACGCCTTGGGATGATTAAATCTCACCCAGGACACACGCTTGGAAGCTACTCGTTTATGCTCAATGAACGTAATGGCGACGGAGATAATGTTCAGTGCTTCCAGCCACAAACTCTGCCCCGCACGTCTGGCACGAGTAAGAATAAACGGCATAGGGTTGCCGGGAATCATGCCAGGAGTAAGGGATATAACCGCATTCGATGCGGGCATTTTGCTCGACATGCGAGCCGCAACAATTCGGGCATTTTAACCCGACTTGAGCGCGAGGAACCGCACGCCGATCTATCCGCTCATATTCACTCTTCTGATGTTGAGAAATAGTGTTCATAGCGCACCTCACTCATTTTCATGCCATCAAAAGGCACTTTAGTATAACACACTTACGTTACCCATTAGGAGTCCGGCTCGCGAGATTCTTCAGCCTATACCGTCACCATCCATACGCCCATGGGCTGGGTCGTTGCATCCAAATCGTTCACCATGAACGAGGACTCCATACCGCCTGGCGGGTGCTAATATGGAAGCGCTTTGAATATACCCTGATCCAAGCCAGCAACGGGCTATAATGCCCGTTTATAACAGTTTGCTCTTCCCACCGGCCGGCGGGAACGAGGCCAAGGGTAGGGTTGATGAAGCGGGAGAGATGCATGAGAGGGGTTGGAAGGATCGGAGTAGCCATATTCATCATGACGCTGACGCCGGGCTGTGCGTTTTATCAATCACTGATTGCGCGATTCCGGCCGGCCACGCCAGAATCTCAAGTTTCGTCTACCATTCAGTCCACCCTGGAACCCAAGCTTGATGCGATGGACAACCGGCTGGATCGAATCGAACAGATGCTCACGGATGTGCGAGAGCAAGGACGGCAGCAGCAAATTCAGGAAGCACGTTCGCAGCAGTCCTTGGCAGGTCTTCAACAGGAGGCGCGTAGTACCCGTGTAGCAGTGATCAGCTTGCGTAAGCTATTAGCCACACAGCACTCAAACCTTGTGGCCCGCTTGCGGGAAACTGCTGCAGAACCATCAGCCGACTTTTGGGCGGTCGACATCCCCATGGGCACTTTGCCCAACGGCGGCCAAAACCATCAGGTCCGCCGGATTCCCGCTCAGGTGCCCGACAATGCCCGGGAAATTCTGGTTTATGCCCAAGTAGCGACTGGCTATGTTAAGGGTGGACCGCATCGCTTCCGGATTTCAGTACGGGTACAAGGTGACCGGGAAGCAGCCTTCTATCTCTATGCCGTTGGCTTGCCCCAACCGAGTTGGGCCTACAATTCCGATAATGTCTGGCTGCCGATGCCTCAGGATCGCCAAATAATCGTGCGCACCGAAGGTGAGCCGTTTTTCGGCGACTGGAACAGTGAAGTGCGGATTGTGGGGTACCGGTGAGGTTTCCCGTGATGGATGAGCCGGTAAAGCACAACAGCCTATTTGCCGGTAAGCAGGCGGCTGGTCTGATCATCGGGCTGGAAGATGCTCAAGATATGAATCTCCATCATAAATCCGCTTCAGAACAACGCGATGGCGAGGTATTTGATTAAGGCTCAATATGGATTCCAGTCA
>DDST01000196.1 GCA_002343485.1 Proteobacteria bacterium UBA2383
AAAGCGTTGCTTGATATCCACCTGGCGGTTGCCGATCTGGTGGGAACGACCATCGCACGCTTGGCGTCGGAAAGAGAATTGCGGCAATATCGCCAACACCTTGAAAAATTGGTTAAAGAACGCACCGCTGAATTGATCGAGACGAACGAAAAGTTGCAGCAGGAAATCATCCACCGTGAACAGGCCGAGAAGGGGCTGCTCGCTGAAAAGGACAATCTAATTAGGATTCTTGGGGCAATGGAAGATGTGATCTATATCGTGAACCCAAACTTTGATATTGAGTATGTCAACCCTGCCTTTGTGAAAGAGTTTCCAAACTATGAAGGCCGCAAGTGCTATGAACTGATCCATGCCCATGAGCAGGCTTGTCCCTGGTGTCAGACCCAGGTAGTTCTTATGGGAAAAACCGGACGGTCAGAACAATATTGCGTCAAGAACAAGAAAACCTACGATGTAATTGAAACTCCAATAAGAAATACCGACGGCAGCCTATCCATACTGACTATTTTTCGCGACATTACCGAACGCAAGCGGGCTGAGGAAATCATCAAAGAGATGGCCTATCATGACGCCCTGACCCGCCTACCCAACCGCTCCCTGTTCGATGACCGTCTTAAGCTGGAGATAGCTCGCGCTCGCCGTCACCGGCAAAAGCTGGCCTTAATGATGCTGGACTTGGATCGCTTCAAACAGGTGAATGACATGTTTGGCCACGATGTGGGGGATCAGTTGTTGCGAGCCGTGAGCAAACGCTTGACAGGCGTGGTGCGTGAGAATGATACCGTTGCACGCTTGGGGGGCGACGAATTTGTATTGATCTTGCCGGAGATCGCCAAGACGCAAGATGCCATCAAGATTGCCGAAAAGATCATAGCTGGTTTTCAGAATCCTTTTGCAGTGCGTAACCATGAATTGCAGGTTACTACCAGCGTGGGAATTGCTCTTTATCCCGACGATGGCGAGGAAGGGGATGCCCTAATGAAGAAGGCGGATATTGCTATGTACCATGCTAAGCAAAGCGGGCGGAATAGCTATCAAGTACACGCCCATATCCCCTGCTCTGAACACATTCAAGATTGATAGCTTCAGCCAGCTGACTGGAGAGTGCGCGCAGCCAATCAGGGTTTGATGTTCCCGTTCCCACGCGGGCGAAGCATGGGAACGGGAGAGGAAGTAGCGGCCGGTCGCCCTCAACCTGCCTTGGGCTGAGGATCGCCCACCGTCATTTGCTCGGCTTCCTTGACCCAGCCGCCACCCATCGCCTTGTACAAATTGACCAGGGCGATAAACAGATTGCCTTGATCCTGCACATATTGCAGTTGTGCGGTGTACAAATTGCGCTCGGCGTCCACCACCGTCAGATAATCGGAGTAGCCGTTCCGGTAGCGAAGTGTGGCCAAATCCAGAGTGCGTTGCAGCGCCTTGACCTGCGCTGCTTCATCTTTCAACTGTTCACGCAGTTTGGCGACTGCAACCAGGCTGTCATCCACTTCAGCGAACGCTTTCTGAATCACTTGCTGATAATTCAGCAATGCCTGCTGTTGCGCCGCTTCAGCAACCTGCAATTGACCGGTCAGGGCGCCACCGGTGAAGATCGGCTGAGCCAGTTGACCCGCAAACTGCCAAGTCCGCGACGGTCCCTTGAATAGATCGGAAAGATCGTTGCTAGCCGTTCCCAGCAAGCCAGTCAGTGAAATCGCCGGGAAAAATGCCGCTTTGGCCACGCCAATCAGGGCATTGGCAGCGATCAACTGTTGCTCGGCCTGACGAATATCCGGGCGGCGCTCCAGCAGATCGGATGGCAGACCCGCAGGAACCTGGAGTTGCGCCAACCCGTCTAGATCGCTTCCCCGGACGATTCGCCCCGGATTGCGTCCCAGCAACAAGCGAATGGCGTTCTCTTGCTGAGCGATCAGTCTTTCCAGTAACGGTACCTGCACAGCCGCCGCCTGATATTCCGCGACTGCCTGCTGATAATCCAGTTCTGAAATCAGTCCAGCTTGAAAGCGCAGACGATTAATCCGCACCGATTCCTGCCGGGTTTTCAGTGTGGCGCGGGTAATGGTTAGTTGCTTGTCGAAGTCCAGCAAGCGCACATAGCTATTAGCCAATTGGCTGACCAGCGTCAAAATCACCGTGCGCTGGGCTTCCTCGACCGCCAGCAGATCAGCGCGGGCCGCCTCGGTGGCGCGGCGGAATTGGCCCCACAAGTCCAGCTCGAAAGACACTCCCAGATCAACCTGGTAGCTATTCACCGGATTTTCGCCCGCCGCTGCCCTGCTGTTCTCGCTATTGCGAGTACGCGATCCAGCAGCATTGGCTCCAATCTGTGGGAACTGATCGCCGCGCGTCACGCCATAACGGCCCAGATATTCGTCTACGCGCGCGGCGGCGATTTTCACATCCTTGTTCTCCTGCAACGCGGTCTGGATCAATTCATTCAGCACCGGGTCCTGGAACTGCTTCCACCAAAGGGTGTTGGCCAGGTCATTCGCCTGCTGGATATTGATCCGCCACTGTTCTGGAGCCGGTGTTTCCGGACGTTGATAATCCGGCCCGACCGAGGCGCAACCGCCCAGGGCAAGACCCATGGCAATCGCCAGTAGCGTCTTATGCATGATGGCGGCCCTCCGTTGCACCTTCACCCTCAACGCCAGGTCCTTCAACTGCCAGCTTTTCCACATCGTGTGCGTTTTCCGTGGATAAGGATTTTTTGCTCTTTTCTTGACGCATCTCAAATAAGCGGAAGAACAGCGGCACAAAAAAGATTGCTAGCACGGTCGCCGCCGTCATGCCGCCGACAATGCCCGTACCGATCGAATGGCGGCTGTTTGCCCCAGCCCCGGTCGCCAGCACCAGAGGTACCGCGCCAAGAATGAACGCCAGCGAGGTCATCAGAATTGGCCGGAAGCGCAAACGCGCCGCTTCAATCGCTGCATCGAACACTGGCATCCCTTCTTCATGCTTCATCACCGCAAATTCCACGATCAGAATCGCATTTTTGGCTGCCAAGCCCACCAGGGTTAACAGGCCAATCTGGAAGTACACATCGTTTTCCATGCCGCGTAGCCAGACGGCCAGCAAGGCCCCAAACACACCGAACGGTACCGCCATCATCACGCTGAACGGCAGCGACCATTTTTCATACTGAGCAGCCAGGATCAGGAACACCATGATCAGGCCATAGACGAACACCAGCGCCGAAGCACCTCCGCTCTTTTTCTGCTCAAATGTCTCGCCGCTCCAGGCAAAGGAAAAACCATCGGGCAATGCCTCCCGTGCTACCGCTTCCATCGCGATGGTCGCCTGTCCGGAACTGAAGCCTGGCGCCGAGCTACCCGTCACCTTAGCAGCCGGGAAGTTATTGAAGCGAGTGATCAAATCCGGGGCAGTGTTATATTCCAGCTTGACCACCGCTTCCAGCGGTACCATGCTGCCATTGGTCGAACGCACATAGATCTTCTTAATGTCTTCGGGACGAGAGCGGAATTCCGGCGCCGCCTGGACGATCACCTGCCAGACCCGGCTGAACTTATTAAACTGGCTGACATACAGCGAGCCGAACAATGCCTGCAAAGTGCCAAATACACTTTGCACAGGTACCCCTAACGTATTGGCCTGTTCCCGATCCAGGTAAACATAGAGCTGTTGGGAGGCCGTGCGAATGGTCGAGTTCAACCCGCTGAGTTCCGGGCGATCCTTCGCTTTGGCGATAAAGTCGCGAGTTACCTTTTCCAGTTGTGCAGCATCACCGCTGCCACGATTCTGAATCCAAAACTCGAAACCGCCGGTCGTACCGAGGCCAGGGATCGAGGGCGGGTTGAACACCAAGGCGATCGCTTCGCTGATCTTGGCAAACTCTTTCATAGCAGAACCGATTACGCCCCGGGCGCTCATTTCCATACCATGCCGTTCCTCGTAATCCTTGAGAGCGATGAACAAGGTGCTGGTATTGGTCTTCAACTGCGAATCCAGCAGACTATAGCCGTTGACCTCGACCACGCTGCTGACAGCTTCATTTCCACGGAAAATCCCGCTGATCTGCGCCCCCACCTGCTCAGTGCGGCCCAGACTCGCGGCATCCGGCAGCAAACCGACACTGAGCAGATACCCCTGGTCTTCCGGGGGTACAAAGCTGCCTGGCACAGTCCGGAACAACCCGTAGATGGCAAACAGCATGACGGCGAACAGCGCCAGTCCCATCAGGATACGCTTGACGATGAAGCGCACCCCTTCGGCATAGCTGCGGGTGATGCGTTCAAAGCCGCGATTGAACGGTCCGAAGAAGATCCGGTAAAGCAGATCGGTGCGCTGGCCGCCATGTTCGCCGGGCTTGAGCATGATCGCCGCCAATGCCGGGCTGAGGGTCAGCGCCACCAGGCCGGATAGCGCCACCGAAATCGCAATGGTGATAGCGAACTGTTTGTACAGTGTCCCCGTCATCCCACCGAGGAAGCCGACCGGCACGAATACGGCGCTTAATACCAGCACGATGGCAATGACCGGTCCTGTCACTTCATCCATGGCGCGAAACGCCGCTTCCCGAGGCGGCAAGTGGAATTCTGCCATGTTGCGTTCGACATTTTCCACGACCACGATCGCATCGTCCACCACGATGCCAATCGCCAGGATCATGCCGAATAGCGTGAGCATATTGATCGAAAAACCCAGCAGGTACATGCCGCCGAAAGTGCCGATGATCGAGACGAACACCGCGATAATCGGGATCAAGGTCGCCCGCCAGCTTTGCAGGAAGATGTAAACCACCAAAATAACCAGCACCACCGCTTCGATCAGAGTATGCACTACCTCCTTGATCGAGGCTTTCACAAACTTGGTAGTATCCAGGGCGATGGCGTAATCCAATCCAGCCGGAAAGCTCTTTTTCAGTTCTTCCAGCGTCTTGCGCACCTCAGTCGCAACCGACAGCGCGTTAGCGCCCGGTTGTTGATAAACCGCCAGGGCGATACCGGTTTTGCCATTAAAGCGGCTTTGCAGTCCATAGCTTTGCATACCAAGAGTTACATAACCGATATCCTTTAAGCGCACGATGCCGGCGCCAGCCGCGCTGGAGCGCAAGATAATATTTTCGAACTCTTCTGGAGTGGACAAACGGCCCTGCGTGGAAACGGGGAAGGTCAGTTCTACGGGCTGATCCGTAGGCGCCTGACCGATTTGACCGATGGCAAACTGCTGATTCTGGCCCTGAATGGCACTGATTACCTCATCGGTTGTTAAGCCTAAGTCGCTCATCCGGTCCGGTTTCAGCCAGACCCGCATCGCATAATCGGGAATACCGAAGATGCTGGATTGATTAGCGCCTGGAATGCGCTTTAACGCATCGAGGACGTAGAGATTGGCGTAATTGCCAACCGTAACATCGTCCAGACTGCCATCCGGCGAATACAGGGCAATCACCATCAGGAAGGTGGAAGAAACTTTCTGCACCGACACCCCTTGCTTGGAGACGGCTTCCGGCAACTGCGGCAAGGCCAGATTCACTTGGTTTTGCACATTCACCTGAGCGATATCCGGGTCGGTGCCGATATCGAAGAACACGCTTAGGGACATATTGCCGGTCGAGGAGCTTGTGGAGTACATATAGAGCATGTTATCCACACCGTTGACCTGCTGCTCGATTGGCGCGGCAACGGTTTGTGACACCACATCGGCGCTGGCGCCAGGGTAGTTGGCAGATACGGTAACTTGTGGCGGGGTGATCTCGGGATACTGGGCGATGGGTAGAACGCCAATCGCTGACAAGCCACCCAGCATCAGCAGGATCGAAACAACCCAGGCAAATACCGGCCGCTGGATAAAAAAGTGGGAAATCATGCGGCCCCCTTAAGGCTTGATTGGCGAAGCCGCCGCAGGCGTGGCGCTGGGCTGAATCCGCACCGGCGCACCGGGTTGCAGGCGCACCGCACCGTCGATCACCACCCGGTCNNCCGCTGACTAGGCCCGAGGTGACGATCCATTGATCGCCATACCAGTCGCCGGCCTGGATCGGTTTGGGCTGGGCGGTGTCATCCGGGCCAACCACGAATACGAATTTGCCGTTCGGCCCTTGCATGACCGAGCGTTGCGGCACCATGATCGCGCCGGGACGGAATACGCCTTGAATGCGCACTCGCATGAACTGGCCAGGGCGCAGCGCATTGTCCGGGTTTGCCACTTCGGCGCGAATGTTGTAGGTACCGGTGTCGGCGTTGACTACCGGGTCCACGAAGGTGATCCGGCCCTTTTGAGGATAGATGGAGCCATCGGCCAGGATCAGTTCGATGTCGACCTTTTTGATCCCCGGTCCCTTTAATTGTCCGGCCTGCTCCTGACTTTGGATTTTCAGTACCTCGTTTTCGCCGATGCCAAAATTGACCCACATCGGATCGAGTTGCACGATAGTCGTTAGCAGGCTATTGGCGCCGGGCGTAATCAAGCTGCCTTCGCGGAAATTGGAACTGCCGGACAAGCCATTCAGTGGCGATTTGATGGTGGTGTAGCCCAAATTCAATTGCGCCTGATCCACTTGTGCTTGGGCAGATTTCACCTGGGCCTGAGCGCTGAGTTGATTGGCGATGGCGTTGTCTAGATCTTGTTGACTCAGGGCGTTTTGCTTGGCCAAGGGCCGGACCCGTTTCAGAGTTAGATCGGCGTTAGTGAGCAATGCTTCCCGCTGCGCCAGTTCGGCCTTGGCGCTGGCCAGCGCCGCTTTGAACTGGCTTGGGTCCAACTGGAACAGCAGTTGCCCATTTTTGACCAGGCTGCCTTCTTCATAAGCGATTTTGTCAAGATAACCCTCTACACGGGCGCGGATTTCCACCTGCCGGGAACTGGCAGTCTTTCCAGTAAATTCAAAGGTCGCCGGGGTATTCTCTGGTTTAATCTCAACCACGGTAACAAGGGTCGGAGGGCGTGCTGTGCTGGGGGGTTGCTGCGCCAGCGCAGTGGTGGCGATAAACCCCGAAAGGATCAGCGCCGCGGTGCTGGGTAGCGCGATCATTGGTTGTTTCAAGCGGTGTGGCGTGTACACAATCAATGCCTCAGTATGGTTGAGAAAAGGAGGATAGTCTTGATGTTAAAGCACGGTATGTTGATGGCAATGTTACAAACTATAGCAGCTCATATTTCAGGCTCACCGCCTATTGGCGCCGAGGGTTGAGAGCCAGCCTGGTAAAAATACGATACAGCTACCTCTAGCAGCAGGTCTGGCTCATCGCACTGAGTGCAGCAGGCGTTGAGCCTCCTTGAAAAAATCGGGTTGCGGCAGCAATTCGCTGCTGGGGAACCGCACGAACAGCGCCGCAACCCGTTGATTTTTTGCTATCACGATTTCCTGGAAGGTCAGCGTATTGGCGATCCGGGGCGAGTCAGCAGGAACCTTTGTGTTCGTGTGGTCCAGGGTGAGCGAGGCTGGCTCAATCGCCAGGTATTTTTCCGGTTCGCTCAATGTCGTGGCGACTGTGGCGAGGTGCTTGTCGAGCGTGGCCGGATCGGCGCGTAGTTGGTTCAGTTCGGTTTCGAGGTCCTGAAGCTGCCGCTCGAGCGTGTTCAAATCGACCGGCTCCGCCGTGGCCGGTCCCGCCAAGGATTCAAAACCGATCTGCGCTTTCTTCAGCAGGCCGGCCTTTTGCTGAAGCAGTTTGCGTTGTTGCTGTTCCAGTTGGGTTTTTTGGATGCGGTTGGCCGTCAGGCGCTGAAGAGCCGTTTCGATCAGGTAATCGGCTGCGCGCTTCATGAATTCCCGGCGGGTGTCCTGCTCGTTGCCGGTGAGAAAAACCAGCCGGTGGCTGCAAAAACTGACAGTGGTTTGCGGCACGTCCCGCCGGAGGATCTCCCCATCCATTTCAATCCCGAATGTGTTTTTTTCGATCCGGACCGCGCCAAGGCCGGCATACAACTCCGCTGGTAGCGGGCCAGGGTTCTGTTTCAGATAGTTCTGCGTCCCGTCGCTGAAACTGAGAATTTCCCGCAGATGCTCGGGTGAAGCGAACAGAGCGCGCAAGCGGGGATCGGTCATGTAGCCTTGCCGGCCGGCCACAATGGCGGGTGGCAAGGCGTTAACGAAGTTCACCACAAAGCCGATGGTGTGCTCCACCGCGCCCCACAGCTTGCGCCGGTAGTGGCTCACCGCCCGTAAACGAGGATCGGTACCATCAACGACCCGTTCGATAGCTTGCAGCATCAACTCCTTGTCGAATTTGCCAGGTTGGCTGGTCCTGGAAAAAAGCGATTGCAGAATGCGAAACGCCATGAGCATTTTCCTTCCGGGTGCATTCGACGGGAATGTGAGCCGGGGTAAGATATCCGTCTCTGGCTTTGATCCCGCCGGGCTGTTTTACGCCATAATGTTTACGCCACCATCCACATACACCGTGCTACCGGTCAGCCGCCGGGCATAGGGTGTCGCTAGATAGGCACAGGTGAAACCCACATCCATGATATCCACCAATTCGCCAATTGGCGCCCGCTCCACTGCCTCGTTGAGCAGCAGGTCAAAATCCTTCAGTCCCGACGCGGCGCGGGTTTTGAGCGGACCCGGCGAGATGGCGTGAACCCGGATGCCCTGTCGGCCGAGTTCATAGGCAAGGTAACGGCAGGATGACTCCAGTGCGGCTTTCACCGGCCCCATCACGTTGTAGTTGGGCACCACTTTCGTTGCGCCGTGGTAGCTCATAGCGAACATCGTGCCGCCCTCCGTCATCAGCGGTGCAGCCAGCCGGGCCATGCGGATGAAGGAATGGCAGGAAATATCCATTGCCTTGGCGAAGCCTTCTGCCGAGCAGTTGAGTAACCCTCCTTGCAGGTCCTCCTTGGGAGCGAAGGCGATAGAGTGGACCAGGATGTCGAGCCGGCCCCATTGTTGGGTGATTGTCTCAAACAGGGCTTCAAGCTGGCCGGATTGGCTGACATCCAGAGGCATGAAGATCGGTGCTTCCAATGTTTTCGCGAGCGGCTCGATGTAGTGTTTCGACTTTTCGTTGAGATAGGTAATCGCCAGCTCCGCTTCCAGTTCGCGGAACGCCTTGGCGCAACCGTAGGCGATAGAGTGTTCATTGGCGATGCCCGTCACCAGCACCTTTTTGCCCTTGAGGGGAGGACGAGGAATTTCAACAGTCATAATGCAATTCTCCTGATCGGATAAGGCCACAGAGATCGCTTGTCGCACCAGTAGCGAGGGAACCTCTGTCCGGGTGGCATGTTTATTTTTCCATTGTGACCGTGACGCCGCTCATGCTTCCGAGATTGAGATCCAAGCCTTTGGTCCGCGAGCGTAGATTCATGATCACACCGTTTTCATTTTTCAACCGCAGGCCACCCACGCCGCCACCTAGGGCGATGCTGGCTTCCAGCTGGGTGTAGGTCCCTGGGAATTGGGAAACCTTTTTCAGATCGTACACCTCGCCGGCGGCACTCATCTTCGAGACTCCGGCATTCAGACCGGCGCTCAGGCCCTTAAGCTTAAATGGATATTTCTTGCCGTGGAACGATAGCGTCCCGCTGCCGGTGCTGCCGCCCAGAATCAGCCCGAACTGTTTTTCTTGAATTGAGACCGTGCCGGCTGGCTGTTTGGCATCCGCCGCCAACGTTAGACCACCTGCCAGCAATGACGCTGCCAGCAAGATGCCGCCAATCTTTTTAAAGCTCTTGATCATCTTATTTCTCCGCATTAGTTAAAGCCATCCAATGAAATTCCCGAGCGAACTGCACCACCTGCCTGCCTGGCGGGCTAGCTCATAGCCAGCATGGGTGGATTGACAACTTCCTCTCTCGTAATGCGGGACGAGCCGGCGTTGAGAACCAGGGTTGCACTGCTCATGGCACGACCGCCTTGCTGGTGCTTTCCCGCCGTGCCTGCGCGACCAAGGCTGCGACTGCGCAAGACGCTAGCCGGGTCATGACCGAGTCAGCACGGCTGGTGAGGATAATCGGTACCCGAGCGCCGAGCACAATGCCGGCGGCATCGGCCCCGGCCATGAACGTCAGGCTTTTGGCCAGCATGTTGCCGGCTTCCAAATCGGGAACGACTAGAATATCGGCCCGTCCTGCCACCGGTGAGTCGATCTGCTTCATTTGAGCTGCCGCGAGGTCGATGGCGTTATCCAGCGCTAAAGGGCCGTCCAGGATGCCGCCTGTGATCTGCTTGCGGTCGGCCATCTTGCATAGGGCGGCGGCCTCCACGGTGGACTGTACTTTAGGATTGACCGTTTCCATGGCTGACAGAATCGCGACCCTGGGTTGTTCAAAGCCTAGAGCGTGGACAAGGTCGATAGCATTCTGGGTGATATGCATCTTGTCTTCTAAGGCCGGGAAGATATTGATGGCTGCATCGGTGATGATGATTGCCCGATCCAGGCTAGGGACATCCATGATGAAAGCGTGACTGATGCGCCGCTCGGTACGCAGGCCCGTTGCGGTCCGTACCACCGCGCCCATCAGTTCGTCGNNGTGCAGGCTGCCCTTCATCAGCATTTCAGCCTTACCCTCGCGAGCCAGCCGCACTGCTTCATCAGCAGCGGCGTGGCTGTGAGGGGCATCCACGATTTCGTAACTGGAGATATTGAGTTGGAGCTGTGTTGCTATGGCTTCGATCTTAGCGCGTGGACCCACCAGGATCGGTTGCAGAATACCCAGTTCAGCAGCTTCCACCGCGCCCTTAAGAGAACTCTCATCACAAGGGTGGGCGATGGAGGTCGGGACGGGTGTCAAAGCCTTGCATCGAGCGATCAACTGTTCGTATTTTTCGTGCTTGCGTTCCATAAGTACAGCCTTCTTTATCAGTATCGGTTAGTCGATATTGCCCGGACCCGGTCCGGCGGGTTTGATGACTTCGAACAGCTTCTCGATCTGCATTAACCGCTCAGCCCGGTCGCTACTCACTTCGCCGGTTGCCGAAACAATCTGACGGATTTTGCCCAATGTATCTGCTCGGGAGGCTGTATCGGCGGGCAGCATCTGCGGGATTGCTGCCAGTGCGCTGTCCCGGTCGAGCAGCAGGGCGAA
>DDST01000186.1 GCA_002343485.1 Proteobacteria bacterium UBA2383
AGTGTTTATTGGCCATACAGCATTCATCGACAGCGGTGTTGAAAGCGAGCAGGCTGCTTTAGAAAGCGATTTCGTTGATCACGCCGGTGATGGTTGCGCCTCTCCGATTCGCTGGACGATGACGGCGCGATTGCGGCCTTGGGACTTCGCCTGGTACAGAGCGCCATCAGCGGCGGCTAAGGCGTCCTCGATGCTCTCTCCATTCTGTGGAATCCGGTGCAACGCCCCCAAGCTGAGCGTGACTTGATCATGCACTTTCGACCCAGCATGAGGGATTCTCAGCGCCGCAACGTTGCGCCTGATCGTTTCGATCACCTTGCAGATGCCTGCCTGGTTCGTTTGAGGCAACACCACGACAAACTCCTCTCCACCATAGCGGGCGACGAGATCACCCGATCGTTGCGCGGCCGCCTTGATCGCCTGAGCAATCCGTTGCAGACAGTGGTCTCCCTCGATGTGCCCATAGGTATCGTTGAACTGCTTGAAATAATCGATATCGCAGAGGATGAGCGAGAAATCCTGCTGTATCCGGTTGTGACGCCTCCATTCAATCTCAATGAAGGAATCGAAGGCGCGACGATTGGCAATCTGGGTAAGGCCGTCGGTGTGCGACAGTTCCTCCAATTGCCGGTTAACCTGTTGCAACTCGTCATTCGTCCTGACTAACGCCAAGGTCCGCTGTTCGACCAGTTGTTCAAGTTCCCGATAGAACTCTGCATTTTCGATGGAGATCGCCATCTGCGAGGAGAGCAGTTCCAGTACCGTAAGCCGCTCCCGCGTGAAGGCCTCCTCAACCAGGCTGTTTTCGAGGTAGAGCACCCCCTTGAGGGTGCCGGAACGGAGTAACGGCAAAGCAAGCACCGAACGCATGGCGGTGGCAGCGAAATAAGGGTCCTTGACGAAGCCGCCGTGGGCACCGGCATTGCTAAGCACCACACTCTCTTGCTTGCGCGCACAGTAGCTGATAAGACTCAGAGGCAGAGATGCCTCCCGCGCCGTCTCCGTCATCGCCTGCGGGATGGAGACGGTCTCCCACCCATTCCTTGCTTCTGCTTTGACGTTCCAAATCCCCTCATGCAGATCGAGCAGCACCGCACGATCAGCGCCCGCATTCTTGATGACGATCTTCATCATCCGGCTCAGCAACCGCTCCAGGTCAATCTCACTCGCCAGGCTTTGGGAGGACTGGACGATAGAGACAATATCCAAGGCATCGGTGCTGGTGTCATACTCGATCGTGGCATGGGATGTAGTAAGGTTTGGGGTCGAGGATTGCCCAAGCCGGGTGTCGAACGGGACGATGATGGACCACTCCGTGTTGTAGTAGCGCTCAAGTTGCCGAACCTTTGCCGTCGCGCCCCATTTGCGGTAAGCGTAACGAGCTTCATTCAAGTAGTTGGCTGCCAAGCGAGTTAGGTTACGAGTCAGGAAAAAGCGGGCGGCGCACTCGTAGGCAAGCGCCTCGTTATTGAGATAACCGGCCTTATGCGCTTCGTCAATCGCCTCCTCGTAGAGCCTCAACGCCTCCCAACCGCTGGTCGCGATTCGTGCCCGCTCCGCCTCGACCAGCAGGAATTTGTGACGGAAGTTAGCCGGGCTATGCCCGGCCCATACCTTCATCTTCTCCTGATAACCGGCAATGCGGATGGCGTGCTGCTCCCACTCCTCCGGGGTAAAACGGTCGAACAGTGCAAGCAGCGTGAGGGAGGCAAAGAAGTAAATCTCCGGGACCTTGGCCTGGGCGAGAGCAACCGAGGCGACGAAGTCAGCCTGGCCGGCCATCGCCAACGCCTCGTCCCAGTCGCCGAACCAGTAGAGGCTGCGCAGCTTCGCGGTGTAGAAATAGGAAAGGGCCAGCGGGTTATTCCGATAGTCTTGCAGGAACGTCTCTTCACAGAAATCGTCATCATCGAAGGTGTGGTCATTCCGGGTGCGCCCTAGCAACTGGAGTAAGGGATTGAGGCAGGCGGGCCGGAAGAATTCGTCCAGGACCACTGGGGCGTTGTTCTGAAGGAAGGGGATGTAGCGCTGCGCTGCTTCAAGCAACTCATCGCAGGGCATGCCCCAGATGGTGGGGTCAGAGATCGCGAACTCGGCGCAGTAGCCCGCATAAATCCAGTCCCCGCTCTCGGCCAGCAACGGAAAGGATTTGCGGCTGTAGTCAAGCGAGGTGGCCAGTGGTGCGCGCCAATGGTTCACGAACACCGCAAATAACAGGTAGACCTTGCCGCGCAATAACAGGTCATCGAATCGTTCCGCCAATCGATTGGCTACCTCGCCGAAGCGGTGCCCCGTCTCGTACTGCCCCAGCAGCGCGACACAGACGAAGGCATAGTTCATGTAGCCGTAGGCAGTAAGACGATTATTGCCATACTCCAGGGAAATATTGGTCATCTTGCAGGACGACCACGCCACCAATTCGAGCTGGGAATTCAGGTAGGCGCTGGTCCATAAGCCCATCAAAATATCCATGATCGCTGCGTGGCGTGGCGAGTCCATCAGGGGAGCGTCGCACAGCGACTCAATGCGGCGTCCGCCGAGCAGTCGCGGCACAGCCTCCAGCTCGCGCTCCAGCAGTGCGGAAAGTCCTTCGTCGTCTATCTCCACCCCCAGCAACCGCAGGGCCTCTTTCTGAATCTCCACTGCACGGCCATAATCCCCGGCCAAGTGGTAATACTCCATACGGATGGTATGGACCCGGACCGCATCTTCCAGACCTTGGGCATGGGCAAGCAGCGTCGCAAACAAGGCCTCGATCCCCGCTGTCTCGCCCGCATAGAAGCGGCACCAAGCCCATTCGCTATGGATAGAAAAGGTGAGGTCATAGTGACGGCTCCACTGATCGGCAGGCAACAGCTCCACAGCGCTGGACAGGTAGTTAAGCGCCGCAGCATAGGCAGTCCCGCTCTTGGCTTGCTGGCCTGCCTCCCGATTGAGCGCAGCCAGATCAAGCCGTTCCTGCGGATCGGTGATCAGGCGCCGCGCTGCATTCAGTTGATTGACGACTTCGAACAGACGCTCACCCGCCGGCTTCCCATCGCGCAGCAGCAACCGGCCAATGCGCAGGTGGGTGTGCTCGCTGTCCGCCATCAGCGAGTAAGCGGCCTGTTGGATGCGGTCGTGGGAAAAGCGGTAGAGATGCGCATCGGGGATCACCAGGCCCTCGCGTACTGCTGACGCCAAATCCGCACGGGTCTCGCATTCCTCACCTTTGCCGATCATCGTAAGCGTATCGAGGGCGAAGACATGACCGATACAGGCGGCGAGGGTCAGCAGCCGCTGGGTGGCGGGCGCAAGGGTCGTGATCTTGGCCGCCATCAGCTGTACGACGTCATCCGGGATGGCATGTTGCTCGATCTCATCGATATCCCAGCACCAGTGGCGCCGGCCGGCATCGAAGGTGATCAGCCGGTCCGCATGGAGCGTCTTGATGAATTGAGTGACGAAGAAGGGATTGCCCAACGTCTTGATGTGGATCAGCCGGGCGAGCCGAGCCACCGCTAACGGCGCTACATAGAAGGTGTCGGCGCAGAGGGCCGTCACGTCCTGCTCCGAGAGGTTGCCCACCTGGATCGTATCGGGAACAATTCCTTTCCTGGAGAGGCTTTCCAGCATCAGCATGAAGGGGTGCGATGGAGAGGTCTCGTTATCCCGGTAGGCCCCGATGAGCAAGAAGTGGGTGATCTGGCTGCCGGTGAGCAGCGCCGACAGGAGATTGAGAGAAGCCAAGTCGCTCCATTGCAGGTCATCAATGAACAGCGCCAGGGGATGGTCAGCCGCCGCGACACAGCGAAAAAAGCTGCGGCAGACGTAGTTGAAGCGGTTCTGCGCTTCCATACCCGCAAGTTCCGGCGCTTGCGGCTGGGGGCCGATAATCAGCTCCAGAGCGGGAATCAAATCGACCATCACCCCGCCGGCCTCCCCCAGAGCCCCCCGCAGCGCAGCGGCGATCGCAGCAAGCCGTTCTTCGCTCTCGGTGAGCCAGACATCGACCAGCTCCGCCAAGGCCTGCTTGAGGGCATAGTAAGGGATAGTCCGCTGGTGCTGGTCAAACTTGCCCTTGACGAAATAGCCATTGCTGCCGGTGACCGGTTTATAGATTTCCTTGACCAGCGAAGTTTTTCCAGCGCCTGAGTAGCCGCTGATAAGCACAAAGCGCATCGCTCCCTGTCCTGCCACCTGCTCGTTGAACGTCCTGAGCAGATGCGCGATCTCCTGTTCACGGCCGTAGAGGTGTTGCGGCAGGTAAAACGTGCCGATCTGATCGTGCAAGCCCAGCTCGAACGGATCGATCCGCCCGGTCGCACGCAGGGCATCGAGGCACGCCGTCAGGTCCGCTCCCAATCCCGAGGCGCTCTGGTAGCGCTGCTCTGCGGTTTTGGCCATGAGCCGGGCAACGATGGCTGACAACGGAAGCGGGACGGCAGGGTTCGCTTCGTGGACGGGGGTTGCGGTGATGGCGATATGCGCATGCACCATCTCCAGGGAGTGATCCGCCCGGAAGGGGAGCCGTCCGGCCAATAATTCGTACAGGCTCACACCCAGCGAATAGAGATCCGAGCGATAGTCGACGCTACGGTTCATCCGCCCGGTTTGCTCAGGGGAGATGTAGGCGAGTGTCCCTTCAAGGGTGTTGGCGTGATCCTGGCCCGGATGGGTCGGCGACAGGCGGGCCGCAAGGCCGAAATCGATCAGTTTGCAGAGGCGGGTGGCCGGATTGTAGACGATGTTGGAGGGGTTGATGTCCTTGTGCACGATGTGGCGTTCATGCAATCGGGTCAAGGCGCCGCAGACCGTGATGAAAATTTCAAGCAGCTCCTCCAAGGTGAAACAGTGCTGGCCGACGAGCTTTTTCAAGGACTCCGCCCCGAAATCTTCGACCACGAGGATCAAAGTGCTGCCATACTCCTGTAGCCGGTCGGCCATGATCACATGGTCTAGGTCCAGCGAACGCAACAACTCATATTCATGCCGATAGCGCGCAAGTTCCCGGACCCCCGGATAAGCCCCTTTGAGCATCTTGAGCACGACCATCTGACCATCCGCCTCCCGCCGCCCCCGGAAGACGATGGAAGTACGGCTTTCGTAGATTGTCTCGCAATCGTTATAACCCTCGATAGCCGGGCGCCCGGCGCTACCGGACCGCAACCTGGTCATCGTGACGCCATTTGTCAGTTACCGAAGGGGCATTGGTCAAAGAAGACCAGGGATGGATGTTCACGGTCATCAGCGCCGCTGCGGCGCTTTCCTAAGAAAGGCGAATCTCTTCCATCAGCGAATGTGGCCGGTTGACGCAAACGGTGCGCCCGGAAAACCGGGCTACGCCATCTTCTTCCAGCCGTCCGATAATCCGCGACAGCGTTTCGTGCCGGGCACCGATCATCGACGCCATGTCGCGCCGCGAGATCGGCAGATTGATCACCTGACTGCCATCAGGGGCGGGACGGCCATGACGATCCATGAGATTCAATAGGAGATGGACAAATTTGCTGCGATTGGAAAGGGTCGCGTTCTGCACCAGCTTGTTATGGGCATCATCCAGATCCATATTGATGCGCCGCAGGAATTGCAAGGCCAGCGCTGGATTGCGCTCCATCAGCGTCTTGACCACCTGCTGATCGATGAAACAAATCCGGCTGGGTCCGAGCGCCTCGGCGCTGAAACGGCGTCTTTCCCCCATGAGCAACCCTCGATAGCCCAGAGTATCGCCTGGGTAGCTGATTTGGATCAGCACGGTGTTGCCTTCAGCGTCGATCTGGCGCATGGCTGTTGCGCCATCGACAATGCAGTAGATACCGTGGCTCGGTTCTCCTGCGGTAAAGACCGCCTCACCAGCGCGGTACCGCCGGCACTTGCGAGCCTGGGCGAGAAGTCTGACTTCCGCGCCGGCCAGAACACGCCATTCATTGTGTTGACGCATAGGGCACTCGATACAATTGGCGCCCGGCATCGCTTGACGTCGCTCGACCATGCTCCATTCCTCCTTACCACTTCTCTAGTTCTTGTTGTATACGCCCTGACTATCCCGATCTCTCTTGTTATGAGCGATCAATACCATCAACAGCTATTATTAATTTGGGGTTTTTAACTTTTAAACTATAGTTCATGAATAGTTAAAGGGGGATACCGTCATGGCAAAACATTTCCTAACCCTCACAATTGGCCTGCTATGGATGGCAGGCTTATCATGGACGGCTACTCTCAAAGCTGAGAGATTCTGGGAAACTTCAGCGAAAACCCTCGATCGATATCCAATTGAACCCGTTGGCTGGAACAGCCCCGCTCGGCAGTGCGTCGTTTGCCATAACCTAGAAAAGGACGGTCTCCCCCGCATTGGGCCTAATCTTTGGGGTATTGTCGGCGCGCCAAAAGGCCGTGCCAAGGATTATGGTTATTCCCAGGCGCTGGTCAAAGCGGGGGGCGTGTGGACCAAACAGGAGCTCGATCAATATCTCACGAAACCCGGCCAGTTCTTGCCGGGGACCAGCAAAACCATTACCGGCTTGCCAGATGCCAAAGAACGGACAGCGATCATCGAATTCCTGGCGACGCTTAGGGATTAAACCCACTGAATAACTCTCTGAATCAATCATTATGAAATACCCGGTTAATACGAATACTTCGTAGGTTGCAGTATTTCTAATCCAGTCCACCCAACCGGCGGGAAGCCGGTTCTACTCTCTCACAAGAGGTTCTATCCATGTGCGCGACCTGCGGTTGTGGCATCAACGAAACTGGTAGTCATTCTCACGGCCATGATCATCCCCATGATCACGCTGCCGAAGGACGGCTGATATCGATCGAGCGCGACATTTTAGCCAAGAATGCCGGATTCGCGGCTGGCAACCGGCGTTTGTTCACTGAACGCGGGGTGTTTGCGCTAAATCTGGTGTCCAGTCCCGGTTCTGGCAAGACCACCCTGCTGGCACAAACGGTTCAGACACTGCGCGAGGAATTTCCGGTCGCGGTGATCGGTGGCGACCAGCAGACGGCCCGTGACGCTGAACGCATCCAAGCAGCCGGCGCACCGGCGGTGCAGATCAACACGGGCAAGGGCTGTCATCTTGACGCACATGGGGTCGGTCACGCACTGGAACAATTGCCGATACCAGAAGGCGGCGTGCTGTTTATCGAGAATGTCGGCAACTTGGTCTGCCCGGCCGATTTTGATCTCGGCGAAGCCGATAAGGTGGTGGTCCTGTCGGTGACTGAAGGTGAAGATAAGCCACTGAAATACGCGAATATATTTTCTGCCGCCCGTTTAATGCTGCTCAATAAAACGGATCTGTTGCCCTATGTAGACTTCGAGGTCGAGCGCTGCTTGGAGTACGCACGACGGGTCAATCCTGACATCCAAATTTTGCAACTGTCGGCCCGGACCGGTGACGGCATGGTGGCCTGGCTGGACTGGGTGCGGCAGGGTCAGCAGGCCGTGCTGGCACAACAGATCAGCCGGCTGGAAGCAGAATTGACCTCGGCGCGGGCACGGCTGGCCGTGAGCGGCAGGTAGCCGGCAATCCCGATGCCGCCTTCACCGGAAGGCCATCTCACACTCCGCCTGTATCAATCCGCAGGCTCGCAAGTGCGAGTGGACGTGATCTCCAGCCGGCCACAACTGGCTGATCGATTATTCCAGAATAAGACCCCCGATGAAGCGGCAGAACTCGCTGGACGGGTTTTTACTCTGTGCGGGCGAGCGCAACGCTTCGCGGCAGCAGCGGCATGTGCAGCAGCGAGGTCAAGCCCTCTTAGTCCTTCGAGCCATTCCTCCTTATCCAGTTTATCCCGAAAAGGAAATACGCCGGATTGGCGATCCTGGCAGCAAGCGGTACTGGTTGAAACCGCCCTGGAACATGCTTGGCGGTTGCTGATTGATTGGCCGGCACAGGCGGGCTTGCCGCCGGATATGAACACGCTGCGGGAATTGCGCCAAGCGGCAATAAAGGGGTCACAAGCACTGGCGGATGTTTTGGATACCGTACGGGAACGCACACTGCTTGCTGGCCCCGCTCCCCCACCCTACGTCCCCAAAAAAGAGAGAAATACCATCAGCCCTAACCCAGCACTTCTCTCCAAAACGGCTTTCCCCATTCTGGCTGGGGAGAACGGGGAGAGTGGCTTCTTGCCACCGGTATCTCTGCTCGATCCCGCTGAAGCCGGCGCCTTGGCTTGGCACGCCTTGGAAGAACCTGCATTCTGCACCCGCCCGATATGGCGCGGTCAACCTGTGGAAACTGGGGCGTTGGCCCGGCAACGACATTGTCCCTCGTTGACAGATTTGCTGACTGAGTCTGAATGCCGGGTTCAGGCCCGCTGGCGGGCACGGTGCATCGAACTGGCGGAACTGCCGGCCCGGTTGCGCCAGGAACCAAACGATCTGCTGCTGGCCCAGTCACTGGCGGAAAATCACGGTTATGCCTGGGTCGAGACGGCGCGCGGGGCATTGCTGCATGCCGTTCGTCTGGAACAGGGTCGAGTGGCGGCCTACCGCATCATCGCCCCGACTGAGTGGAACTTTCACCCGGCTGGGCCATTTGCCGCTGGCCTTGCCACCCTGGGCGAAACGTCTGACTTAGCGGCGGCTGCGCACGCGCTGGCTCTGTCCCTCGATCCTTGTGTGAGCTATCAGGTGGAGGTGATTGATGCATGAAATGGCGCTGGCGGAATCCATCCTGAATATCGTTGAGGAAACGGCCCGCAACCAAGCCGCAACGCGGGTTACCGGGTTGCGGCTGGAAATCGGTGAACTGGCCAATGTGGAAAGCGAAGCACTGCAATTCTGCCTGGATGTGGTATTGCGCGGCTCGCTGGCCGATGGCGCCCAGGTGGAAATCTTGACCATCCCTGGTCAGGGGCAATGTCTGGAATGTGGCGCCATCGTGCGGCTATCCACACTGTATGATCCCTGTCCGCAATGCGATGGTTACCCGGTGCGCCCTGCCGGGGGTCAGGAAATGCGGGTCAAGGATATTCGGGTGGAATAAATGACTGACCGTGACCGGCGTCTTGCCATCCAGATTCGCGGCCAAGTGCAGGGCGTCGGCTTCCGTCCCTTCGTCTATCGCTTGGCGCTGCATCATGGATTGAGCGGTTTCGTCCGCAATGACGGCGCAGGGGTGGAAATCGAAGTCCAGGGCGCGCTGGAACAGTTGAACGAGTTCCGGCAAGGTCTGCGCCAGCCGCCACCGCTGGCCCGCATCGAGCGCTTGCGGGTTGAAGACCGGCAACCATTGGCCGGGGCGCGCGGTTTCGAAATCGCTGCCAGCAGCGGTGGTGTGGTAACAGCGGAAGTCACCCCGGACTCAGCCATCTGTCCGGCTTGCCTGGCTGAATTATTCGACCCGCACGACCGTCGCTACCGTTATCCTTTCATCAATTGCACAGACTGTGGACCTCGTTACACGATCACTGCCGCTCTGCCCTACGATCGACCCAATACCAGCATGGCCGGATTCGCGTTGTGTCCTCTCTGTGCGCGGGAATACGGTGATCCCGGCAACCGCCGCTTCCATGCCCAACCCAATGCTTGCCCAGTCTGCGGACCCCGGTTGACCTTACGCAATGCCAACGGCGAACCGGCCGCAGTAGACGATGTGGCCGCTGCCGCGCTGGAACGGTTGCAATCCGGTGAAATTCTGGCCATCAAGGGATTGGGCGGATTCCACCTGGCCTGTGACGCCCGGAACGTTGCAACCGTGGCGCGCCTGCGCCTGCGCAAACAACGCGAGGCTAAGCCGTTTGCGGTCATGGCGGCCAATCGCATCTCCCTGGCAAATTGGGTGGAGGGTCATGACGCGGAATGGCAGTTGCTGGAAACATCGCAGCGGCCTATCGTGTTGATGCGCCAGCGTATGGATTTCCCGCATCCGCCGGGAGAGGGCTTGGCAGCGAAGGGCAAAACAGCGGAAGCTGGCTATCTGCCCGGCATCGCTTCGAGACTGGCGCATCTGGGCGTCATGTTGCCCTACACGCCCCTGCATTACCTCCTGTTTCATGAGGCTGCGGGCCGGCCGGCCGGCGTGACCTGGCTCGAACAGTTACAGGAATTACTGCTGGTAATGACCAGTGCCAATCCTGGTGGCGAGCCGTTGGTGACCGGTGATGAAGAGGCCGTGAAGCGGCTGCGTGGCATCGCCGATAGCTTCGTGACCCATGACCGGGCAATTCTGGTGCGTTGCGATGACAGTGTCATGACGGATCGAACCTTTATCCGCCGTGCCCGGGGCTACACACCGCAAGTCATTCGTTTGCCAGAAGCAGGACCTCCGGTACTCGCGCTGGGCGGTTATCTCAAGAATACCGTCTGTCTGACCCGTGACGATCGCGCCTATCTCTCGCCGCATATCGGCAGCCTAGACAATGCCGCAACCTGCCGGGCGCTGGAGGAGACTGTAGTGCATTTGCAGGACATTCTGCGCATCGTCCCGGAGCGGGTCGCCTGTGACTTGCATCCGGATTTCCACAGCAGCCGGTTAGCGGCTGGCTATGCAGCGGAACGGGAACTGCCCTGTATCGCCGTGCAGCACCATCATGCCCATATCGCGGCGGTGGTGGCGGAGCATGGGTTACAGGAACCGGTGCTGGGGTTGGCGCTGGACGGGGTGGGGCTGGGCAGCGATGGCGGTATCTGGGGCGGAGAGTTACTGCGCGTGGACGGCGCAAACTTCGAACGGTTGGGTCACTTATCCCCCCTGTTGTTACCTGGCGGGGACCGGGCTGCCCGCGAACCCTGGCGTTTGGCCGTCGCCGTATTGCATCGGCTGGGCCGGCATGAGGATATTGACCGCCGGTTCGGTGGCCGGGCAGCCCTCATCCAGCAGATGCTGGAGCAACGCATCCATACCCCCGGAACCAGCAGCGCGGGCCGGCTGTTCGACGCGGCGGCGGCCATACTGGGAATAAGTGAGATCAACGCCTATGAAGGACAAGCAGCGATGGAATTAGAAGCGCTAGCGCACCGCTACGGGGAGATTTCACCGCTGACCGATGGGTTCCGGCTCAATGACGAGGGGGGACTGGATCTTCTGCCAGTGCTGGCGCGACTGGCCGATGAAACGGATGCAAATACCGGTGCGGCTCTGTTCCACGCAACGCTGGCGCTGGCATTAAGCGAGTGGCTGGAATGGGCTAGCTCGATTTCCGGCCTGCGCCGCGTGGCGCTGGGCGGCGGCTGTTTCTTGAACCGGCTGCTGACTCACCAGCTTCAAACCCGGCTGGAAGCAATCGGTTGGTCAGTGTTCGCCGCCCAACAGGTCCCGCCCAACGATGGTGGCCTGAGTCTAGGGCAGGCGTGGGTGGCGATGCGGACGAAACGTGCGCCTGGCTGATCATAAAGGTTTGGCAGATTCACTCAACGAATCAACACGTCTCGGATAATTTCCTGCGCTGCCCGCAGCCGGCACTCTTGGGCGCTCTGCCGAGGATACTGGCGATTCAATTCTTCAGTGCGCGCCTGGATTTGCCTGACATGGGCGGCACTCAAATCCTGGAAGCAACCCTCGTAAGCATCCAAATAAGGATAGATCTCGGGGCGGGCTTGCCGTAAAAGTGCCAGAGCTTCATCCAGACGTTGCCCCTCGACCCAAGTGAGGTAGGCCAATGCCGTCAACGACGAACGATTGATGCCGGCCGTGCAATGCAGATAAACGCAATGGCCTTGACTGAGCAAGTGATGCAGCGCGCGTACCGCGTCAGGCAGATGATGGCGTTGATCCTCAATATCGAAATCTCGCATGGGGCTGCGCTGCATGGACAAACCCAGTGTCTGACCGTGACGCACGAGTCGCGGGTAGTCGATTTCCAGCTTTTCCAGGCACTCGTCATGCTGGACCGACAGGATCGCTGATACCTTGGATTCCGCACGAATCCGGTCCAGGCCGGACAGACTGCGTGGACAACTGCCAATCACCAGATCGTGACGGATCACACTCCAGTTCAGTTGCCAGCGCCAAGTAGATGTTGAGGTTTGTATATCCATCGCTTTTGCCATTTGATAAATTCATTAAGCGTCAACGATCCAAGACCCTATAGAGCTTGTCCGGTATGTTGCAATGCCGCACAATATCTGCTCTTGAAGGACAGCATAGAATAACCCTATCAGCGAGGTAGAGCGGTGAAACGGCAAGTGCGCAAAGCGGTTTTTCCAGTAGCCGGTTTAGGAACAAGATTTCTGCCAGCGACCAAAGCCAGCCCCAAGGAAATGCTGCCTATCGTCGATAAGCCACTGATTCAATATGCAGTTGAGGAAGCCGTGGCGGCTGGCGTGGACACCTTGGTGTTCATCATCGGGCGTACCAAGAATGCTATTGCCGATCATTTCGACAAAGCCTATGAATTGGAGGCGGAACTGGAAGCCCGCAGCAAGACTGAATTGCTTAAGGTCGTGCGCAGCATTGTGCCAAGCGGCGTAGAGTGCGTCTATGTTCGCCAAGCTGAGGCGCTGGGCCTGGGTCACGCGGTGTTATGCGCCCGGCCTGTCGTTGGCGAGGAGCCCTTTGCAGTGATCCTAGCCGATGACCTCATCGAGGAAGATAGCCGGGAAGGCGGGGTCATGAGTCAAATGACCCGGTATTTCAACAAATACCAATGCTCGATTCTAGGTGTAGAGCGGGTGCCCCTTGCCGAGTCTGACAAGTATGGCATCGTCCATCCGCTGCCTTTTGCCACCCGGCTGAGCAATGTGGATGGCATCGTTGAAAAACCAAAGCCAGCGAATGCCCCGTCCGATCTGGCCGTGGTAGGCCGCTATATCCTGACTTCACGCATCTTCGATCTATTAACGAATATCCCGCGTGGAGCGGGCAATGAAATTCAACTCACCGACGGCATTGCTGCTCTGTTGAGTGAAGAACAGGTGTTGGCCTACGAATTCACCGGGCGGCGGCATGACTGTGGCAGCAAGCTTGGCTACTTGGTGGCGACTGTGGAGTATGGTTTGCGCCATCCAGAGTTGGGTGAACAGTTTCGAGCCTATCTGCAATCTTGCCAGTTCGGTGATTCCACGCTGACGGCCTCGCCACCCATCTCCAACCCTTCTTCTTTAAGAGGAGAGGTGGACGCCGACCCGCTTTAAGCCAGGAGAAAACTACCATGCCCCAAGGATTGCTGGTTCTCAACGCCGGTTCGTCCAGCATTAAGTTCTCCGTGTTTGCCTTGCCAGCAGATGGCGGTGAACTGGAGCTGGTCTGCCGTGGCTTGCAGGAAAACATCGGCGAAGACACCCCTTACTTCAAAGCCTTTGATCACGCTGGCCAAATACTGGTGGATATCCCATTGACACCGACATCCGGCCAGTACCGGAGGCTGGGGCCTGACTATCGCCGTAGAGCGACTGACCCGCCACCGCCACCGAATGCCGTGCCAACGGCTGTAGCGATTTACGATCATCAGGCGGCGCTGCGCGATTTATTGGACTGGCTGGAAGCAACCGCCGGCTTGCCTGAAATCATCGCAGCCGGCCATCGGGTGGTACACGGCGGCGAAGAGTACAGCGATCCCCAACGGCTCACTCCCGAGACCATCACGCGTCTGGAATATTTCATCCCTCTGGCGCCGCTGCATCAACCGCACAATCTAGCCGGTATCCGCGCCCTCAGTGCAATCCGGCCTGACCTGCCACAAGTTGCTTGTTTTGACACCGCTTTTCACTATGGACAACCGGAACTCGCTAAGCTGTTTGCCTTGCCGCGCACCTACCGCGAAGAGGGAGTGCGGCGCTATGGTTTTCACGGATTATCTTATGAGTACATCGCCAGCGCTTTGACAGAGATCACGGGGACGCCGGCAACAGGCCGGGTAGTGGTCGCTCATCTCGGCAATGGCGCCAGCATGTGCGCCATGCGCGATGGCCACAGCGTGGCTAGCACCATGGGCTTCACTGCGGTGGAGGGATTGCCGATGGGTACGCGCACCGGATCGCTGGATCCCGGCGTACTGATTTACCTGATTGAACGGCATGGCATGGGCGCCAAGGATTTAACGAATCTACTCTATAAGCAATCTGGCTTGCTCGGATTATCGGGAATTAGCAACGACATGCGCGAATTACTTGCCAGTCCCGAACCCAATGCGAAGCTGGCTGTGGATTATTTCTGCTACCGTATTGCCCGGGAGCTTGGTTCATTGGCTGCAGCGCTGGACGGACTGGATGCACTGGTCTTCACCGGAGGCATCGGTGAACATGCAGCCGCCGTGCGTGAACAGGTTTGCGCCCGTTCTGGCTGGCTGGGCATCGAGATGGATCCGGCGGCAAATGCTGCAAATAGCCAGCGCATCGATCGATCCGGCAGCCGGATTGCGGTGTGGGTGCTGCCTACGAATGAGGAACTGATTATTGCCCGGCACACCCGGCAGTTGGTGCTACAGGATTAACGTGGATTCCCGAACTATGCTTGTGGGGAATGAGTTGCGCTATTCGTCACTCCGATTTGCCTGAATCCCTCCATTAATCGCGACTTACCGGAAATTGCCATGTGCGGAATCGTAGGTGCTATCGCTGAACGCAATGTCACTCCCATCCTGCTTGAAGGGCTGCGGCGGCTGGAATATCGCGGCTATGATTCGGCGGGTATCGTTACCCTCGATAGCCGGGATAGCCAATTACACCGGTTGCGTACGGTAGGCAAGGTGCAAATGCTGGCTGACCGCTTGCAACAGGAGCCGGTGCGCGGCCCGCTCGGTATCGCCCACACCCGCTGGGCAACGCATGGCGAACCCTGCGAACGCAATGCCCACCCTCATATCAGCAACGATTCAGTAGCGGTGGTGCATAACGGCATCATCGAGAATCACCAGGAACTGAGGCAAGAACTCATCGCTGCCGGCTACCGCTTCGAATCCGATACCGATACTGAGGTGGTGGCCCATTTGATCGAGCAGCAGATGCACGAAACCGGTGATTTGCGCATGGCTGTTCAGCAGGCCATCACACGATTGACCGGTGCTTACAGTCTCGGGGTGATCTGCCGCCAAGACCCGGAACGGTTGATCGCGGCGCGGGCCGGCAGTCCGCTGGTGCTGGGCATCGGCATCGAGGAACACTTTATCGCCTCCGACGTCTTTGCGCTGGCCCCGGTGACCCAAACGTTTGTCTTCCTGGAAGAAGGCGATATTGCTGAGGTACAGCGTGCGCAGTTCACGATTTATGATCATGAAGGACAGCCGGTGGAACGGCCGCTGTCCTACGCTGCTCAACAAGGCGGGCCAGCGGGCAAGGGCGGCTACCGCCATTTCATGCTTAAGGAAATCTTTGAACAACCAGCCGTCGTGGCCGAGACCCTGGAAGGGCGTGTCCATCAGGGGCATTTGTTCGAAGACAGCTTCGGGCCGGAGGCTGGCGCGCTGCTCGACCAGGTACAGGGTGTCCATATTGTCGCCTGCGGTACCAGTTATCACGCGGGTCTGGTTGCCCGCTACTGGCTGGAAAGTCTGGGTGTTCCCTGCACGGTCGAAGTTGCCAGCGAATACCGCTACCGGCGTGGAGTTACGCCGCCAGGCACCTTGTTCGTGAGTATTTCCCAGTCCGGGGAGACCGCTGACACCCTCGCGGCATTGCGCGAAGCCAAAGTACGTGGCTATTTGTCCACGCTAGCCATCTGCAATGTGGCCGAGAGTTCGCTGGTGCGTGAATCGGCGTTGACCCTGCTGACCCGCGCCGGCCGGGAAATCGGCGTGGCATCAACCAAGGCATTTACGACGCAACTGGTAGCCTTGCGATTGCTAGCACTCATGCTGGGCCGGCGGCATGGCTTGAGCGAAAATGATGTGGCGGCGCTCGCGCGGGATTTGGAATTGCTACCCCGGGTATTGGAGGAAGCGCTCATGCTTGACAACGCTATCGAGCGGCTGGCCGAGCATTTCGCGGAGAAACATCACGCCCTGTTCCTGGGGCGCGGCCCGCAATACCCTATCGCTATGGAAGGGGCGCTCAAGCTCAAGNNTCAAGGAAATTTCCTACATCCATGCCGAGGCTTATCCCGCTGGCGAACTCAAGCACGGGCCTTTGGCGCTGGTGGACGCCGACATGCCGGTGGTCTGCGTGCTGCCTAAAGATGACCTGCTGGAGAAAGTGCTTTCCAATCTTCAGGAAGTACGGGCGCGCGGCGGGGTTCTATTCCTGTTTGCGGACCGGGAAGTGGATACCCATCTTAGCGGTGTCGATACGCATGTGTTGTCACTCGGCGCCGTTCCGGAATCGATTGCTCCCATCGTATTTACCATCCCCCTGCAACTGCTGGCCTATCATGCCGCGGTACTCAAAGGCACGGATGTTGACCAGCCGCGTAATTTGGCCAAATCAGTCACGGTGGAATAGTGAAGGGCACCACCTCGATCGCCAAAAAGAGGTTGAGTTGCCAAAAAGACGGCAACTCAACCTGAAATCCTGTTAAACTGCGCCATCGCGGCAGTGTTCCAGTCTCCTGCGCCGCGCCCTATCCCGGTTAATCCCTGTTCATCCGCCGCAGACTGGCGCCGAACCCCGGTGCAGGCTGATGTTGCCTTTCATTCTTGGAGCCTCATGTCGTTTTCTTCTCTTGGACTATCCGATGCCTTGGTTCGCGCCGTCACCGAACGCGGCTACACCGTTCCCACCCCGATCCAGCGGCAGGCAATCCCTGCCGTGCTATCGGGTGGCGATCTGCTCGCTGGCGCCCAGACCGGCACCGGCAAAACCGCCGGTTTTACCTTGCCGATTTTGCAGCGTCTCGCCGCTGACAACGGCAAAAATACCAACGCGGGTGGCCACGCGCCGATCCGCGCCTTGATTCTCACCCCAACTCGTGAGCTGGCTGCGCAGGTTGAGGAAAGCGTGCGCGAGTATGGCAAGTATGTAAAATTGAAGTCGATGGTGATGTTTGGCGGCGTCGGCATCCAACCGCAAATTCAGCAGTTGCGAAACCGGGTAGATATCCTCGTAGCAACTCCAGGCCGTCTGCTGGACCACGTAGGACAGGGGACGTTAAACTTATCGCGGATCGAAGTGCTCGTACTGGACGAAGCTGACCGGATGCTGGATATGGGCTTTATCCATGATATTAAGAAAGTGCTGGCGCTCTTGCCTCGTAAACGTCAGAATTTGCTGTTTTCCGCCACCTTTTCCGAAGAAATCCGGACGCTGGCCGATAGCCTGCTCAACCGGCCGGCCTTGATCGAAGCCGCTCGCCGCAATGCCCCCGCCGAGGCGGTGACCCAGCGCGTATATTTGGTTGATCGCGAACGGAAGCGTGAGTTGCTAGCCCATCTCATCCGGGAGAACCGCTGGCGTCAGGTATTAGTGTTTACCCGCACCAAACATGGCGCCAACCGGCTATCCGAACAACTCACTAAAGGCGGCATTTCCGCGCTGGCCATTCACGGCAACAAGAGCCAATCCGCGCGAACCCATGCATTGGCGCAGTTCAAGAGCGGCGCGTTGCCGGTGCTGGTCGCGACCGATATTGCCGCCCGGGGCATCGACATTATTGAACTGCCGCATGTGGTCAATTTTGAGTTGCCGAATGTGCCAGAGGACTATATCCATCGCATCGGGCGCACCGGTCGCGCCGGTGCAGAGGGAGAGGCCGTTTCGCTGGTCTGCGTGGATGAGCACAAGCTACTGGCAGACATTGAAAAGGTACTCAAGCGCTCCGTACCTAGAGAAGTGATTCCCGGTTTTGAACCGGACCCGCGCATCCAGGCTGAACCAATTCCGAATGGCCGCAATCGCGGCCCGGCACCCAGCCGCAGTCCTTCCAGAAACCACGCCCCTTCTCGTGCGCATACCGAGTCAGCACGGCCGCTTCATTCGCGTGAAACGCTTTCTGGACGAGGCCGTCCGGCAAAAACAGCTGTTCAGTCTTCTCGAAAAGCCGTTAAGATTCCAGCTCTGATGGGGGGCTAGCCCAAGTAATCGTTCGTTCCCTTCTCCCATCGGCGGAAGAAGGGTCAAGAGTATAAGGTATGGCATACAAAGGCATTATCCTCGCTGGTGGCTCCGGCACCCGGCTGCACCCGTTGACCATTTCAGTCAGCAAGCAGCTTATGCCGGTTTATGACAAACCGATGATCTACTACCCAATCGCCACGTTGATGCTGGCGGACATCCGGGACATTCTGATTATCACCACGCCCCACGATCAGGGGGCGTATCAAACCCTGTTAGGCGATGGCCACCAGTGGGGCATCCGTTTTCAGTATGCCGTGCAACCCAATCCTGACGGATTGGCTCAAGCATTCCTGATCGGTGAGTCCTTCATTGGCGCTGATCCGGCCTGTCTGATCCTCGGCGACAATATCTACTATGGTCAGGGTCTATCGGCCATGTTACGCCGGGCAACGGCGCGCACCCAGGGCGCCACAGTGTTCGGGTACTATGTGCGTGACCCGGAACGCTATGGTGTGGTCAGCTTTGACGCCCACGGCCGGGCGATTAACATCGAGGAAAAACCGAAGCAACCTAAGTCCCACTATGCGGTGACCGGGTTGTATTTCTACGATAATGACGTGGTGAATGTCGCTAAGAACATCCAGCCATCGGCGCGTGGTGAACTAGAAATCACTGACGTTAACAAGGTCTATCTGGAACGCAGCGCGTTGAATGTTGAGCTGTTGGGACGGGGTTATGCCTGGCTGGATACCGGCACCCACGAATCACTGCTGGCGGCGGCTCACTTCATGCAAGTGGTCGAACAACGGCAGGGATTGAAAATCGCCTGCCCCGAAGAAATCGCCTGGCGCATGGGTTACATTGACGACGCACAATTGGCGCGGCTGGCAGCGCCACTGGCTAAAAACGGCTATGGCCAATACTTGCAAGAACTGTTGCAACTAAGGAATGCACCGTGAAAGTGATTGCGACGGAACTACCGGGCGTGTTGTTACTAGAACCTAAAGCCTTCGGTGATGCGCGCGGCTTTTTCATGGAAACCTGGCAAGCGGCACGCTACCACGAAGCGGGAATGCCGGAGCGCTTCGTCCAGGACAACCACTCCCGTTCCCGGCAGGGTGTGTTGCGTGGCCTGCATTACCAGCTCACGCAACCCCAGGGTAAACTGGTTTGGGTCACGCGCGGCGCGGTTTTCGATGTTGCCGTCGACATTCGCCGGGGGTCACCGCATTTTGGCCGCTGGTATGGCTGTCTGCTGGACGATGCCGATCATCGGCAACTGTATATTCCACCTGGCTTTGCTCACGGTTTTTGCGTCGTATCGGAGGAAGCGGATTTCTTCTATAAATGCACCGATTACTACCACCCGCAATCAGAACGCGGTATCGCCTGGAATGATCCTGAAATTGGCATTCAATGGCCATTAAGTAATGTTTCGCTGTCGGGCAAGGATCAGCAAAACCGCCCCTTACATGAACAAGCGCCTGAAAATTTGCCGGTTTACGAGAATTAAGTAATGCAAATCATTGTCACCGGGGCGCAAGGCCAGGTTGGTTGGGAATTGACCCGTCGTGCGCTTGGGCTGGGCCATACCGTGCTAGCCTGGGATCAAGCGGAGCTGGATATCACCGATGCCGCTGCTGTGGATCATGCTCTGAACGCCAGCGGCGCGGACGTGGTGATCAACGCAGCAGCCTATACAGCGGTAGATAAAGCTGAGCAGGAGCCAACATGGGCTTTTGCGGTCAACCAAGACGGTCCTGCCCATCTCGCCGCTGCCTGCGCCCGGCTGAATATTCCGTTGTTGCATATTTCTACTGATTACGTCTATGACGGCGCTAAACCGGCTCCGTATGTCGAGGATGATCCAACTGCGCCAATAGGCGTGTATGGCGCCAGCAAGTTGGCCGGTGATGAGGCGGTGCGCCGGTTATTGCCTCGGCACCTGATCCTGCGGGTGAGTTGGGTATTTGGTGTTCACGGCCACAACTTTGTTAAGACCATTCTGCGGCTAGCGCGGGAACGGGAAGAATTGCGGGTGGTCGCCGATCAGCGGGGCTGCCCGACGTTCGCTGGCGATATTGCCGATACCCTGCTGGAGCTGGCTGAACGCAGCGCTGAAATCGATGTAAATAACACTTGGGGCACGTACCACTATTGCGGGGAACCGGCAACCACCTGGCATGGCTTTGCCCGCGCCATTGTCGAAATGGCCCGCGAACGTGAACCGCTCCCGGTTAGAACGGTAACCGCTATTACGACCGCTGATTATCCAACTCCCGCTGCTCGACCGGTTAATTCCGTGCTGGACTGTTCACATTTAGCCACACAATTTGATATTCAGCCTCGTCCTTGGCGCGAGGGCTTGAAGGCGCTGCTGTCGTCTAACTACTAACCACTGTCCACTCAGCCATGTCTGTTGATCTTGGTGAATTGCTGGTAGCCCACCAAAAACTGGCCGATGCCGATCTGCAACGCGCCCGGCGTGTGCAGGAAGGGACGGGCGAAAGCCTGGATACCCTGTTGCTCAAGCTGGGGCTGGTCTCAGAGCGCGATTTGGCTGATGCGCTGGCGGCGCAACTGAGTCTGCCACTGGTCCGGCCTGCCGATTATCCGGATACGCCAGTGACGAATGGAATCATTTCACCGCGTTTTCTCAAAGAGGCGCGTGCCATTCCCTTGGCCGAGGATGAAGAACAAGGACTGATCGTGGCAATGGCCAATCCCACCGACGAGTACGTACTATCGGCACTGCGGCTGGCTACCGGCAAGACGATCCAGCCGCAAGTCGGTATTCCTTCGGAATTGGAAGTTGCGTTTGAACGGCTGTACGGCAGTGGGCGTTCGGCGATGGGCCAAATTGTGGATTCCATCGGTCTGGCTGACGATCTCACCGACGAAGAGCAGATTCAGCATCTCAAGGATCTGGCGAGCGAAGCACCGGTTATCCGCTTGGTCAACCTGATGGTCGCCCGCGCTGTCGATTCAAGAGCTTCGGATATTCACATCGAGCCCTTCGAAAACCGGCTCAAGGTACGCTACCGGGTGGATGGCGTGTTGCGCGAGGTAGAATCACCGCCGTCACGATTGTCGGCAGCCGTAATCTCCCGTATCAAGATCATGGCCAAACTGAATATCGCTGAGCGGCGGCTGCCGCAGGACGGACGGATTCAGTTGCGGGCGCAAGGCAAAGAAATCGACTTACGCGTGTCGACCGTGCCGACCCTGTGGGGGGAAAGCGTGGTGATGCGTATTCTCGACAAGGCCAGCATGGTGCTGAATTTCGAGGCGCTGGGTTTCAGTCCGCGCACCCTCAAGCGCTTTCTCGATGTATTGATGATGCCGCATGGCATCATCGTAGTGACCGGTCCGACCGGCAGCGGCAAAACCACGACTTTGTACACCGCCTTGCTGACCTTAAACACGCCTGAGCGAAAAATCCTCACGGTCGAAGATCCGGTGGAATACCAATTAGAGGGTATCAATCAAATTCAGGTTAAGCCACAGATCAACCTGACTTTCGCCAACGCCCTGCGCTCCATCGTTCGCCAAGACCCCGATGTAATCATGATCGGCGAAATGCGCGACCTGGAGACCGCTGGCATCGCGGTACAGTCGGCACTGACCGGTCACTTGGTATTATCGACTCTGCACACCAATGATGCGGCTGGCGGCGTGACCCGGCTACTGGACATGGGAGTGGACGATTATTTACTGACCTCCACCATCAACGGCATTCTGGCCCAGCGGTTAGTGCGGTTGCTTTGCACGCACTGCCGCGAACCCTACCCGGCTTTGCCCGAGCTGGTTGAAGAAATGCGCCTGTATCGTTTTGTCGAGGCCCATGATGCAACTCCAAAAGATACGATAACCCTCTATAAGGCGGTGGGTTGCGAGCAATGCGGTGGTACGGGCTATCGAGGCCGGGCGGCGATTATGGAGTTTCTGCTCATGAGCGATCCGCTGCGCCGGTTGGTACTTAAGCATGCTGATGCCACCGTGCTACAAGCCGAAGCACAGAAGGAAGGTATGGACACCATGTACGAGGATGGTTTGCGGAAAGCCGTGGCTGGCCAGACCACCATCGAGGAAGTGCTACGGGTGACCACTCAGCAGGAGCAGGAGGCGTAGATGCCCCGCTATCGCTATGAGGCAGTGGACAGTGCTGGCGAAGTATTGCGCGATGAGGTCGAAGCACCAACCTCAGAAGCAGCGGTTGAGCGGTTGCGTGATCAGGGTTTGCTACCTCTGTCGGTCAAAGAGGCTAAGCGTGGTTTTCTGCACAGCGGTCTCGGTCAGCCATTGTTCAGCCAGCGCCGGGCATTATCTCGCAAGTCTGTCATGTTGTTGACGCAACAGTTAGCCAGCCTGCTCCACGCGGGCATGCCGCTTGATCGAGCGTTAACCATTCTGATCGGGGTTAATGATGATGAGCAGGCGCGGGCGTTGCTGGAGCGGGTTCAGGAGAAGGTGCGGGGCGGCTCCTCACTCGCGGATGCTCTGGAGGCGCAGGGAGCATTTTCGCGTTTCTACCTGAACATGATTCGTGCGGGCGAAGCGGGCGGGGCATTGGAAGTCGTGCTGAAGAGATTGACTGAATTTCTGGAGCGGTCGCAGGCGTTGCGGGAAACCGTGACTTCAGCGTTGATCTACCCCATTATTTTGCTGACCGTTTCGGCATTGTCGGTGATTATTCTGCTGACTTTTGTGGTGCCGCAGTTCCAACGGCTATTTGCAGATGCAGGCAAAGCGTTGCCACTGGCCACTCAGATCGTGATTGCGGTGGGTGATGGTTTTCGCCATTACTGGTGGGCCGGAGTCATTCTGATCATATTGGGGATTATGGCGTTACGCCAGCAATTGAGCCAGCCAGAGAACCGCACCCGCTGGGATCGCTGGTTATTACGCCTGCCCTTGCTTGGCGACCTGATCGCTAAAGTGGAAACAGCCCGGCTGTCACGAACGTTGGGAACCCTGCTGGGCAACGGAGTGTCGCTATTGAACGCGCTGACGATTGTCCGGGAGACACTGAGCAATCAAGTGATGGCAGCAGCGCTCGGTGAAGTGGCCGAACACGTCAAGACTGGAAGAGGGTTGGCTGAGCCATTGCAAGACACTGAGAATTTTCCCAAATTGGCGGTGCAGATGATTCGGGTCGGCGAGGAAACCGGCCAGCTGCAAGAAATGTTGATCCAGATCGCGGACACCTACGATGGAGAAGTGCAGACGGCGGTCAAGCGATTGCTGACCCTGCTGGAGCCGGTCATGATTTTAGGCCTAGGCGTAATCATCGCCGGCATTATCATGTCGATTCTGGTCGCGATTCTGAGTTTGAACGAACTGGCTTTTTAAAGATATCAGGTTCCAGGCAAAACCTGATACCTGACGTCTGATATAGGGGTACCTGAGTGAGAAACATTCTGATGAAAAATGAGACTCCCCGCCGCATTCACGGCTTTACCCTGATCGAACTGTTGGTCGTGTTAGTGATCCTGGGTCTGCTCGCTGGATTGGTCGGACCCCAGGTAATGAAATACCTGGGTGGCGCCAACACCAAAACCGCCAAGTTGCAGATCGAGGATTTCAGCACGGCACTGGACGCTTTCCGGCTGGACATGGGGCGCTACCCCAGCACCAACGAAGGTTTGGAGGCACTGGTGGCGCAACCACCGGGCGCAACCCGCTGGAACGGTCCCTACCTGCGCAAGAATCTCATCCCAAAAGATCCCTGGGGCAACAATTATCAATATCGTTCGCCCGGCCAGCACAGCGGCGGCGGGTTCGATTTATACTCGCTGGGCGCTGACAATGCGGAAGGCGGTGATGGTGAGAACCAGGATATAGTGAGCTGGCTGTAGGGTCGTCCAGGAGTGAGATCGCGGCAGCGTGGTTTTACCCTGCTGGAGATTCTGGTGGCGCTCGTAATTGGCGTATTGCTGGTCGCACTGACGCCACCATTGCTATCAGGCATGAGCGGCGCGGCAGAACTGCGCGGCGCGGCGCGGCAACTCGCGGCTGGCTTGCGCAACGCCCGTAATGAAGCCATCACCCAGCAGCGTGAGACGGTGTTAGTGTTGGATCTGGCGGAACATCGCTTCGCGGTCAGCAGCGATGCGCGCGAGATTGCTCTGCCAGACAGCGTAGCGCTCCATCTCTATACCGCGCAATCCGAGTTGCTCGACGGTGAGAAAGGCCGCATCCGCTTTTTTTCAGATGGCAGTTCCACCGGCGGCGCTATCACGGTCAGTGGCCCAAAACTGGCCTACCGGGTTAACATTGATTGGTTGACCGGCGCGATCGCCATCGTCGAGGAAGAGGTGCATCCGTGATCCGCCGTGGCTGCCAGCGCGGCTTTTCCTTATTGGAAGTATTAGTTGCCTTCGCGATTCTCAGTATTTCTCTCGGAGTGTTGCTGCAAATATTCGCCACCGGCTTGCGCAATGCGGGCATCGCCGATGACTATACCCGGGCGGCCTTGTATGCCGAATCGATCCTAGCAGCGATCGGTCGCGAAGTTCCATTAGCCGAAGGTGAACGCAGTGGACCGGTGAACGAACAATTTTCCTGGCGCAGTATAGTGAGCACCTATACCGAAGGGATGCCCGCTTCCAAACAACCCATGTTCCGGGCCTACCGCGTCAGCGTCGAAGTGTACTGGCCGGGGCTGCTCCAAAACCGTTCGGTTGTGCTGGAAACCTTGCGGCTGGCGCCGGTTGAGCCACCGGGCAGAGGCTGAGAACAGTGAGCAGTAAGCAGCGGGCAGTGAGCAACAGCAAAAAGCATTGTTGGCTATTTACGCCTCGCAATCCCTTACGATATAGGTCAAATCGCCGGCAGGCCGGTTTTACTCTATTAGAACTCGTCGTCGCTATTACCCTGATGGGGCTAGTGTTGGTCGTGCTCTACAGCGGCCTGCGGCTGGGACTCAACGGCTGGGACAGCGGTGAACAACGCGCCGAGGCAACCAACCGCTTGCGGCTGGCCCAGGAGTTTCTGCGCCGGCAGTTGATGCAATCGCTGACGGTTTATGCCATCAACGAGGAACAGAAAAGAGTGGTGGCATTCGTTGGACAACCGGACAGGATCGAGTTTGTGGCGCCGATGCTAGCCCAACTAGGCCGTGGCGGTTTATATCGAGTGCGCGTTGAAGCCAATGACAATCGGCTCTGGATTCGCTGGCGGCCGTATCTGCCCGCTGATCCAGAGGCGGGTGAAGAGCGGGAAACTGTATTGCTGGAAGACGTCTCCAGTGTGGAATGGGCTTATTTTGGCCCCGAACAAGAGAGTCAGCTAGAATCGCCCCCGCGTTGGCACTCCAATTGGATGAATGCTCAACGGCGGCCGCAGTTGGTACGTCTAAACCTCCATCTTCGTGGTCAGCCGTGGCCAGACTTGGTAGCAGCTTTGACGGAGGGCAGCGCAGGTGCCACTGGATTTGGACCATAAGGCAGAATTTTCCATCATCGGCGATTGATAGAGTATCGATGCAAAAAGGCATGGTTTTAGTTATCGTGCTATGGATCGTCACCCTATTGGCGGTCATGGCGGGTAGTTTCGCCTACTCAATGCGGGTCGAAACCCGGCTGGCGACCACACTGGTTGAGCGAACTCAAGCCCGGGCGCTTGCAGAGGCTGCGGTGGCATATGCGATGGCGTGGCAACTGGATTTCGAAGCACAGAAACAATGGCCAGCCAACGGCGATCTTCATGAGTGGGCGTTTGGGGGGAGACGAATGCATATCCGTGTTGAAGATGCGGCTGGCCGGGTCAATCTGAACTATGCCAGTCCTCAGCTACTGAAAGAAGTCCTGCTGAGGATCGGTGTGGCCCAGGCCGATGTTGACCAGCAGGTTGCCGCCATTGAAGACTGGCGCGATCCCAATGATGATGAAACACCAGGCGGTGCAGAAAGCGCTAAGTATCATGCTGCAGGCCGGCCTGGCCCTAAAAATGGAATGTTCGGGAGTCTTGATGAGTTGCAGCAAGTGCTAGGAATCGACCCGCAAACTGCCAAAAACTTGGCCAATGTGGCCACTGCTGCCGATACCCGGATTGCCAGCATCAATCCGGCGCTCGCATCTTTTGCTGTGCTGCGCGTTGCTACCGGACTTGACGAGCAGGCGATCGCTGATTATATGAGCGCTCGCGCCCAGACTGCCCGCGAAGGACTGCCGCCGCCACCTCTTTCAGCGATTGAAAATCTCTCTTTCTTCTCTGGTAGCCGTTCGGGTATTTATCATATCGCCGTTACAGTAGCGGCTGAAACTGGAAAAACAGGAAGCGTGGAAGCCATCGCCTCAACACAAAACCCGCCGCAAGGACAGATGATGCGATGGTTGTCCTGGCGATTGACGCCCTAACCCAGGTTCTCTTTTTACAGCATTATTGCTATCTCGTTGTGATTCGTGACTGCAACTCATCCACAAATTTTGAAAATTAGCTTCCAATGGAAGCCAACAGCTTTCTGGCGCTGGTGGCGTGAGGGCTTATTGGGTTGGCTACCGTTGGAGGCTCGTAGAAAGCTAGCCGGCTCGCTGCGACGATTGATCATTGAACCCAGCCCGGATGGGTTCACGCTGTTTCGTCAAGAGAATGGTGAACCAGAAGTATTGCGCTCTCAATCGTGGGAATCATCAAACCGCGAAACACTGCATAAACTCATTCGCGCTGAACGCCCGGCCACCCTCGTTTTGCGGATGCCGGCAGACCGGGCGTTAACACGGGTGGTTCTGTTGCCGGTCGCGGCAACAGGAAATCTGCGTCAAGTACTGGGTTATGAAATGGATCGATTAACCCCGTTCAACGCTAACCAATTGTACTACGATGCTTTAATCCTGGAACGCCAACTGGAGCAACGGCGAATCCGGGTGGAGCTTTCGGCACTGCCGAGAACCGAAGTGGACGCTACCCTGGAGGCGCTGGCTGCATTGAACATAACGCCAGACAGCGTAGATGTTGCTGGCGGACGGACGGGCGTCAATTTACTGCCGGTCGAAAAGCGGCCAAAGCGTGGCGTCTGGCCCCGGCGTCTACAAAGCCTTCTGATCGTCGTCAGCCTGAGCCTGCTCCTCGCTGCAACCCTGCTACCGTTGTGGCAACAACGGGCGCTGGTTATCCGCTTGCAGCAACAGGTTGATATTCTGCAAAAGGATTCCGGGCAGGTGTTGAACCTGCGGGAACAATTGGAAAAAGCGGCCGTATCATCCCGGTTCCTACTCCAGAAAAAGCACAGTAATCCGCCGATCATCGAGCTGCTACGCGAACTAACAGCGATCCTGCCTGATAATACCTGGTTGGAGCGCCTGCAAATCAAGGGCGATGCGCTCCAACTGATCGGCCAGTCATCGAGTGCATCAGCGCTGGTGGGGGTGATCGAAGAATCAAAATTGCTGGGGCGTGTCGCTTTTGCCTCTCCGGTGACGAATGACCGCCGGACCGGCAAGGAGCGGTTTGTGCTAGACGTTCATGTGGTTCTGGAACCCTAATGAATCTACCTTCTCCCTCTCTCGGTCATCGTCTAACTGCTTTGCTGCTGCTAGCGCTGGTCGTTAGCTTGCTCTATGTGTTGCTGGTCGACCAGCTTTGGATGGGCCGTTATCGTATTTATCAAACCAATGCTGAACGGTTGATGGACCGCTTGCACAACCTGGAACGGCTGGCCGCCGCTCGCCCGGAGCTGGAGAATGCGATCCAGGCAATACGCAATGATCAGCGAACGACCGCTTATTTTCTCCCGCCAGCGCCGCCAGCGCTGGCGGCGGCGGATTTGCAGCAACGTGTCAAGGCTCTAGTAGAAGGAGCAGAAGGCACTCTGCTGAGTATTCAGGCGTTGCCGGTCGTCGAGGAAGGCGGCATGGTACGAGTGGCTGTCAGCGCAGTCTTGCAAGGGAATGTAGATGCGTTGCAAAAGGTGCTGCATAGTCTGGAATCACAAGTACCGCTGTTGTTCATTGATAATCTTGAAGTGACCGCACGCCAGTTTCGACCACGATTGCCAAATGGCACAATCGCGCCCTACACACGTGTTCAACTGAGCAGCCAGATGGAAATATCAGGCTACCTTCGCAAGGAGAGCAGTTAAGTGTTCGCCCGATTAGGATGGCTGCTGTTCTGGCTGGCGATAGGCGCAGTAGGCGCAGGGGCACTGATCATGGAGTGGCGGCACCCGCCACGCCTGCAACCACCAAGAGCAGTCGATGCGCCGCCCACCGTGACGATTCCACCACTCCAACCATTCGAGCCACTGCCTTTGACGCATTATGCCAAGATCGTGGAACAGCCAGTTTTTATTGATACCCGCCGTCCGGAGGAAGACGAACTAACCGTACCGGCTACACCACCGGCTGCGCCTGATCAACCATTGGATTTGATCGGTGTATTACTGGTCCCCGGCGCAGCAGCGGCGCTGTTGCGTCCCACCGAACCCAACGCCAAGGTATTGCGCGTGGCTCAGGGTGAAATGGTTGAAGGCTGGCGGTTACAATCAGTGAGTGCCAACCGGGTCATCCTGCGCAAGAACGATGAAACCCGGGAGTTGATGCTGATTCGTCCGCCGGCGCCAGCTCACAACACTACCACGCCTGGAAGAGTTGTTTCGCCGGGCGGGCAACCGCCAGTCCAGACGCCAGGGCCAAGGCCAGCGCCGGGTTCTTGATAGGAATTTGCAGAGTACAGTCCATTGAGCAAAAGTTGGATCCAATCGTTAACAGCAGGGGGGTGTCTGTTGCTATTGCTGAGTGCGTGCGCAACCACTCCTGAAACGGCAACGTCCCCAGAGAATACGAAACAAGCGACTGTGGGTCCGGCACCAACACCTGCAAGCGGCTCCCCTCATTTGGTGGCTAAATCAGAAATGGAAGGGAATGCTGAATTTGGCTTGCCAGACCCATCCACTGTTTCGCCATCCAAAACAGCGGTCATCTTCCCGGGTACCGGCAATTTTATTAACTTGCGCGAGGCCAGCAAGCCATCGGCGAGGACAGCGCCTGCTACACCGGCGCCAGGGAGCGGCGTCACACTCAACTTTGAGGGCGCCAGTATCCGTGATGTTGTAAAAGTGGTGTTTGACACTCTCAAAGAGAACTATGTGATTGATCCTCAAGTACAAGGTGAGGTAACGGTGCAGACAAGCCGGCCACTGACCCAGGATCAGTTGCTGCCGACCCTAGAAATATTGTTGCGGGAGAGCAATGCGGTATTGGTGCGAGAAGGTAATGTGTATCGGATTATTCCAGCCGCCTTAGCGTTGCGGCAAGGCAATCTGACACCCCGCTTGAGTAGAGGTCGAGTGGGGTATGGTGTACGAATCGTACCTCTGCGCTATATCAGCGCCATCGAGATGCAAACGATCATCGCTCCGTTTCTGCCGGAGGGAGGCATTCTAAAAGCTGATTCTACCCGCAACCTGCTAGTGCTAGCAGGCACATCGCATGAATTGAACAGCGTTCAGGATACTATTGAAACCTTTGATGTCAACTGGCTTAGAGGGATGTCCATCGGCATGTTTCGATTGCGTAATATCGACAGCCAATCGGTAGCCACCGAGTTGAACCAGTTACTAGGCGAGGGTTCGGGGACGCCCATTGCTGGTTTAGTTCGATTGGTGCCCCTGAGCAAGCTCAACTCAGTGCTAGTGATTAGTCCGCAGCGGGAATATTTGCGGGAGGTGGCCATCTGGATTGAGCGCCTGGATGGCATTGGCGGTGAGCGGCTTTATGTCTATCCTATCCAGAACAGCCGGGCCGATTATGTCGCCGAACTGCTGAACGGCCTATTTAACCTGAGCGGCGGTGACTCGACGCGCGGCGGCGAGTTAGCCCCTGGTTTAAAAGGAGCGCAATTGTCTTCCGGCAGTAGCGGATCAAGTGCAGGGTTGAGCGGCGGGAAAACCTCCTCTCTGTCAGGTGGAAC
>DDST01000187.1 GCA_002343485.1 Proteobacteria bacterium UBA2383
AGATCTCGTGACTACAGTATCTAGGGGTTGCATAAAAGTAGCCACGCCAGAGCTTTCTATTGAAGCGGTTGTTTATTGGAAAGCAATTCAATTTTTATTATTTGAAAGTAAGAAGAAGAGTCTCTTAAAGTGCCTCGCTATCAACAACTCCGGGGCTGCGCCGATGAAATTTTTCCTGCTTTCGCGTCTTATTCTAAGCTTCGCTCTGGCGGTTGGAATCAACGGGGCTGCTAGCGCACAAACGGCGCTACTCAATGTTTCTTATGATCCTACCCGCGAATTCTATCAGGACTTCAATGCTGCTTTTGCCGGGCATTGGAAGAAGCAGACCGGCGAAACCGTGACCATCCAACAGTCGCATGGCGGCGCCAGCAAACAGGCCCGTGCGGTGATCGATGGCTTGGAGGCTGATGTGGTAACCCTGGCCTTGGCTTATGACATCGATGCCATTGCCGGAAAAGCCAGGTTGATTCCGCAGGATTGGCAGAGCCGGTTGCCATATAACAGTTCACCTTACACCTCGACGATCGTATTCCTGGTGCGCAAGGGCAATCCTAAAGGGATCAAGGATTGGGATGACTTGGTTAAGCCGGGGGTATCGGTGATCACGCCCAATCCCAAGACCTCCGGCGGCGCACGCTGGAATTATCTTGCTGCCTGGGGTTATGCGCTTAGGCAATATGGTAATGACGAAGCCAAAGCCCGCGATTTTGTGACCCGTCTCTACAAAAATGTTGCGGTGCTCGATTCGGGCGCCCGGGGTTCGACCACCACGTTTGCCGAGCGCGGTATCGGCGATGTGCTCATTTCTTGGGAAAACGAAGCGTTTCTGGCCAACCGCGAACTAGGGCCGGACCAGCTTGAGGTGGTCGTCCCTTCCTTGTCGATTCTAGCCGAACCGCCCGTAACTGTGATCGACAAGGTCGTCGACCGCAAGGGGACGCGCAAAATTGCCGAGGCGTATCTGCGCTACCTGTATAGCGAAGAAGGGCAGAACCTGGCCGGTAAGCACTACTACCGCCCACGTGATCCCAAGATCATGGCTCAATACGCCGGTCAATTTCCCCAGGTCAATCTTTTCACCATCGATGAGGTGTTTGGCGGTTGGGAAAAAGCGCAACAAATCCACTTCGCTGATAACGGGGTGTTCGATCAAATCTATCAACTTGGCCGATAAGATTCATCTATCTCCCTGTAGCTCACTCCGAGGAACACACCGTGTCTTTGATATTGACTGAAATCCAGGATGTGATTGGAACCATCGTCATCAATCATCCCCAGAAACGCAATGCCCTGAGCGAAGCGCTGATTGATGAAATCACCACCGCGCTCGACCAGTTCCGCGAACAGAATATCCGCACCGCGATTTTGCGCGCGCCCGCAGGCGCGAAAATCTGGTCAGCCGGTCATGATGTCAGCGAGCTTCCTAACCGGGGCCGCGATCCGCTGGGCTGGGGCGATTCACTGCGCATCCTGGTTCGCGCCATTCAGGAATTCCCAGCGCCGGTCATCGCCTTGATCGAAGGCGGCGTCTGGGGCGGCGGCTGCGAGGTGGCAATGGCCTGCGACATTCTAGTAGCCACGCCCGAAACCACCTTTGCGATCACGCCGGCCAAGCTTGGTGTTCCCTACAATCTTGGCGGCATCCTAACGTTAATGAACATGATTCCATTGCCAGTGGCTAAGGAGATGCTGTTTACCGCACAGCCCATCCCAGCGACACAAGCGCTGAATCTCGGCATTATTAACTACATCAAACCGCCGGAGGAGATTGAGTCCTTCGTCTATGGTCTTGCCGCGCATATCGTTGTGAACTCGCCGCTGAGCATTGCAGTGATGAAGGAAGAATTGCGGCTATTGGCCAGCGCCCATGCGATCACTCCCGAACTCTTCGAGAGAATCCAGGGACTCCGTCGCGTCGTCTATGACAGCCATGATTATCATGAAGGGTTGAGCGCCTTCCGCGAAAAACGCAAGCCCCGGTTTACGGGTGCATAAGCCGCACCGCGATGGGCCATTCGGCAAGCCTATCGGCTGGATGTAACAGTTGTGGCGCTGTTAATGGCGCTTCAGAGGATTGATCATGAAATCACCACGGGTTCTGCCAGGGTTTCCGCTGGCGCTGGGCTATACCCTGGTCTATCTGGCGCTGATCGTGTTGATTCCACTCAGCGCGGTATTCCTCAAGTCCGCAACGCTGAGCGGGGAGCAATTCTGGACGATCATCAGCGCACCGCGCGTGGTTTCATCCTATCGCATCAGTTTCGGTATCTCGCTGCTCGCCGCTGCCATTAACACCGTGTTTGGGCTGATCTTTGCCTGGGTGTTGGTGCGCTACCGCTTTCCGGGCCGCCGGATCGTGGATGCGCTGGTAGATTTGCCGTTTGCGTTGCCTACTGCCGTCGCCGGAATCGCGCTCACGGCCCTCTACGCAGGCAACGGCTGGCTGGGACAATGGCTCCAGCTCTTGGGCATTAAAGTCGCTTTTACGCCCCTGGGCATTCTGGTTGCGCTGACCTTCATTGGCCTGCCTTTTGTCGTTCGCACCGTGCAGCCCGTGCTGGAAGATCTGGATATCGAACTGGAAGAGGCCGCCGCCAGCCTCGGCGCCGATCGCTGGCAAACCTTCCTCCAGGTCATTTTGCCCGTGCTGTCGCCTGCGCTGCTCACCGGCTTTGCCTTAGCCTTCGCCCGTGCAGTTGGCGAATATGGCTCGGTGATCTTCATCGCTGGCAATGTGCCTCTGGTGTCGGAGATTACGCCCTTGTTGATCATCACTAAATTGGAACAATACGACTATGTGGGCGCAACGGCTATTGCAGTGGTCATGCTGGTGTTTTCGTTTACCCTGCTTTTTCTGATCAATGGCTTGCAAATCTGGACGCATCGCCGCCATGGGAGAATAACGGGATGAGCGCCAATGTTGCCGCCCGGTGGACCACGCAGACGCGACGATTTGAGAAAAACGCTGCCACGCGCGAACCGGCTTGGGTGAAAGCGGCGCTGATGACCGTTGCCCTGCTCTTTTTCGGCCTGTTCTTACTGTTGCCGCTGGCGACGGTGTTCGCGGAAGCCTTGCGCAAGGGGTGGCAAGTTTATTTCGCGGCACTCGCTGAACCGGATGCGCGTTCGGCCATGGTGTTGACGCTGCTGGTGGCGGCTATTGCCGTGCCGCTGAATCTGATATTTGGCCTTGCCGCGGCTTGGGCGATTGCCAAATTTGATTTTCGCGGCAAGCAGCTATTGACAACGCTGATCGACTTGCCTTTTTCAGTCTCTCCCGTCATCGCCGGCCTGATCTACGTGCTGATCTTCGGTGCGCAAGGCTGGTTTGGCCCGTGGCTGATTGAGAATGACATCAAAATGATCTTCGCTGTGCCCGGCCTGGTGCTGGCGACTGTTTTCGTCACCTTTCCGTTTGTCGCCCGGGAATTAATTCCGTTGATGCAGGCGCAGGGCCGCGAGGAAGAAGAAGCGGCTATTGTGTTAGGGGCTTCCGGCTGGAAGACCTTTTGGTATGTCACGTTGCCAAATATCAAATGGGGACTGATCTATGGCGTGGTGTTGTGCAACGCCCGGGCTATGGGGGAATTTGGCGCGGTTTCTGTTGTGTCCGGCCACATCCGGGGGCGCACCAATACCCTGCCTCTGCATGTGGAAATCCTTTATAACGAATACCAGTTCGCTGCTGCCTTCGCGGTTGCTTCGCTGCTGGCGTTACTGGCCTTGCTGACCTTGATTATCAAGTCTTTCGTGGAATGGCAGGGCCGGCAATCCATGCATACGAGTCAGAACATTTCTGAGGTCATCCAATGAGTATTCGCGTGCAAAATATCGTTAAGCGCTTTGGCGCCTTCGTCGCGCTCGATAATGTCACGCTGGATTTTCCCAGCGGCGAATTGGTGGGTCTGCTGGGGCCTTCAGGCTGCGGTAAAACAACACTGTTGCGCATTATTGCGGGCTTGGAAGCGCCGGATAGCGGGCAGGTGTTTCTCGACAATCACGACGCCTCCACTGCGGATGCACGTGAGCGGCAAGTGGGTTTCGTGTTCCAGCACTACGCTTTGTTCCGCCACATGACCGTCTTTGATAACGTCGCTTTCGGTCTGCGAGTCAAACCGCGCCGCCAGCGTCCCGGCGCGGACGAGATTCGCCGGCGGGTTCAGGAACTCCTCAGCCTTGTGCAATTGGATTGCCTGGCCGATCGCTATCCTGCCCAGTTGTCCGGCGGGCAACGCCAGCGCATTGCCCTCGCCCGCGCTTTAGCGGTTGAGCCAAGGGTATTGTTGCTCGATGAGCCCTTCGGCGCGCTGGATGCCAAGGTGCGCAAGGAATTGCGGCGCTGGTTGCGTCAATTGCATAATGCCCTGCATATCACCAGTATTTTTGTTACGCATGATCAGGAGGAAGCACTGGAGGTGTCGGATCGGGTCGTGCTGATGAATCGCGGCCGGGTTGAGCAAATGGGTGCGCCCGATCAGGTCTATGAACATCCGGCTACCCCGTTCGTGTATGGCTTTCTCGGCGCGGTTAACCTGTTTCATGGCCGGATTAACGGGTACCAACTGCAAGTCGGTGAGGAAAACCTGCCACTGGCTGAGAACGGTTTTCAATCCGGCACCGAGGCACTGGGTTTCGTTCGTCCTCACGAACTGGATATCGATACCGACCTCGCAAGCCGCGCTGGCATTGAAGCACGGGTGGAACGGGTGCTGGCGCTGGGCGCGATGGCGCGGATTGAACTCACCGGTGCAATGGGTGAAACGACCTGTCATTATGAAGTGGAACTGCCGCGCGAGCGCGCCGCTGTACTGAAGCTGAGCGCTGGACAAATCGTGCGCCTGAAGCCAGCACGCATTCGTCTGTTTGCGTCAGATTCGCAGTCTGCAGAACAGGTTCCCTACCTGCCGGTGGAGCACATGGTGGGGGGTTATGGAGAAAATATTTGAATTTTCAACAACTGCGTATTATCCAGGAAGCGGTGCGTTGCCACTTCAACCTCACTGAAGCCGCCAGTGCGCTGTTTACTTCGCAGTCGGGAGTCAGCAAGCACATCAAGGATCTGGAGGATGAGCTGGGCGTCGAACTGTTCGTCCGGCGCGGCAAACGCTTGCTAGGGTTAACCGGACCCGGCAAGGAACTGGTTGAGATCGTCAAGCGCATCTTGCTCGATACGAATAATATCCGCCATCTCGCTGCTCAGTTTGCGAACCGCGACCAAGGTCTATTGCGTATTGCGGTCACGCATACCCAAGCGCGCTATGCGCTGCCGCCGGTCATCAGCCGGTTCCGGGAAGATTTTCCCAAAGTGCGCCTGGTGCTGCATCAGGCCAACCCAGACGAAACCGCCGCCCTATTATTAGCCGGTGAGGTCGATCTTGGCATCGCAACTGAGGCATTGGCAGGGGTGAGCGAGCTGGCGACCTTTCCGTTTTATGATTGGCACCATGTGGTAATCGTCCCGGAGTCTCACTCTCTGATTGCCGCACCGCCGCTGACACTGGAAATCCTTGCCGAGTATCCATTGGTCACGTATCACGAGGGATTCACAGGCCGCTCCAAGCTGGACGCTGCGTTTACCCGGGCGGGACTGGTGCCTGATATCGTGTTGTCAGCGCTGGATGCTGATGTGATTAAAACCTATGTTGAACTGGGATTGGGCGTGGGCATTATTGCTGACATGGCCTACCAGCCGTTGCGCGATGGGGGCCTGCGGCTGCTCGATTGCACCGGCTTGTTCGAGAAAAACACCGCCTGGATTGCCACTCGCAAGGGTCATTATTTGCGTAACTTCGCTTATCGGTTCATTGAATTGTGTAATCCGGATTTATCGGAAGCAGCGGTCCGCAGCGCCAATGCGCCACCCAATGCTTTTGATACCAAGTAGTTTTTCCAGGCAAGCTCTCACAACAATTCAATCTCTACAAATCAGAAAAAACCGGCGTCAGGCCGTCATCCCAACGCCGGAACCGCTTACTCTATGAGCTTGACTGCACTTTAGAGACGCATTGGGTCACGCAATCAGTGATCGCGTGACAGGAGAATCAGTCGCGCTGCTGGACAGCAACGGGATCGGTCCTGATGAGCGTCTTGGCGCAGGACCCTCCCGCAGCACAGCCGTTGCACCCGCCGGTCGATAGTGCCCTCTTTTTTACTGAACCGTCACCGCGCTGGCGGGTGCCAAACCGGAACACCTTGGCCGGCCCATAGGCTCGCAGCACAGTCAGCGCGGCGATGACCACGATGAACAACGCCAAACCATCCTGCCACATTTCAACCGCCTCCTAGCGCCAACGCTACCCGGTAGGTGATAAAGGCGGCGAGATACGCCAATACCATCAGGTAGACGAACATGAAGGTTGGCCAGCGCCAGGAATTGGTCTCGCGCCGGGCGGCGGCCAAAGTCGCCAGGCACTGGGGAGCGAACACATACCAGGCGAGTAACGCCAAGGCCGTCGCCAAGGTCCAGCCATGCGCCAGCGTTGTGGTCAGCGCCTCTGTAACCGTCCCTTCGTCGCCGCTTAGCGCATACACAGTGCCTAGCGCCGCCACCGCTACCTCGCGCGCCGCCAGGCCCGGCACCAACGCAATCGAGATCTGCCAGTTGAAGCCGATCGGCGCGAACAGGTGCTGCAGCGCCTGCCCGATCTGGCCGGCCAGGCTGTACTGGATTGCCGGCCCGCTGGCACCGTGGGGCGGTGCCGGCCAACTGCTGAGGAACCACAGCAGCACCATCACCGTGAAGATGATGCCGCCCACACGCCGCAGGAAGATGCGCGCGCGCTCCCACAGCCCGATCAACAGGTTGCGCAGGCTGGGCATGCGGTATGGCGGCAGTTCCAGCATCAGCGGCTGGTAGTGGCTTTTCAGCCAGATGCGCTTGAAGGCGAAGGCCACCGCCATCGCCGACAGCACGCCGGCCACGTACAGGCCGAACAGCGTCAGGCCGCGCAGGTCGAACGGGCCGACGCTGCGCGCGGGCACGAAGGCGCCGATCAGCAGCGCGTATACCGGCAACCGCGCCGAGCAGGTCATGAGCGGCGCGATCAAAATGGTGGTCAACCGGTCCAACGGATGAGCAATGGTGCGCGCTGCCATGATGCCAGGAATGGCGCAGGCGAAGCTGGACAGCAAAGGGATAAAGGCACGCCCATTCAGCCCGACCGCGCTCATGAGGCGATCCATCAGGAATGCAGCACGGGCCATGTAGCCAAAGTCTTCCAGCAACAGGATGAACAAAAACAGAATCAGGATCTGTGGCAGAAAGATCACCACGCCGCCGGCTCCGGCAATGATGCCGTCAATCACCAAGCTCTTCAGCAGACTGTCTGCCATATGCATGGAGAGCCACTGTTGCAGGCTGGCCATGCTGCCGTCAATCCAGTCCATCGGTGCTTCTGCCCAACTGAACACGGCCTGAAACATTAGAAAAAGGATACCGAGCAGAATCAATAGTCCCGCCACTGGATGCAGTAAAATCTGGTCGACCTGCCGGGTGAAGCGCTCCGGCGCACCTTCTTGAATAACCGCTTCTTGCAGCAGGCGCTCCACTTCCCGATGGTAGGCGCGAATTGCTTCTGGCGAGGGTTCCATCCAGGTGTCGATCGTGGCCGCTTTGCTTGTGGCGGAGGTCTGACTCAACAGTATATCGATTTGACCGAGCAGGTCTTGCACCCCATTTTTGTGCATCGCTATGGTGGCCACCACCGGAATACCTAACTGCTGGGATAGTGCCTCAATGCTGATTTGGCAACCACGCTTCTGGGCGATGTCCATCATATTGAGCGCCAGAATCAACGGCCGGCCCAATTGGCGCAATTCCAGCAACAGCCGCAGATGCTGGCCTAGATTCGTGGCGTCGGTCACGCAGACTACGGCGTCTGGCAATGCTTCCCGTGTCTGCCGGCCCAGCACGACATCGCGGGTGATGGCTTCGTCAGGACTGCGCGCGCGCAGGCTATAGCTGCCGGGCAGGTCGAGGAGTTCGACCGTGTGGCCAACAGGTGTCCGCAGCCGGCCGCTTTTCCGCTCAACGGTCACCCCTGGGTAGTTAGCGGTTTTTTGCCGCCCGCCGGTCAGCGTGTTGAAAAGGGTGGTTTTGCCGCAGTTGGGCGGGCCGACCAGCGCGATGCACGCCCGCCGGACCTCACCAAGTGGCAACGTCGTCGTGGTCATGATGATGCATACTCCAGGGTCATCCCTGGCTTGGTGTCTACTGCCGCATCGTGGAGTGGTCCAACCAGCACAGCATTGGCCTCACAACGGCGCAGGGCAATTGTCATGGTCTGATTGATGCGCACCGCCAACGGATCCTGCCCTAGAAAACCGTGATGCAACACCTCGATACAGGCACCCTCTACAAAGCCCATTTCCAGCAGGCCACGCTCGATATTGCGGTCGCCGGCGCTGCCGCTCACGGCCAGGATGCGGCCGGTACTGCCTCGCTGCATCTGCCCTAACGGTTGCGTTAAACCCAAGCTTCCTGGCTGGCTGGGATCAAATCGGTGTTTTTGTTCATTGTATGAATTCATTTAGGCATCCTCCGTAGCCGCCCGGGTTTGGCCTGGCGCCCGCAGCATCTTATCCACTTCATCCAGATGGGTTTGTTCCTCAGCAATCATTGTCCGGGCATATTCTTCCAGACGTACGTCATGATCCTGTGCGCAATTGAGCAGGTCGTAATAGGCTTGGAGTGCCTCGCCTTCATGCGCCAGTGATTCCCGCAAGATATCGCCGATGTCGTGCCGGTATGTTTCCAGCAGCGGGCCAATGCCCAGCGAGGGATGGCCACCCAGACTGGTGATGAGTTCACCCGCTTGGCGGGCATGCAACAGACTTTCATCCGCCTGTGCGTTGAGCCACCCGACGATGGGGATGCGGTTGTAGCCGTACACCATCAAGGCGTAGTGGGTGTAACGCACCACGCCCGCCAGTTCCAGTTCGAGAATCCGGTTTAATACCTGAATCGCGACATTCTTATCGAGTGTTTGAGTCATGTTCATGCTGCCCTTTTGTTGCAAGAAACAAGGATGCTTACGGCTCGCTGCGCAAGGAAGCCACACCGGTGGTGTGTGGCAACATTGCCAATATCTCCACCTGTTGAAACTATCATATTA
>DDST01000144.1:0-6257 GCA_002343485.1 Proteobacteria bacterium UBA2383
ATACTTGATAAATTACTGGTCTATTTTCCTTGAGCCTAATTTTTCCATACCAAAGTGGACTTTAATTGTTATTCAGTCAAAGGAGGATGTATTAACAATCTTAGCTGATTTTAGAAACATTTTTATAGTTGTCATCACACTAACAATTGCTATTGTAGCATTGTTAAGTGCTTATCAAATCCGTAGGAATCTAATTCCGATTGAGAAAATAATAGAAGGAATTGAGTGTATTGCGAATAAGAATTTTGATAGACCTGTAATGGTTAATAGTGGTGATGAGTTTGAAGAGCTGGCTACTTCTTTTAATAAGATGGGAGTTATAATAAATAAACAGCTTCAAACGTTGTCTGCAATGGCGGATATTGATCGGTTAATTTTATCAACCATGAAAATTGAGGATATTGTTAGAATTGTACTAACCTGTATGAATGATATTGTTTCTCAAGATTATCTAAGTATGGTTGTTATTAAAAGTAATCATAATAATGCATGTTATATTTATACTAGGAATGAGTTAGCTAAAGAAATGATAACTGTGGATACTCAGGAAATAACATTGTTGGAGTATCAAAAGCTCTTAGCAAATCAAAATTATATATATGTGTGTGATTATCAACAAAATATACCGGGTTATCTTTTGTCTTTACAAAAACTAGGCGCTGTTTCTTTCTTGATACTTCCTATCGTACTAAAAGAGGAGGTGTCTGCAATTATCTGTCTAGGTTATCGAAGTTTGCTCACTGTCTCGGAAGAATATATTTTCCTTTCCCGGGATTTTGCCAATCGTGTAGCAGTGGCACTGTCTAAGGCAAGCTGGGAAGAGCAATTGTATCATATGGCTCATTATGATTCTTTGACGGGGATTCCGAACCGGTTACTGCTCAAGGATCGATTGCAGCAATCTCTGGCTAGGGCTGAACGGCAAAATTCCTTTATAGCTGTTTTATTTATTGATCTCGATCGTTTCAAATACGTTAATGATTCCTTAGGGCATGTGATCGGTGATTTATTGTTATGCGAAGTTGCACAACGGCTGAGTAGAAATTTGCGAAGTGAGGATACTATTTCCAGACTTGGAGGTGATGAATTTGTTATTGTCATCTCACAATTTGAAAATATTAAAGAGCCATTGTCGATAACCACTAAAATTGCTAATAAAATTTTGGCAGAATTTTCAATGCCATTCAATATTAATGACCGTGAAATTTTTTCAACAGCCAGTATCGGTATTGCTTGTTATCCTAGTGATGGACAAGCTACTGATGAACTTATAAAAAACTCAGATTCTGCCATGTATCATGCTAAATCAAAGGGCAAGAATAATTATCAATTTTATTCAAAGATACTCAACGATGTCGCTTTGGAAAGATTAGAGATGGAAAATAACCTTCGCTATGCCCTAGAGCGAGGTGAATTCGAGTTATATTATCAACCAAAAGTTGAAACCCGAAGTAAGCGGATTTGTGGAGCAGAAGCTCTGTTACGTTGGAATCATCCACAAAAAGGGCGGGTCTCACCCGGGCAGTTTATTCCTCTCTGTGAAGAGGTTGGTTTAATCATCCCGATTAGTGAATGGATCATTCATACCGCATGTATGCAGGCTAAGCACTGGCAGGACCGGGGTTTTCTATCGTTAACTGTTGCTGTCAACCTTTCCCCTTTGCAGTTTCGTCAACCTGATCTGATTCAGAAGGTTAAGAATATACTTGATGAAATTGGGATGACTGCTAACCGGTTAGAGTTTGAGATTACCGAAAGCACTGCAATGGAAGACATTGATGAAGCTATCGCAACAATGGATATATTCAAAAGGATGGGAATCTTTTTTAGCATTGATGATTTTGGGACAGGCTATTCTTCACTGAGCTATTTAAAGCGCTTCCCAGTTAATACTCTCAAAATTGATCAGTCCTTTATTCGAAATATCCATGTGAATTTCGAAGATGCAGCCATTGTGAAGTCAATTGTCACTTTAGCGCATAGCTTGAAATTTGCTGTTATCGCTGAAGGGGTGGAGACTAAAGAACAATTTGATTTCCTAAAGGATATTGATTGTGATGAAATTCAAGGCTATTTATTTAGTCCTCCGGTCTCAGTGGATGAATTTACTAACTTACTGTCTCACAATAAATTTGATAATTAATGAGGCTGAGAGTTGCGCTTAGATGAATGCCTGCCGTTGCGCAAAATAGCGATCCAGAAATTCGTCGAATGACAGTTCATCGGCCGCCTCAAGGGCTTTTTGCTCGCGCCATGAACGTTCTGCTATTCCGGTGAGGAATCGTATTCGCTCTCCGGTCAGAGGAGGCGATATGAAGTGGTGGCGATGTTGCTCCGATAATCGTCTCGCGCAACGGAAAAAGTTCTCGCCGCTGGCGCGCATTTCGGCCAGCATCCGGGCTGAGGGCGTCCGCTCAGGATCAATCAGTGCCGCCCGCTGTCCGGCCAACGCCGCTGCGTAAGGTTGCCCCTCTTGACCTATGTCCAGAAATTCGCTAAGGGGCTGCATTTGTTCGAGAATTTCCTCTGCCCAGCGCCGCAGTGGCAGCGATGGACCGCGCCGCCGGTGCAGCACCAGCGCCGGATCGCGGCCATTCAGCGCCACTGCCATCTGATTGTCATCAATGAGGCCGCGTTCCTCGGCATCCAGCGGTGGCGACTCAGTTAACAGGCAAAACAGCAGGAAAATTTCCAGAAATTGCAACTGTAGGATATTAACGCCCAGTGGCTCCAACGGATTGATGTCCACCGAGCGCAATTCCACATAACTCACCCCGCGCCGTTGCAAGGTCAAGGTGGGTTTTTCATTGCCTTGCGGTGGTTGTTTAGGCCGCATTGAGGCGTAATACTCGTTCTCAATTTGCAGGATATTGGCATTGAGTTGACGGTATTCACCGTTCACTTTGACACCGATCTGCTCATAAGGCGGCCAAGGCGTCATCGTAGCTTGGGTCAGGCTCGTGATATATTCAACCAGCGAGTTATAGCAAACGTTGACGCCGCTTTTCTTTTCAGTGCGGTTGGTGTAACCAACGTTGCTCATTCGCAGTGAAGTCGCGTAGGGTCCATAGCAGGTATGGTCGTCGAACGCGGGTAAGGTCGTGCTCTTACCATCGAGGAATGATTTGCAGACGGCTGGCGAGGCGCCAAACAGATAGAGAATCAGCCAGCCACTGCGTTGCAGATTGCGAATCAGCCCGAAGTAGGACTCGGAGCGAAAATCCTGGAGAGTGCGGCGATCGCCCTCTTGCTCCTGAAAGGCTGCCCAGAACGCGTCCGGTAGAGAGAAATTGAAGTGAATCCCAGCGATCACCTGCATGATCCGCCCATAGCGCCAGGCCAGTCCGCGCCGGTAAACATGCTTCATCCGTCCGAGGTTCGAAGCACCGTATTCAGCGATGGGAATGCTGGCTTCGCCGCTCAGGATACAAGGCATACTGGCCGCCCACAGCAATTCATCATCAATGTGGGGATAAACGAAACGATGGAGATCATCGAGGAAACGCAGTGCTTCCTTGGCTCCGGGCAGCGGCGGGGTAATAAACTCCAGCAGTGCTTCGGAGTAATCGGTGGTGATATACGGATGGGTCAGGGCCGAACCCAGGGGAGCAGGGTGCCGGACTTGCGAGATGTAGCCATCTGGAGCGACCCGCAGCGCCTCTCGCTCCAGACCCAGCAGGCGGCCATCCAGCAGGGGACGCGGATCAGTATTAAACAGCCAGGTCAAACGCTGATTGAGCATTGGGTACAAGATGATCACCTCATGGGTGCAGCGATTTTACGCCTATTTTCGATAGGCCAGGTTAGGCAAGGTCATCTTTAAGTAAAATGCACCCTGCTTTCATTATCATCCATCCCAGAATTCTAGTTGCGGGAGAGAAGAAACTATGGCCAGCATTCCCTTACTGGTATTTGTTGTGGCCGCTTATACAGCGCTGGCGCTGGCGGCGCCGGGTTGGCTGGAAGCGACGCTTTTTGGCCTGCCATTGTTATCCGGAGCCGTTTTGCTGTTCCAGGGTGGCGACTTGCTGCTGGTCGTCGGTTTGTTCCTGTTGTGCGTTGAGATTTATCGCGCGACCAACAGTTCAACCGCCGCTATTCTCAACCATGTTCTGTCGCTCGTGGTGTTTATTATCGCACTGATTGAGCTGATCGTAATGCCACGCATGGCCAATATGACCTTTTTCCTGATCGTGCTCATGACTCTGAGTGATGTGATTGCTGGCTTTACCGTGACCATCTCCACTGCCCGGCGGGATATTCAACGTCCGTCCTGATGTTGCTTGTCCAGTGCTTACCCTCGGAGTTCATTCTCGTCCATGCCTGGTTCTGAATTTACCCTGATTGATCGCTATTTCGCTGCACATGAATTGCGGCGCTCCGATGTGATGCTAGGCATCGGCGATGACGGTGCCTTGTTAGCGCCGCCTTCCGGCCAGCAGCTGGTCGTGACAATAGATACTTTGGTGGCCGGCGTACATTTCTTCGCTGCCGCCGATCCGGAGGGGATTGGCCACAAGGCGCTGGCGGTGAACCTGAGTGATTTGGCAGCGATGGGCGCAACCCCGGCTTGGGTGGCACTGGCGTTGACTTTGCCGGAAGCTGATGACGTTTGGCTGGAGGCGTTTTGCCGGGGGCTATTCGCCTTGGCGGACCGGCATGGGGTGCAACTAATCGGGGGTGATACCACTCACGGCCCCGTGACTGTTATCACGCTTCAAGCACAAGGTTTCGTGCCGCCTGGGTTGGCACTGCGCCGTGACGGTGCGAAGCCGGGCGATAGCGTGTATGTCACCGGAACCCTGGGCGATGCCGGTTTGGCATTGGCGGTGGCATTGGGGAGGGTAGAGGGGGTTGGCAGCTATCAGAATTATCTGCAGATGCGGTTGGAGCGGCCCGAGCCGCGCATTGCACAGGGACGGGCGCTGCGTGAGATGGCCAACGCGGCTATCGACCTCTCTGACGGGTTGGCGCAGGATCTGGGCCATATTCTGGAGCGCAGCAAGGCCGGCGCACGGCTGGAGGTCGACCGGTTGCCCTTATCACCCGCGCTATTGGCCTGCCTGGATCAGCATGCGGCGATCACGACCGCCTTAACCAGTGGCGATGATTATGAACTTTGCTTTACGGTGCCACCGGAGCGAGTTGAACGGCTGGAGCATCTTGCCATGCGCTGGGATTGCCGCTGTACGCGTATCGGCGTTATCACCGCTGAGCCGGGTTTGCAATTGTTTCGCGCCGATGGCTCCGTTTTTCGCCTGGACCGGTCAGGCTATGATCACTTCGCCTAAAAAGGCAAGATCATAACCCGGTTCCGTATACCGGCCCTTCTGCGATGGGTTTTTCATTTGGCGATTACAGGTAAATCACTATGAGCGCCTGGACCCGTTTCGAACGCGGAGTGGGATTGCTGCGTTCGGTGTTGATGTACCACGGCATTCCATTCCGCCGCCGCCGCCTGACCCGGTTTTACGCCCAGTTTATCGGTCCGGGCGATTTATGCTTCGATATCGGTGCGCATGTTGGCAGCCGGTTGCGGGCCTGGGCGCCGTTGGGCGCCCGGATCGTGGCTGTCGAGCCGCAACCCGATTGCATGGCGCTGCTGCGTTGCTGGTTTGGCCATCAAGCGCCGGTCACCTTGGTCGAGCAGGCGGTTGGGGCCGCGCCTGGCGTTGCCGAATTACGGGTCAGTCCCCGCACGCCGACCGTGACCACTTTGTCGTCGTCTTGGATCGCCGCAGTACAGCAGGAGCGCGGGTTTGCTGGCGTGCGCTGGGATGCGCCGGTTCCGGTTACAGTGACCACTCTGGATGAATTGATTGCCTGTTACGGTATACCGGCATTTTGCAAAATCGATGTGGAAGGTTACGAGCAGGAAGTTCTACAGGGGCTGTCCCAACCGGTTCCTGCCTTGTCCTTCGAGTATCTACCGGCTTGTTTGGACACCGCACGAGCCTGTGTGACCTTGCTGACGGCGTTGGGACCCTATGTCTTCAATTGGTCGGTTGGAGAGACGCAATGCTTGCGGTCAGCGGACTGGCTGACGGCGGCAGACTTGCTTGAAAAACTCGACATCCAGGCTCGAATGGGCCGGTCAGGGGATATTTACGCACGCCTTCCTCGATGTTGAGTCCCACGCTGTGCTGGAACGAATTGACGTTAACGTGTCCGGGATCGTTCGTCTGGATTTTGCAGATGTATTCATATGGGGTTAGCCCTTTGGGGGTTTTGAGGCGTTTAGCGAAGTTGCAGGCTAT